>JBGPCZ010000243.1:0-2549 GCA_041482015.1 Planctomycetota bacterium | reverse complement strand
GCCGTACCCCGCCGGCTGGTACGCCGGGCCGATGATCCTGGCGCTCGCCTTCATCCTCGCACCGGCGATCTACGGCTTCTGGATCTCCCAAGCGGGCCGGCCGCTGTTCCGCGACGAGGTCCTCGAGCCTGCGGCGAGGCGCTGACGAGGCCGGCGGGTCATCGGTTCCCCGACTCCGCCAGCGCCTGCAGCTGGTCGAGCGTCGCGGTCCATCCAAGTTCTGCCCCCTTGGCGTGAGGCTCGGTCTCCGGCGTGAGCACGGAGAAGGTCTGGCGCATCGTCAGCTTGGTATGGGTTCCCTCGGCTTCGAAGGTGACGGTCGTCAGGATCTGGTCGGCCGGCCCGTAGGGGAATTCCCCCGTGAAGACGAGCTTCGAGGGGGGCACGATCTCCTTGTAGACGCCGGTGAACTCGTGGTCCACCCCCTCAGGGGAGCGCATCGCCATGTGGAAGCGGCCGCCCGGACGGAAGTCCATCTCGCAGAGGGGGAGCGTGTAGGGGTGCGGCGAGAACCAGCGCCTCAGCTGCGCGGGCTCCGACCAGGCGGCGAACACCCGCTCGCGCGGAGCTGCGATCACGCGGGTCAGGACCAACTCGAACGCCGGCCGGTCGTGGGAGTTCATGCGTTCTCCGCGAGGTGGGCGTCGAGGCGCGCGAAGGTGCCGCCCCAGCCCTCGTTCATGCCGGCCATGTTATCGCGGAACGTCTTGATCTCGGCCTCGGTGGCGTCGAGAGGCGCCCAGTACACGGTGACGAGCGTCTTCGGCCCGAAGTCCTGGAGGAGAATCGTGGACAAGGTCTGCGTCGGCCACGTGGGCGCCAGGGGGTGGACTCCCAGGCCGCCGTCCTTGTCGGAGAACGACTGCACGAAGAGGAGCTTCGCGGGCCGCTCGATCTCGCGGAAGACCCACTTCCCCCACATCTCGACGCCGTTTCCCTTGATCCCGTAGTGGTAGGTGCCGCCGGCGCGGAAATCGAGCTTCGCGAGGATCGTTTCGAACCCCTTCGGACCGAACCACCTCCCGAGCTCGGCCGGGTCGCTCCACGCCTTCCACACGCGCTCGCGCGGTGCCTGGAAGAGGCGCGAGGCGACGAACTCTCCTTGCACGTGCGCCGCCAGGCGCGAGAGCGTTTGCTTCCCGCCCTCGATCGCGCCGTACTCCTTGACCGCATGCTCGCGCATCGCGGCGGTGTCGAAAACGCCGCGCATGGTCAGCTCGGTCATGCCGCCGCGGTCCTTGAAGGTGACGGTGGAGCGGAACCGGACTCCGGGCCCGTCCGACTTTCCCCCGCCGTGGCTGTAGACGATGCGCTCCATCTCGACGATCTCTTCGAACCTGGCCTCGTTCGGGTAACGGGTCCCGTCGGGGCCGATCATCGTGTGCCGCCAGAAGCCCCCCGGCTTGAACTCGCGATTGTCGGCGTCGGTCGTGAAGCCGTGCGGCCCCCACCAGCGGACGACCTCCACCGGGTCGGTCCAGGCCCGCCAGACGCGTGCGATGGGCGCGTCGATGAGGCGGGTGACCACGATCTCGCGATCGGAGTCGCTTTCGATCTTCTTGGCCGTGCTCATGTCAGGGGTTCTCCTTGAGATAGCGCTCGAGGGCGTCGAAGCGGTCGTTCCAGAGCTGCCGGTGGTGCTCGATCCAGGCCTCCGCCGCCTTCATCCGCTTCTGTTCCAGCCGGCAGCGGTGCTCGCGCCCGTGCTTCGTCCGCGAGAGCATGCCCGCCTCTTCCAGGATCCGCATGTGCTTACTGATCGCCGGGGCGGAGACCTTGAAGGGCTTGGCGAGCTCCGCCACCGTCGCTTCTCCGGACGACAGGCGCGCGAGGATTCCCCGGCGAATCGGGTGGGCGAGGGCGCCGAAGGCGAGGTCGAGCTCGCGCTGGTTATAGTTAACCATACGGTTAAGTGTACGGACAACCACCGAGACCGTCAAGGGCCATTTTTCGTCGGCGCGGCCCTGGACGGGCCGAGCCCCGACATTGCTCAGGCCGGCTCGATGTTCTGATTCATCCGAAAGAGGTTGTCCGGGTCGTACGTGCGTTTTACCTGGGCGAGGCGATCGTAGTTCGGGCCGTAGGCGGACCGCACGCGATCGCCTTCGTCGGCGGTGAGGAAGTTGACGTACGCGCCGCCGGTGGCGAAGGGTGCTGCGGCCTGGAAGAAAGCGCGCGCCCAGGCGATGCCGAGCCCGTCGTCGGCCGCGTCGTCCCAGCGGCCGTGGACGTTCATGACGAAATTGGCGTCGCGCTGCGCGTACGCCGCGGAGTCCGGGGCCGGCCGCGCGGTGGCGCCGCCGATCGACGCGAGGAAGATCTCGCACTGCGGCGAGGGCAGCGTCCCGGCGAACTCGATGGCGGTGTCGAGGAGTCCGTCCTCGAGGGTCGCGAAATTGTGGGATTTCCAGTAATTGCGGGCGCCGGCGGTCAGCAGGGGATCGAAGGTCTGCTGCCAGGCGACGTAGGAATGGACGCCGACGTGCTGCCCCACGGGGGTGCCGAAACTTCGCAAAGGCTCGATGAGCCGCTGGCCCTCCTTCGGATCG
>JBGPCZ010000242.1:0-2861 GCA_041482015.1 Planctomycetota bacterium | reverse complement strand
GTGTAGAGGAACTGGTAGATCCAGATCGCGAAGATCAGGAGGAGCGCGAGCCCGGGAAACTCCGGGTTGACCCAGCCGGTCGTGAAGATCCGGCTGAGGACGAGCCAGGATTTCCCCCAGGTCTGCCCGCGGAAGAAGATCCACGTGAAGCTGACGAAGACGAAGACCCCGAGCTGCTTGACGATCTTGGGGACGCGATCGCGGTAGATCGACGACTGCTCCAGCTCGCGCGTGACGACCCGACCCACGGCGTGGAGCGCGCCCCAGATGATGTAGCCCCACGCGGCGCCGTGCCAGAGGCCCGAGATGAGCATCGTTGCGACCATGTTCCGGTACGTGAACCACTTCCCGCCGCGGTTGCCGCCGAGGGGGAAGTAGACGTAGTCCTTGAACCAGGTCGACAGGCTGATGTGCCACCGGTTCCAGAAATCGCCGAGGCCCGTCGCCACGTAGGGATTGTTGAAGTTGAGCATGAGCCGGAAGCCCATGAAGCAGGCGATGCCGCGCGCCATGTCCGTGTAGCCGCTGAAATCGAAGTAGATCTGCCACGCAAAGGCAAACGTTGCCATCAGCAGGTGCGAGGACTGGAACGACTCGGGGTGGGCGTAGATCCGGTCGACGTAGATCGACAGGAAGTCCGCCATCGCGACCTTCTTGAAGAAGCCCACGACGAAGAGCGATAAGCCGTCGACCATATCCCGCTTCGTGACGACCGGTGTGCCCTGCAACTGGGGGAGCAGGTTGCTCGCGCGCTCGATCGGGCCGGCCACCAGCTGGGGGAAGAACGAGACGAACGTGAGGAAGCGGACGAAGCTCCGCTCGGTCTGGATCTTCCGGTGGTACGCGTCGATGGTGTAGCTCATCGACTGGAACGTGTGGAACGAGATCCCGATCGGGAGGACGATGTCGGGGTTCGGGATCGCGTAGGGAGCGTGGACCGCGATGAGCAGCGCGTTCACGTTGTCGACGAGGAACCCGGCGTACTTGAAGACGCCCAGCAGCCCGAAGTTGCTGACGAGGCTGATGACGAGCCAGATCTTCCGGGTCCGCGGGCTCTCGCTCTTCTCCATGAACAGGACCATCAGGTAGTCCACCGCGGAGGAGCCGAAGAGGAGGACGAGGTAGAGCGGGTTCCACCAGCCGTAGAAGGCATAGGACGCGATCATGAGCCAGACGTTCATGACCGAGTTGTTCTTCCGGACGATCAGGTAGACGGGGAAGACGATCAGGAAGAAGACCGCGAAGACCCAGGTGTGGAAGAGCATGGTGCGGGCGTCACTCCATCAGGGCGCGCACGTGCGCCTCGGAGGCGCTGGCCAGGTTGTCGAGGTTGTACCCGCCTTCGAGCATCGAGACGACGCGGCCCTTGGCGCTGGCGGCCGCAATCTCCTTGACGATCTTCGTCATCTTCCCGAAGCCTTCGCTCGTGATCGCGAGCCGGCCCAGGGTGTCGTGGACGTGCGAGTCGAACCCGCACGAGACCAGCACGAAGTCGGGCTTGAACGCGAGCGCCGCGGGCTTGAGCTTCTCCTCGTAAGCCTTGAGGACCTCGGCGTCCCCCGCGCCCTCGGGGAGCGGTACGTTCAGGATGCGCCCTTTGCCGTTTCCTTCGCCGGTCTCGTCGGCGTTTCCCGTCCGAGGGTAGAAGGGCGACAGGTGGGTGCTGAAGTACATGACCGTCCCGTCGGAGTAGAACGCGTCCTGCGTGCCGTTCCCGTGGTGGACGTCCCAATCGACGACCAGGATCCTCGCAAGCTTGTGCTTCTTCTGGAGGAAGCGGGCGGCGATCGCGACGTTGTTGAAGAGGCAGAAGCCCATCGCCTTCTCCCGTCCCGCGTGGTGGCCGGGCGGGCGGATCGCGCAGAAGGCGTTCTTGATCCTGCCCTCGGCGACCGCGTCGCACGCGGCGAGCACGCCGCCCACGGCCGCGAGCGCGACGTCATAGGATTTCGCGCAGACCGGCATGTCGCCCGTGTCGATGTGCGTGATCTCGTCCTTGGCCGCCTCGCACGTCT
This sequence comes from Planctomycetota bacterium, assembly GCA_041482015.1. GTDB lineage: Bacteria > Planctomycetota > MHYJ01 > MHYJ01 > JACPRB01 > JACQFK01. Next base: position 846 of record JBGPCZ010000242.1, on the reverse strand, counting down.
TCTTCACGCGCGCCATGTACTCCGCCGAGTGGATCGCCGTGATCCACTCCTCGACGCCCGCCATGGGATGGATGCGCTCGGCCTTCTCGAAAAGACCCTTCTCCTTGAGGCTCTTGACGATGGCCTCGAGGCGCTCGGGGCGCTCGGGGAATCCGGCGCCGGTCTTGTGCTCGAGGTAGATGTCCTCGTACACGATCCCGGTCTTCAAAGGGCCCTTGTCCTGGAGGTAGCCAGACTTGGGCGCCGGCTTCGGGGCGTTGCGGGCACAGCGAAAGCCGATGGCGTCGCGGGCCAGGCAGGCGTCGGAAAACCCGGGGTTCTCTCCCGCGCGGTAGGAGGAGCGGAGCGCGGCCGCGCTGGAGTTCCACGCGCCTCCGCGGAGCACGTAGGGGTCCACGTCCTTCGGGGTCGGCCCGCGCGGGTTCTCCTTCGGGCTCTCGCCGTAGTAGTCCTTCTTGTACACGTCGTTGCACCACTCGGCGACGTTGCCGTTCATGTCGTAGAGGCCCCAGGCATTGGCCTTCTTCTGCGCGACCGGGTGGGTGGTCTTGCCGGCGTTCTCCGCGAACCACGCGAACTCGCCCGGCTTGGCCGAGCCCCAGGAGGTCTCCGAGTCGCTCCCCGCGCGGCAGGCATACTCCCACTCCGCCTCCGTCGGCAGCCGGTACCCGTTCTTCGCAAAGTCGCAGGTGGTGTCGTCCCGGTAGCAGGGCTCCAACCCTTCGGCCTCCGAGCGGATGTTGCAGAAGAGCGCGGCCTGCGGCCACGTCACCTGTTCGACGGGGCGCATCGGCTCCTTGAAGTGCGAAGGGTCGGACTGCTTGACCTTCGCGTACATCGCCTGGG
>JBGPCZ010000241.1:0-3023 GCA_041482015.1 Planctomycetota bacterium | reverse complement strand
CGTGATGACCGCCCACGCGATCGACCCGCGCGGTCCCGAGGAGTGCTACCACCTGGCGGAAACCTCGGCCTTCAGCTCGACCTTCCTGCTCTACTTCGACATCCCGGCCTACTGGAAGCGGATGCTGGCCGCGACCGCGGACGAGGCGCGCGAGGCCTACATGGAATTCCGCCGGCAGGTGCAGATCCTCCAGTCGGGGGTCAGCCATCGCCGCTGGGTGAGCAAGTCGCCCGCCCACCTCTTCTTCCTGGACGCGCTCCTCGGCGCCTTCCCCGATGCCAGCGTGGTCCAGACGCACCGCGACCCGCTGGAATCGATCCCCTCGCTCTGTAGCCTGATCGCGATCGTGCGCAGCTTCCTCACCGACGACGTGGACCCGCGGGCGATCGGCGAGGCGAGCCTGGGCTGGTACCTGGAGGCGTACCGGAGCTCGGAGGCCTCGCGCGCCGCGGCGGGCGCACGGCTCCTTGACGTCTCCTACCGCGCGCTCATGGCCGACCCGGTCGCGGCGGTGCGGTCGATCTACGCGACGTTCGGCTACCCCTTCACTCCCGCGTTCGAGGAGCGCATGCGCGCGTGGCTCGCCGCGAACCCGCAGCACAAGCACGGCGTCCACCGCTACAGCCTGGAACAGTTCGGCCTCGACCGCTCGCGCGTCGAGGCCGCCACCGCCGACTACCGCCGGCGGCACCTCGACCGCTGATCACTTGCCGGGGCCGAACCGACGCTCCGCCTCGGGCTCGCCGGGAACGAACACGCCGCCCTTCATCCTTCCCAGCCGCGCCGGGAGAGGTCCGCTCTGGAGCGTGATCGCGAGGTCTTTCGCCTCCTGCTCGCTCTTCGCCCCCGAGATCTGGCCGTGCCCGTCGAAATGATCCGACATGATGACCGGGGCGCTCCGCAGCCTGCCATCGAGAAGGATCGCGATCATTCCCCTGGGTTTCATGTTGAAAAGGATCTTCGCCGCCTCATCGAAAAGCCTGGCGCCCTCCGCATCCAGCTCAAAGGTCGTGACCCATTGGGAAGACCCGACGGAATCCAGGCTCTGCCTTGCCTCGCTCGCGATGATATGGCGGGGGGCGATCACCGATGCCTGTTCGACCAGGATCTGGGATCCGCTCCAGGTCGAGTACTCCGCGCGCTGGAACGGGTTGGGATTGTCCACCGGCCGGAATCCCACGGGGACGACCCGGTCTTTGCTGAACCGCAGTTGCACCGGCTCGGAAGCCACGCCGCACAGTTCCAGGCGGCCCATCAACGCCAGCAGGCGCCGGTAGTCCGGAACCCGGGCCGGGTCGATTCCCGTGATCGTGATCGTGACCCGGTCGGGCTGTTCCGCGGTCCTGTCCAGGAATTCGCACTTGACCTCGGCCGCCCCCAACCGTTCCAGGCGCCGAAAAAGCACGTCCCCGACCCCCTTCCCGATCTGCGCCGGGTTGAGCTTCATCGCCTCCGCGGGGTCGATGGCGTACGTGAGCGTGACCCCTTCCTGCGACCGGCGCGACCACCGCACCCACCCGGCGAGCCCCCCGCCCACCACGGCGATCGCCAGGAAGACGGAGAGAACAATCGGCCAGTCGCGCGTCTTCGTTGATTCAGGCATGGATGGAAGACGACCCTCCCCGCCTTCCGTCACTGGATTCACCTTTCATCTTTTGTAAATCGCGATGTGCTGCCAGGGAAGCGTACCGACGGTCTTCACGTGGGTCAGCCCGAAGAGCGCCATCTCCTTCTTGATCTGCTCCTCCGACATCTTGTGCACTTCCTTGATCGGGACCTTCGGGTCCTCCTTCCGGAACTCCACGAGGACCACCCGCCCGCCGGGCTTGAGCCCCTTCCGGATCGCGAGCATCGTCTCGTAGGGAAATTCCAGCTCGTGGTAGACGTCGACCATGAGGAGGAGGTCCACGCCCTTCTCGGGCAGCTTCGGGTCCTTCTCGGTCCCCTTGATCACCTCGACGTTCGCCGTCTTCTTCGCCTCGATGTTCTTCTTGAGCTCCTTGATCATGTCGTCCTGGATCTCGACGGCGAGGACCTTCCCCTTCGGGACCTTCGGGGCGAGCCGGAATGTGTAGTAGCCGCTGCCCGCGCCGAAATCGCAGACGACCTCCTCCCCTTTGAGCTCGAGGGCCTCGATGACCTTCGTCGGACGCTCCTCGTCCTCGCGCTCCGGCCGCTCCAGCCACGGGATGCCGCCGGGCCCCATGATGTGGGCGATCTCGCGGTTCATGAAGAACTTGCCGATGCCGTTGGGGTCGTGCTTCTCCCGCGTCTCGTAGAGCGGGTCGGGCGGAGCGGGCAGCCTGTCGTCCTGGAGCGCGCACGCGACCAGCAGCGGAGCCAGCGCGAAGAAGGGCCGGTTCATGGGAGGTCCCTCGGGTTCGTACTATAATACCGGGTCGCGCAACGATTGTTCCCCCTCTCGGTTAGATGGGCATGAGAACGCTCGCCCTCCTCGCGATCGCGGCGTGCAGCCTCGGCTCCGCGGCGGGAGTGCGGCCCGACCGGCCGAACGTCGTCTTCTTTCTCATCGACGACATGGGCTGGACCGACCTCGGGTGCATGGGAAGCCCGCTCTACGAGACGCCGAACATCGACCGCCTCGCCCGCGAGGGCCTGAAGTTCACGCAGGCCTGCTCCGCGTGCACAGTCTGCTCCCCGACCCGCGCGGGCCTCATGACCGGAAAGTATCCCGCGCGGCTCCACCTCACGGATTACATCCCCGGCGAGAAGCATCCGAAGGCGAAGCTCCGGATCCCCGACTGGACGAAGCACCTCCCGCTCGAGGAGGTCACGATCGCCGAAGTGCTGAAGGGCGCGGGATACGCGACGGCGTCGATCGGCAAGTGGCACCTCGGCCCGCCCGAGTTCTTCCCCGAGCACCAGGGCTTCGACCTCAACCGCGGCGGCTGCGACAAGGGCCAGCCGCCCAGCTACTTCTCCCCCTACAAGATCCCCACGCTCGAGGACGGCCCGAAGGGCGAGTACCTCACCGACCGGCTGACGGACGAGGCGGTGAAGTT
>JBGPCZ010000240.1:0-3100 GCA_041482015.1 Planctomycetota bacterium | reverse complement strand
GCGGTCGGCTCCACGTACTCTCACGAGAACGAGGCGGTCTACGATGGGATCGCTCGCCCCGGCGTCCGCCTCGTGACCTTTTCGCCCATCCTCAAGCACCAGATCTTCCCGCTCCCGGAGATCCTCGCTCTTCTTCTGGAGGTCTCGGCACAGGGCACCGGCGCTCCGGTGGAGATCGAATTCGCCGTCAACCTTTCCACGCCGCCCGCGACGCCAAAGGAGTTCGGCTTCTTGCAACTGCGCCCGCTGGCCCTCTCGCGCGAGCTGATCGAGCTGGAGATCGGGAACGTGGAGCGCGAGGATCTGATCTGCCAGAGCGCGACCGTCCTCGGCAACGGCCGCATCGAGGGCGTGCGCGACCTCGTCGTCGTCGACTACGACCGCTTCGACCGCTCCCGCAGCCGTGTCGCCGCCTCCGAGGTGGCCGAGTTCAACGCCGCCCTGGCGGCCCGGCAGATTCCCTACGTCCTTTTCGGGGTTGGGCGGTGGGGCTCGGCGGATCCCTTCCTCGGGATCCCGGTGACCTGGGATCAGATCTCCGGCGCGCGCGTCATCGTCGAGACCGGCTTCAAGGACTTCCGGGTCACCCCGTCGCAAGGGACGCACTTCTTCCAGAACCTGACCGTCAACAACACCGGCTACTTCACCGTGAACCCGGAGCTGGGCGACGGCTTCATCGATTGGGACTGGCTTTCCGCCCAGCCGGTGGTCGAGGAGAAGTCGTGCGTGAAGCACGTGAGGTTCCGAGATCCCATCCTCGTCAAGATGAATGGCCGAAGGAACGAAGGGGTCATCCTGAAGCCGGCTTTCCGACCGGCAGGGGCCGCGCCGCGTCGGTGACGGCGCCGATCTTGGCCGCATAGCCCAACGGGCTCACGAGGTCCTCGTCGGTCACGACGTGGACGTCCAGCAGACCGTCCCGCCTCACGCCGGTGCGGAGGTAGTTCATCTCGGCGAGGCAGAGGCTCCAGCCCGAAAGCCAGGCCAGCAGGTCCCTGCGCATCTCCGCGGTGCCGGAGAGATGAACGAGGAGGTTGATGTCGCTGCCGGGACCCGCAGTGCCGTTCTTGGTGCTGCCGAAGAGGTAGACCCCTTTGATGCCGAAGCGCACCGCGTCGGCTGAGGCGGCGATGCGCTCGGCCATGCCGAGGCGCCAACGCGAGTGGTCTTCCGCGGGCACCGGCTCCGGGACGCGCTTCCTTTCCGTCGCGACCTCCTCCCCGCCGCCCGGGCTCGTGAGGTAGCCGACGGCGCGGTCCTGGTCCGCGTTCAGCAACACGCGGAGGACGAGGCCCTGAGTGGCGCGAGGCACGTCGATGACCCGGACCGTGCCCTCGAGATCCGCGAACTCCGGCGCCACGTCGGCCAGGATGTCGGGCGCCTCCCTCAGGAACTTCTCGTGAAACGCGATGTCGGGGTCGTCCGGGAAGAGCGGGAGATAGCGGATGGAGGCTTCGACCAGGTCCTGGAAGAAGTGGGTGCCGAAGGAGACGTCCGGGACGTAGTTGCCCCGCTTCCGTGCGATCTCGATGAGAGCGGCCGTGTTGTTGATGTCCGAGTAGGTGACGGGGACGCCGAGCTTCAGGTCGCCCCTGCTGCCCCAGCGGCCGGGCCCCATGAGGATGAACTGGCGCTTCGGCAGCACCTTGTTGAGCCGGCCGACCGCGCGCCCCGTGCGCCTCAGGCTGGCGCCGTCCTCGAGCGCGGCATAGCGATCCGGGTCGACGTAGACGATGTGCGTTATGTCCGGCATGCGCCCGTTCGAGACGTAGCGCCGCGCCTCGAAGATCACCTTGTCGGCGGCCAGATCGCGCGGGATCGGAGCCGACGCGACGTCCTCCGAGAAGCTCTGCGGCCGGCACTGCAAGAGATAGAAGTCCCTTCCATCCGAGGCGAACTCGATGTCCACCGGCCCGCCGGTCTTCTCCTTGAGGAGGCGGAGCAGCGCGCGCATCTGGGTGAGGAAGGGCGTGGACTCGATGAGCCCGTCGAAGGTGACGACGAGGCGGTCCGTGTCCGACGCCCAGTCGATCAGGAGGGGCCGGTGGATGCTTTCTCCATCCGCGAGCGAGACAATCTGTTGCACGCCGGGGATCTCCGGGCCGCACTCCGCGAGGAGGTCCTTCAACGTGACGGTCTCGAAGCGCCCCGACTCCATGTTGATGACGTCGAGCTTCCTCGGCGAGTAGCGGACCACCTCGTCGGGAGTGACGTTCACCCTCAGGCCAGGCTGGCCCGGTGCGATCAGCACCGGGTAGTCGTCACCGAGGCGGTCCACCGCGCGCGTTCCGAGGCCCGCCACGAGGCGTACCAGACCGTCCTCTCTCTTGATCCGTGCCGACCAGCGGAATTCGTTGTTTGAGAATGCGACCCCGGCGAACGTCGGCAGGAAGTACCTGCCGGCGCGGCTGCCCACGACCTCCTGGATCATCACGCCCATTTCCTCGTGCACGTCCAGAAGGCCGCGCGCGGCGCGGTATTCGATGGGATCCGGCCCGAAGATCGAGGCATAGACCTCGGCGATGGCGTCCATCAGCGCGCTCAGGCGCTCGCTCTTGGTGCCCTGGTTGGCCAGGAAAAGGCTCTTGTACTTGCCGGAGAACGCCGACCCGATGCGGTCCTCCAGCAGGCTGGAGCTGCGGACGATGAGGGGGCGCCCCTCGAGGTCGTCGAGCGCGACGGACAGGCCCTTGACGATCTCCGGCGAAAAGTGGGAGTCCTTGAAAACCTGGACGATGTGCGGGTACTCGCGCCGCACCTCCTCGATCTCCAGATACTTCCGGTTGTAGACATCCTGAAGCTGATTGAACTCGATGAAGTTCAGGACTCCGTCCGACGTGACGTACCACGTTCTGGGGATCCGGATGCGTCCGAGCGCGTCGGCGTACTCGGGCGACTTCCGAACGATCTGGGCCGCCAGAAACAGCCCCGAGCTCTTCCCGCCGAGCTTGCCGTGGCTCCTCGGGGGACAGATGACGCGGCGGGAAAGCTCGTAGAAATCGCTCACGTCGATGTAGTTCTTGGCCGTACCGACGAAGTCGAGGTCATCGGTGAGGAAGCGGCGGATCAAGGAGACGCGGAGCTCGACCTGCACGGTGCG
>JBGPCZ010000239.1:0-3536 GCA_041482015.1 Planctomycetota bacterium | reverse complement strand
CGGCCGGTGGAGCGTGCCCGGACCCAGCCGGATCGCACCTGAAGATAGCCCAGGTCGATCAGCGCCTGCTGGATCGCCTTCCGGCGGAGACGAGCCCGGTGACGACGGTGGTTCGGATCGAGCTTCCTGAGATCGGCCAGGTGACGGCGAAGTGTAGTTCGGAAATGCCGCCGATCCCGGATCTTCACCTGGCGCCTGACATTCCACATCTTGCGGGCCGAGAACGCCTTCGTGCCGCGGCGCCTCAGAAGATCATTGGCCCGCGCGCGCGCTTCTTCCAAATCCTCGGACGTCCAGTAGTCCGGCTCACCGCGACTCGCCGCGGCGGTGTCGGTGAGCGCGCGGAGGACACCGATGCCCGCTTCACAGGCGCCGTTGTACTGGGGCCAGGCGCGTGGCGAGCGAAGGTGAACGATGCCGAATCGAGCCAACAGAGTTCTGAATCGGGAAGCGATGAAGCACGAGCCGTTATCGCTCTTCAGGACAAGGGGCGCACCGTGTCGACGAAAAAGCCGACCCATAACGAGGGAGACTTCCTGGGCCGTGCCGCAGGGAAGGGGGATCCAGGCGATCGTGTAGCGCGAGGCCAGATCGCGGACGGCGAGGACAACCCGTCCGCCGCCTTCCACGGGAGCAGGCGGATCGGCGAGATCCACGGCCCAGACCGACCCCGGCTTCAGCCAGTGGAGCTGATAGAGCCTCGCCCTCCGCCGCCGGCGGTGGCCCAAGCGGTACTTCCGAAGTTGACGCTCAAGCGGGCCGCGCGGGGCCCAGGGCAGGAAGGCCCGGAGCGTGGGCATCCCGATGTCGGGGCCCACGGTTCGGAGGAGGTCCTCGACCAAGTCCGATGTGGTCGGGTCGAGCATCGCCTGAGGACGCCCGACCGGTTGCCTGGCATAAAGGCCTCGTCGCCAGGCATAGAGAGTCCTTGAGCTTATGCCGAGCCGACGGGCGACCCGGGTCCAAGACTCGCCCCGGCGGCGCTTGAGCCGGCGGGCGGTCTCGACGGCACGGCCGCGCGCCAGAACGTGCGATAGACTCGGGCCTTTTTTTCTCTCCGGCGGGTCCAGGGAACGAGGAGCGCCAGCTCTTCCCGCGCGCGAGTGAAGGCAAGATCCTCTTCCAGCCGCTCGATCTTCTCCTCGAGCTCGCGGACGCGCCGTTCCTCCTCAGGCGCTTTCCGAACCGGCCGCCCCGGCGGTCGGGGGGCGAGCGACCGGAGGGCCGCCGCGAGCATGGCCATTCTCTTCCGGTGGAAGAGTGCCGGGCTCACCCTCAATGTCCGGCACGCCTCCGCCACCGGGAGCGCCCCTCCCAGATTCTCAAGGATGACAAGCACCCGCTCCTTCGCCATGGACGTTCCTTTCAACCGCTTCACCATCGACAAGGCCGACGTTGGCCTCCCACGCTGGACCATAGAACCTCCTTGCCATTAAGGCTGAGGTTCTACGGCCAGCGGGGAGGTAGGAAGGGAGGGTCTTGGGGAGTCGGATGCCGGCACGAGCTCGCGGGCGGCCCGGAGGGCCCGCGCGGTGGCCCGCCGGCGCCGTCGTACGGGGGCGTCTGCATGAGGGGCGTCCTCCTTCGTCTGCATCATCCCGGCCGCTCGCTGGACCGCCCGCGTCAAGGCCTGGGTCCGCGTGAGGTCCTGCCGCAGGCGCTCGTTCTCGCGCTTGAGAGCCAGGAAGGTTTTTCCCTCGCCCGGGGCCCGGCCCCGGGGCTTGGGCTCGCAGGCCGAAACGAGTCCCTGGAGCGCCCGGGCCTCGAGAAGGTAGTAGCTGGGGAGCGCGATCCCGAGGCCCTCGGCCGCTTCGGGGGGACTCTTGGCCCCACCCAGGACCTCGAGCACCGCCGCCGCGCGGCGGCGCATCTGCAGCTCCGCGGCCCCGGAGTCGTTCGGGACCGGCGCGGTCGCCGACGCTGGGGCGATTGCGGGAGCGGGAAGGGTGGCTTCGGCGGTGTCGCTCATCGGGATCCTCCGTTCTCAGGCTTCGGGTCTTCGGGCGGGGCGGGCTGGTCAGCTTCCGATGTGCCGTCCTCGGCATCGTCGGGATCCGGAGCGTTCGGGTCCGGCGATCCGTCGGGGCAGAGCGACGCCGGCCACTCGGGGCCCTGGACGAGCTGGGGAGGCGGGGCGAGGTCGACCTCCTCGCGGCCGCGGGGGCCTGTCATGATCATGCGCTCGCCTTCGGCGTGCACGCTGAATGGCTGCCCGCCCACCTGACCGGTGATGTAGAAGGGTTTCTTCGGGATCCCGTTCCGGGCGAGCTCAAGCGCGTTCGCCGCGACACGGGCGCGGAGGGTTTTCAGGACCTCCGGAGCGGAGCCGAAGAACCGGTCCGCCGGGACGAGCCCGTCCAGGCTTCTGTGAGGTCTTGAGAAGTTGTAATGGTCCGTGAAGAGCCCGATCCGCCGGCGCGCGTCTTCCAGATCGAGGAAGATCGCGGACTCCAGACATTCTCGCCAGAGCGTCCCCCAGTAGCGTTCTATTTTGCCGAGGGTCTGAGGGTGTTGCGGCGCGGACACGACGTGCCGGATGCCGCGCTTCTCGAGCTCCTTGGCGAACGCGCTCTTCCCGCGCCAGGTGATGTACTGGCTCCCGTTGTCGGTGAGGATCTCCTCGGGCGGATTGTAGGAGCTGATCCCGGCACGGAGGACCTCCATGACGAGCGCCGCGGACTGGCTCGCGTGAAGACCGTACGACACGATGAACCGGCTGTGGTCGTCCATGAAGGCGACCAGGTAGACCCGCCGGTTCTGGCGCTTGAGGATGAACGTGAATAGATCGGTCTGCCAGAGTTGGTTGGGCCGGGCGCGCTCGAATTCCCGGATGTGATCGGGGTGGGAGCGGGTGGGGATCTCGTCGAAGACGTATCCCGCTTCCTTGAGCACCTTGGTGACCGCGGTGGCGCTCGCCTGGAGCGCGGGCCCTCGGGCCAGGAGGTCGCTGATCCGTTCGCAGCCGTAATTCGGGTTGGACTCCTTGAGCATGAGAATCGCGCGCTTGGTCAGGTCCGGAAGACGGCTCCCCTTGACGGTGCCGCGCGGATGGTCGACGAGACCCCCGGGCCCCTCGCGGTCAAACCGTTTCTTCCAGGCATAGATCGTGTGCCGGGAGACGCCCACGAGCGGCGCGAAGTCGCCCGCGGGGATGGCGCTCCGCCGCCACGAGTCCAGAATGAGAAGCCGCTGCTCCGGGGTGAAGAAAGGGCCCTTGGCGTCCTCGGGCCGGAGCAGCCGCCCGCGGTGGGGTCTCGCTTTCAGATTCGGAGCGGGGAAGGGGAGGGGGTCGGCGTTCGCGATGTTTTCCGGATCCGGCAACCCCTTCGGGTCGTTCCGAGGGCTTTCTGGAGCAGCGCAGACAACGGCCTCGGCCATGATCTCCTCCTTCTGGCGCCGGTAGCGCCGGTTCGAAGGGGGAGTTTCGCTACATTTTCATGTCTAAGGTCAGGAAGGTAATTCCGAAAGGTGGACACCGGCAGGACCCGACCACCGAGTGCGTATCGACTTTCCTGGCTCAAGAGGACAGCTATCAT
>JBGPCZ010000238.1:0-3906 GCA_041482015.1 Planctomycetota bacterium | reverse complement strand
GGGGCTCGAAAAGTTGGTGGAGCGGTATGTCGCCCGCGGGTTCGAGCGGTCGAAGATGACCTCCGACCAGAAGTCACAGATGCGCACCCTGCTGGAGGAAGGCAAGAAGGACGGAATGGCCTTCGCCAAGTATCTGAACTTTGGCGACTCCTGCCCGTCGTGCAGCGGATCGACGAAGCCGGCGAAGTGATCGAACCCATTCACCGGCATCCCTGTCCAAAGTCCCATGAAACCCATCCTTCTAATCTCCTTGCTCTCCGCCCTGCTGGCTCAGAATGCGGCGGCGCCCAAGCCATCCAAAGGTAAAGGGGGAAAGCCCGGCACCTTTGAGAAGGAGACCCTCAAGGTCGGCGACCAGGCGCGCGAGTTCCGGCTCGTCGTGCCACCCGGCATCGACGGCTCCGTGCCCGTCCCGCTCGTCTTCGCGTTTCACGGGCTGGGCGACAGCAAGGAGAACATCTCCAAGTACAGCGGCTTCGAGGCGCTCGCCGCGAAGCACAAGTTCATCGCCGTCTTCCCCGACGCCCTGGGCAAGAAGTGGAACATCAATCCCGCCGCCGACAACGAGGACGTCAAGTTCTTCGACGCCCTGTTCGACCACGTCACCACGCGCTACAACGTCGACCTCCGGCGGGTCTACTTCACCGGCATGTCCATGGGAGGATACTTCAGCAACTGCCTGGCGTCGCAGCGGTCGGAGAAGGTCGCCGCGATCGCGCCCCACTCGGGGGGCCTCGGCGTGCTCGCCTTCAAGGGCGTCCAGGCGAAGCGCAAGTACCCGGCGATGATCGTCCACGGCGACGCGGACAACGTTGTCAAGGTCGAGGAGGGCCGCAAGTCAAAAGAGGTCTACACGAAGGAAGGCCACACGGTCGAATACGTGGAGATCGCCGGCCTGGGCCACACCTGGGCCTTCAAGGAGAACATCACCGACAAGATCTGGAAGTTCTTCACCGACCACCCGCTGCCCTAGGGGGTGTTGACGATATCGCCGCGCGTGTCCGTCAACAAGTCGCTACGTCTGGACGGATTTCCAGTCCGCGGCGGGGGGCGGGGCGGCGGGAGCCGCGGGGGGCGTGGAGACGAGGCCCATGACCTTGAGCTTCTCGTCGAGCGTCGGGCGCGTGATGCCGAGGAGCTTCGCGGCCGCCGCGAGGTCGCCCTTCTTCTGCTTGAGCGCCTCGGCGATGCACTCCTTCTCGAACGCGGCGCGGAGGTCGGGCAGCGGAATCTCCCCCACCAGGCCGATCGGGGCGATCCGCCGGAGCTGCGAGATCCGGGTGGAGGCGAACGTCGCGAGGGCGGCCGCAAACCGGAGGTCGGACGTGCGGAACGGCGGGCGCGTCTCGCCCTCGCCGAGCGCCACGTCCAGGTAGGCCAGGCCGAAGACGCCCGCCTTGGTCGCGAGGGGCGCGGCGAGGATCCCGATGCGCTTCCCTTCATTGGGCTGGGTGCGGCGCACGTCGGTGCCGATCAGCGCGCGGCGCTGCCGGTGGAGCGGGGCCTGCAGGATGTTCGAAAGCGCGAACTCCTCGTCCCCCGCGGGGACTTTCCGGGCCGCCGGCTTGAGCACGCCCTTGGTGTCCTCGATCATCACGAACCCGCGGTGAGCGGTGATCGCGAGCATGAGCGCCTCCAGCAAGTTCTGCGCGATCTCCTTCTCGGTCTCCATGGCGGCAATGGACGCCGCGACGCCGAGGAGACGCTGCAGCCGCTCGTCGGGCTCGCCGGGCGCGAAGGGGTCGGCCACGGTCTCGAGCACCGCGGCGCCCAGGCGCGGGAGCTGCTCGGGGTCGCCCGCCGGCTCGAAGACCAGGAGGTGCTCGCCGATCTCGATCTGGTCGTTGGGGCGGAGCGGCGCCTCCTTCACGCTGCGGCCGTTCACGAAGATTCCGTTCCGGCTCGCGTTGTCCTTGATCACCATCGCATCGCCCGACTTCTCGAGGCGCGCGTGGATGCGCGAGATGTGGTGGCCCTCGAGCCGCACGGCGCAGGTCTCGCCGCGGCCGATCGAGGCGAGCTCGGTCACCTCGAACGTCTTCCCCCGGAGGGGACCTTCCAGGACGTAGATCTTTGTCATGAGGGGAGCATCGAGAACCAGTCCGACGCGCGGCCCGCCCAGTCCTGGAGGGCGTCGGCGAGGTCCTTCGCGCTAGGATATCGCCGGTCCGCGGCCTTGTCCATCGACTTGAGGATGATCTTCTCGAGCTCCGGCGCGACCTGCGGGTCGACCGCTCGCGGCGCGGGGGGCGCGACCTTGACGACCTTCTCGAGGATCTCCGCCGTGGAGCGGCCCGAGAACGGGGCGCGGCCGGTGACGCCCTCGTAAAGCACGGCGCCGAGCGAGTAGACGTCGGTCCGCCCGTCGATCACGTCGTTCATCGCGGTCGCCTGCTCGGGGCTCATGTAGACGGGCGTGCCCGCGGTGACGCCGGGCGTCCCGCGCTCGCCCAGGAGCCGCGCGATCCCGAAGTCGGTCAGCTTGGGCGAGCCGTCGCTCTTCAAAAGGATGTTGGACGGCACGACGTCGCCGTGGATGATCTTCTGCCGGTGGGCGTGATGGAGCCCGCGCGCGACCGCGGAGAGGATCATGGCCGTCTCCTTCTGGGTGAACGCGCGCTTCGAGATGGCGCGGGCGAACGAGGGGCCCTCGACGTACTCGAGGACGAGGTAGAACTTCCCCTGGTCGCGGCCGACGTCCAGGACCTTCACGATCGCGGGGTGCGAGAGCTTCCCCATGAGGAGGCCCTCGTTGACGAAACGGTCGGTGAGGACGGGGTCCTTCGCCCAGGTATCGGCCAGGACCTTGATGGCGACGGTGTCGCCGGAGCGATCCGCCTTGAAGACGGTGCCCATGGCGCCCTTGCCCAGCTCGCCCAGGATGCGGCACCCGCCCAGGAATTCCATCGCGATGGTGTTGATTATATATGGACGGCGGAATCTCGGCCATTGACGGTGGATTCATCGAATTCCCCATAATGGGCCGTGCCGCCGGTGTCTCATCCCGCAAGAACTGGGGAGATCGACGATGAACACCGCCGCGCTGCTTCTCATTTCGTTCTTCGCCCAAGACAACCCGGCCGAGCTGAAGGAAAAGATCGACCAGGCGATCGACAAGGGCGTGGACTGGCTGAAGAAGCAGCAGCAACCCGCGGGCGACTTCGGCGAGTCGAAGGGCCCCACCTACCAGGGCGGCGGAAACGCGTACCACAACAAGCCCGGCATCACCGCGTTCTCGCTCCTCGCGCTCCTCAAGAGCGACGTCCCCCACAACGACCCGGTGATCTCGAAAGGGCTTGCCTACCTCCAGGAGTACGTCGACAAGAAGGGCAACGTCATCTCGAACTACGACCGCGGCGCGATCCTGATGGCGCTCGAGGCGTTCCACGAGGCGGCCGTCGCCGACACGATGAAGAAGAAGGGCTCGAAGACCAGCGAGCGGGTGGGCGACTTCAAGGAGCCGAAGTACACCCCGTCGGGCCCGATGATGGGGTTCATCTCGGGGATCGTGAAGTCGCTCATGGAGGAGCAGACGTCCGCGGGCGGGTGGCGGTACGGGAAGAACTTCGGGCTCGTGGGCAGCGCCGAGGACGTCTCCTGCACGCAGATCATCCTCCTCGGGCTCAAGAGCGCCACGCGGATGAAGGCGCCGGTCGACCCCCAGGCGATCCGGAAGGCGCTCGAGTTTGTCCTCTCGTCGCAGGAGAAGGACGGCCCGAAGGTGGAGCGGCCCAACGACTACCGGTCGGGCGACCGGGGGACCTACGCGTCGAACGGCAACGACCGCGCGCGCGGCTGGGCCTACATCAAGAAGGGCTCGAAGCCCGACGAGGAGAAGGTCTGCGGCTCGATGACCTGCGCGGGCGTCGGCTGCCTGATCATCGCGAAGTCGATCCTCGGCAAGGG
>JBGPCZ010000237.1:0-4020 GCA_041482015.1 Planctomycetota bacterium | reverse complement strand
GAGGACGCCTTCCAGAATCTCTTCGGGCGCGTCCCCGAGATCGTCTTCCAGGTGACGGGCGCCGCCGCGGCGTTCTTCCCGACGGCCGCGGCCGCCGCCCCATTTGTCCCGCCGCCCGCGCCGCCGCGCGAGCCCGACTTCGTCTTCAACCCCGCCTACACGTTCGAGGATTTCGTCGAGGGGCCGTCCAACCGCATGGCCTATGCCGCGGCCGTCGCCGTGAGCGAGAGCCCCGCGACGCTCTACAACCCGCTCTTCATCCACGGCGGCGTCGGCCTGGGGAAGACGCACCTCCTCCAGGCGATCTGCCACTCGATCCTCAAGCGCAACTCCTCGGCGAGGGTGCTTTACCTGTCGTGCGAGGAGTTCGTCAACGGCTTCATCTACGCGCTCCAGAACAAGCAGGACCTGGAGCCTTTCCGCTCGCGCTACCGGAACGCGAACGTCCTCGTGGTCGACGACATCCACTTCCTCGTGGACAAGAAGCAGAGCCAGGAGGAATTCTTCCACACGTTCAATGCGCTCCACCTGGCGGGTCGCCAGATGATCCTCTCGAGCGACCAGCCCGCGCAGGATCTCCGCTCGCTCTCCGAGCAGCTGCTGTCCCGGTTCCGGTCGGGCTTCGAGGCGAAGATCTCCCACCCGACGTACGAGATGCGCCTGGCGATCCTCCGTCGGAAGGCCGATGCGCGGTGGAAGGACATCCCGCAGGACGTGCTGGGCTACGTCGCCTCCGTGATCCAGACCAACATCCGCGAGCTGGAAGGCGGCCTCACGAAGGTGATGGGTTACGCGGCGCTCTCGAACCGGTCGCCGGATCTCGAGCTCGCCAAGGAGGTCCTCCGGGACACGCAGGCGCTGACCGTCTCGCCGCTCTCCATCTCGGAGATCCAGTCGGTCGTGGCGCGGTTCTTCAACAAGAAGGTGAGCGAGCTCCAGTCCAAGCGGTCGACGCGCTCCACGTCACTCGCCCGCCAAGTCTGCGTCTACCTCTGCCGGAAGCTCACCTCCGCATCGCTCGACGAGATCGGCGGCCACTTCGGCGGCCGCGACCACTCCACGATCCTGCATTCCATCAACAAGATCGAGACCCTCATCTCCGAGAACGGCAGCATCCGGGGCGACGTCGAGCGGCTCACCCGGGAACTGATCCGCCGCTAGCTGACGCCTTCGGATACACCGCGGGTATCCATTCCGATACCCGGCCCCCACCTTCAGTTGATTGCCGAGGTGGAGCGGGGGCACCGGGCACCGCGTTATGGGTCAAAAGTAATGTTGATGTTAGCTCTAACACCCAAACCCATAATCCGGCCAGATTGGGGGACTTGGGGGTTTGCGTGGGTGGTTTCACAGGGCCACGGGACGCTTCCCGAGAAAGTCTACACAGGGTGAACATGGGTCCACATGGAGACTTTACAGCAAGCTATTGTGGATAAGTGGGTTATGACGTGTTTCCACAACCTAACGACAGTGGAAGGGTCTCTTAATAAGAAGGTGAGGTTTAAAGTCTACTCTCTTATAAGAAGAGTACTACGGCTTGCACCGCTTGCACGGAAGCTTCCCGCCATCCCGCGCGTGCCACTTGCTCTCGTAGTAGACGCGGTTCTCTTCGTGGATCTTCTGGGATGCGGGACAATACGAGAGGTGAAAGAAGCGGTCCTTCTTGCCCTCGGCGGAGATGTACTCAGCCAGGGCACCCCGGGACATGTACTCGTCGATCGGAAGCTCGAACGCCTTGATCGCCTCGTCTTCCGTGGTGAAGGCTTGGACAAAATTGGAGAGGCCAAGCCGATCCATCACCACACGGGCATCGGGACTCAGGCCGAAGAACTTCATGTCGCCGCCGCGGGCGCGGGCCTCGTCGATGTAAGCGACGAACCTTGAAATCCCGTAGCTGTTGAGATAGACGAGCTTGGAACAGTCGACCGCGATCCGGCCAAATCCCCGGTTCATCAGCCGCTCGAAGATCTTGGTGATCGCCTCCGCCTTTGTTTCGTCGAGCCGCCCGTCCAGGGAAACCACGGCAACTCCCTCGGCATCTCTCAGGTCCACCTTGAGGGACCGTTTTTGTCCGCGTCCGATCTGTTGCTCTTCGAGGATTTCGCGGATCATCCGGCGGTCCAGGATCCGGCGTTCGATGAGGATTTCACCCAGCCGGCGGGGCGTCCGGTTGCGCTCGATGTCGGATCGCTGGAGCGCGAGGGCCTCGTCGATGGCCTCCGTCGGCGCAAGCTTCTTGCGGACGAGGAGCTCGCCGATCTTGTGATACGTGTCGTGCAGTTTTCTCGACATCCCGTTCTCCCCGGACGCCTAATTATACCCCAAGATGGGGTGATTCAAGTCCGGCCGGAAAAGTTCACTCGCGGGCGAGTTCCACGAGCTTCGTCTGCCCATACGCGATGGTCGTGAGCGTCACGCTCTTCGCGCTCGTGACGAGCTCCCGGAAGTGCTCCAGGCCCTTCACGGCGACGTTGTTCACGCGGGTGACGATCGACAGCGTCTGCAGCTTTCCGATATCCGCCTTGCCGCCCGACTCGACGCGCGCTACGACCACGCCGGTCGCTCCGGCGTCGAGCTTGTGGAAGTGGCGCACCTCGTACGTCAGGTCCTTCACCGTGAAGCCGAAGGCCTCGTCCTTGTAGCGCTCCGCGGTCTCGTAGTCCACGGGCGCGTATTCGAGGGTGAGCGCGACGGGCGACTTGGTCTTTCCCCGGAGCACCTCGAACGTGACCTTCTTGGTAGCGCCGATCTCCGTGAGCATCGACGTCAGATAGTTGCGCGTGGGTTTCCACGGGGCCATCGCGGCGCCGCGGCCCCCGCCGTAGGGATTGCCGCGGCCCATGCCCCCGAGGCGATCCGGCTCGCCCACCAGGTCGCGCGCGGTGGCCTCGCCCTCCGGCTTGACCGAGAGAAGGACGTCGTCCTGCTTGACGCCCGCTTTCTCGGCCGGGGAGCCCGGGTAGATCTCCGTCACGAGAAGGCCGCGACGGCCGTCGTTCGTGAGGTCGTGCGCCTGGATGAGGAGCGCGTCGGCGACGGGCTTGGAGACCTCCTGGTACTCGACGCCCAGCCACACGAGCTTTTTCTCCTCCTTCTTCGACATGGGCACGGCCCGCGCGTCGAAGTGGGCGGCGGGATTCGCCAGGATGGCGGCAATCTCGGAGAAGAACAGGAGCCGACGGAGGTGCTCCGCGCCCAGGCCCCCTCGGTACCGGTCCACGTAATACCGCTCGCGCGACGCCTCCATGGCGACGTCATCCAGGTCCTCCTCTTTCTTGTCCGCCGTGGCGGCGCCGACGATCCGGCCGGCGAAGTCCAGGAGGAACGTGCCCGCCTTGATCCGCTTGCGGGGCTGGGGGCGGGGCGCGCCTGCGAGGCCCTGCTCGATGCGGAACAGCCGGTTGTAGTCGAGCTTGATGCGGCTGGCGCCGAAGCGGTCCTCGAACGCGGCGGTGAAGAACATTTCGCCGGGCGCGGGCGCGGCGCCGTCCGTGGCGATGCCCGGCTGGGCCTTCAGCCCCGCGGCCCGGACGAGAAAGCCGCCGAACGCGCGGAACATGCCGACGAAGACCGCGTCGTGGCGCGCCCCCTCCTCGACGACGACGATGTCCTCGATTTTGCGGACGGCGTCGCGGCCCAGGTCCTCGGGGACGAAGAGCGTCCCCTTGTCGTCGACGGCCACGCCGAAGAGGGTGGCCTTGCCGCCGCGGGTCTCCTCGGCCGGCATGTACCGCTCGGCGTTCTTCTCCGAGCGGAACGTGACCTCGACCCGCTTGATGGCCGCGGGGAGCGCCTTGCGCATCGGCTCGTATCGCTTCTCGAGGTCCGCGAGACGCTCGTCCGCCAGGACGGCCTTGCCGAGGAACGAGCTCCGGCCGCCGGCGGCGACCCAGAGGTACTGGTCGAGCGCGATCCCGACGCTCTCGCCCTTCTTGTCGGAGACCACGGAGCCGGGGCGCATGACGTCGATGCAGGACCAGCCGGGCGTGTCCAGGAGCGGCGCGTTCGTCTGGATGTAGG
>JBGPCZ010000236.1:0-4032 GCA_041482015.1 Planctomycetota bacterium | reverse complement strand
CCTTCCATTGCTCAAAGACTTTGCCTTCCTCAAGTCGATGCGCCTCGTCCCTGCAAAAGATCCCTTCACGACCGAGACGTAGGCGAAAATCAAAGCGCTGCTGCCGAAGATGGAGATTCAATTCAAGTAAGCACCTGGCATCGCCTGGCTGGCCGGCGGGGTAGCCGCACGGCTGGCAAGGGGCGCCGTGGTGCGGGTTGGAAGGCTAGTGGGACTTTAGTGTGTCATCCCTGATGTGGGGAAGAGCATCACCCTCTCCTCGCTGCACTCCTGCGACTTTCCACACGAGGAGCGTTTCCAGTCGACTTTCGTGGATGTGCAGTACACTGCACGACCGACTGGAAACGATTAAGCCGAGATCGAGCTGGCAAACCCGTGTGAATTGACCCAAAGTTTGTGCCTTTTATGTACCAACTTATGGCTGACCGGCTTCCTATGGCCTTGAGCGAGACGCCGCGGGCCCTCCCTTCAGGAGGGATTCCAGGCTTCTGGATTTGAAGTGTGGAGTGTCCCAGTCGGGCTCTTGGGATGGCGTCGAACGCGGGAGTCAGTGGTCGAGCCGTGCATCTCCTGCACGCACGACCACTGACTCTTGCGGATCACCGGCGGGGAGGGGGTGCCTTCGGCTGCTCTTTCTTCGGCTTCTTCTTAACTTCCTTGCGGTGACTGTTGTTGCCCTTGCCCATGGTAAGCTCCCAAATAAAAATTTACCTGGGTGCCTTGTACATCGTTTGCAGGAATTAATCAAGCCGGAAGATCGACGGGCGCGGCACCAGGCGGTTCTCGACGAACATCCCGCGGCGCCGGGCCGGGGCGGGAAGAAGTGGGGTTTCCCGGGTCCCGCGGTCTCGATTCCTCTACTTTTCCCCCTTGGGGCGCCTTATCCTCGGTGGCCGACAAGGAGGGAACCATGGCCGCCTACGCCATCTTCATCCGGGAAAAGCTGCGGGACCCCAAGGTGATCGAGGTCTACAACTCCAAGGCAGGCCCCTCGCTGGGGGGACATCCCGTCAAGGTCCTCGCCGCCTACGGCGGGATCCAGACGCTCGAGGGCGCGCCCGCAGAGGGCGTCGTGCTCCTCGAATTCCCCACGATGGCCGCCGCCAGGGCTTGGTACGACGGCCCCGCGTACCGCGAAGCCCGCGAGCTCCGCTTCAAAGGCGCCGACTACCGCGTGATCTTCTTCGAAGGGCTCTGACGTTCCGTGTCTCGCGTGACTGGATGCGGGACGGGTCGGCAGCGGAGACGACGTGGACGAGGCCCCAAGAACCCGGCCCCAGGCGTAATCCTTCGGGAGGAATCTCCATGAGATCACGGTTCACCTGGGTCGCGGCGTGCATCTTCGCGGGGGGGGCGGCGGCTGCCGGGGCCGACGACTGGCCCGCCTGGCGCGGGCCGGCACGGGACGGCGTCAGCGCCGAACGCGGACTTCCGGAGAAGTGGAGCGCCGACTCCGGCGTGCTCTGGAAGGCGCCTCTCCCGGCGGCGGCGGGCGCGACGCCCGCGGTCTGGGGAGAGAACATCTTCGTCGCCTCGCCGGGCGCCGACGGCGCGAAGGCGCTGCTGATCTGCATCGGGACGGACGGCCAGCCCCGGTGGGAGCGCGTCGTCTCGGAAGGACGCAAGGACGTCAAGAACCTCGCCTCCGCCTCCCCGACGACCGACGGCCGGCACGTCTGGGCCTACTTCGGGACGGGCGACCTGGCCTGCTTCACGGTCGACGGCAAGGAAGTCTGGAAAGCCGACCTCCAGCAGCGCTACAGCCGGTTCAAGCTCGGGTTCGGGATGACGACGACCCCGCTCGTCCACGACGGGACGATCTACGTCCAGCTCATCCACTCGGGCGGCGCGTGGGTGGCGGCGCTCGACGCGGCGACCGGGACGGAGCGCTGGAAAGTCGAACGGAAGTCCGACGGCGTGGACGAGTGCGAGCACTCCTACGCGTCGATCCAGCTCTGGACCGGCGGCGGCGGTTCGGTGCTGGTCTCCCACGGGAACGACTACGCGATCGGCCACGACCCGAAGACCGGCGCGGAACTCTGGCGGCTGGGCGACCTGAATCCGAAGGAGAGCTACAACAAGACGCTCCGGTTCGTCTCGTCGCCGGTGGCGACGGAGGGGCTGATCGTGGTGCCGACCGCGAAGAACGGGCAGGTCGTGGGGCTCGACCCGCTGGCGCGCGGGAGGGTCGACCGGGCCAACGCGGGGCCCGAGCGGTGGCGGATCGCGAACGGGACGCCGGACGTCGCCTCGCCGCTCGTCTACGACGGACTCGTCTACCTGGGCGGGACGGGCGGGACGGTGACCTGCCTCGACGCGGCCACGGGGAAGCAGCTCTACCGGGAGCGAACCGGGGCGAACAGCCACTTCGCCTCGCCCGCGGCCGGCGACGGAAAGGTCTACCTCGCGGGCCGGGACGGCACGGTGGCGGTCCTCGCGGCCGGCCGGGCGTTCAAGGTCCTGTCGGTGAACAAGCTGGGCGATCCGCTCGACGCGTCTCCCGCGATCTCGAACGGCCGGATCTATCTCCGCGGCGCCGCGAATCTCTGGGCCATCGGAGCCCGCTGATGAAAACGCGCGCACTCCCGCTCCTGGCCGCGCTGGCGATCGCCTCCTGCGCGAACGTCGTTCCGAGGCCGCTAGCGATGCGCGTTCCTCTTTGGCCGGATCAAGCGCCGGTGGGCGACGGGACCTTCGAGAAGATCGCGTCGGAACTCACCGTCTCGCTACCGCCGCCCGACAAATCCACCGGCGCCGCGATCGTGATCTGCCCCGGCGGCGGCTACATCCGCCACGTGATGGATCGCGAAGGTTATCCGATCGCCCGCTGGCTCAACGAGAACGGCATCGCCGCCATCATCCTGGAGTACCGCCTGCCCGAGGGCCGCTCCCTCGTGCCCCTGCTCGACGCGCAGCGCGCCCTCCGCACCACGCGCGCGAAAGCGGCGGAGTGGGGGATCGATCCGCATCGCGTCGGCATCCTCGGCTTCTCCGCCGGGGGACACGTCGCCTCGACCGCCGGCACGCACTTCGACGGAGGTCATGCCGGCGATCCCGATCCCGTCGAGCGCCTGGGGTCGCGCCCCGACTTCATGATGCTCGTCTATCCCGTCGTCACGATGGGCGCGAAGACGCACGCGCTCTCGAAGAAAAAACTGCTCGGCCCCGATCCCACGCCCGAGCAGGTGCGGTGGTTCTCGAACGAGACCCAGGTCACCGACGAAACGCCTCCCGCCTTCCTCACTCACGCCACCGACGACACGGGCGTGCCGCCGGAGAACAGCCGCGACTTGGTCGCGGCGATGCGGGCTCACCGCGTGCCGGTGGAATACCTCGAACTTCCCTCCGGCGGCCACGGCTTCAACGGCTGCCAGGGCCCGCTGTGGGAGGAGTGGAAGGCGAAATCGTTGACGTGGCTCGCGTCGCGCGGCGTCATCCCGCCGCGGGCTCCCTAACCCCAGAGCCCCTGCAGCCGCTCGCCCTCGACAACCCCCAGCGGGAACTGCTTGCTGAAGGCGTGGCCTTCGACGCCCGCGAGCTCCCGGAGCGCGAGGTGGAGGTGCTCGGGACGCAGCCGGACGCCCTTCTCCTTGTCGGTCGCGAGCGTCCTGGGGTCGAGCGGCACGAGGAACTGCTTCTCGTCCGTGGCGCCGATCACGCGGTTGCCCTTGATGCCGCGGCCCAGGAACATGATCGAGCCGATCGACCAGTGGTCCTTGCCGTTGCCGTTGTTGTAGGTCGGCGTCCGCCCCATCTCGCTCTGCACGACTACGATCATCTGCTCGCGGATCTTGAGCTCCTCCGCCCGCCGGAGGAGATAGTCGATCCCCGCCAGGAACTCGGGGATCAGCTTCATCTGGTCGACGTCGTTGTTGTTGTGGCTGTCGAACTGCCCGATGGAAAGATTGGCCGACACGCAGACGCCCGCCTTGAACGAGGCGAGCGCGATGTCGGCCTGCTGCGACAACCGCTCCTTGGGGGGATTCTTCGGGACGTAGGGCGTCACCCGCTGGAGCGCTTTTGAATTCAGCT
>JBGPCZ010000235.1:0-4072 GCA_041482015.1 Planctomycetota bacterium | reverse complement strand
CGAAGCCGTCGCGCACCAGCCGCGTGTGGGCGATCATCCAGCCGCCGAGCGCGTTCGCCACCACCCAGGACATCTTGTTCGCCGCCTGCTTGAGGCCGTTCACCCGTGCCCGTTGACCCGGGTTCACCACCTCCATCGAGAAGTTTGCCCCCACCGGGTGGACCATGTTCATCAGCGCGTGCCGGAGGACGAACGCTCCAACCGCGACCTCGAGCGACGCCGTCAGCGCGAGCGCGAGAAAGAACGGGATCGACGTCAGCTGGAAGCAGACGATCGTCCGCACCGCGCCGAAGCGGCGCGCGAGGAACGGCGCCGCGAGGAACGCCACCATCATGAGCGCCTGCGCCGCCGAGTAGTACATCCCGATCGCGCCCGCGTCCCGGTGGAACCGGTCGCGGAAGTAGAGGTTGATGAACGGGATCGTGAGCCCGGCGCCGAGCCCGAACGCCAGCTCCGGAAGGAAGAACTTCGACGCCGTGCCCCACTCGAACCGCCCGGCCCCGCCCTTTGAGGTCTCGGGAGGCCCCTCCCGGAGGAGCCCGAGGAACGCCATCGACGCGACCGTGCAAGCCGCCGCGGTCACGAGCATCCGCGCGTAGGACGCCGGGTTCTCCCCCCACGCCATCGAACCGACCTTGATGCCCAGCGTGGCGAGGAGCCCCGCCGTCGGACTGAGCGCCGTGCTGAACCCGAACAGGAACGGGCGCTCCGGCGCGCCCGAGTGGCGGGAGAAAAACGGGGCGGTCGCGACCTCGAGGAGCGCGATCCCCACGCCGGTGCCGAAGCAACAGGCGAGGATCGACGACTTGTCGTGCACCGCCGTCCCGGCGGCCAGGCCCCCGGCCAGGAGCGCCGCGCCGGCGACCAGGAACGGCCGGAGCCGGCGGCGGTCCATGACCATCGGGAGCGTGACGACGACCGCGACCATCCCCAGCGACTGCACGGCCAGCGTGTTCCCGATGAAGGACTCGTCGTACCCCGCGGCCTTCAGGTGGAGGTTGCGGAGCACCCAGACCGCCGACTGGCCGATCCCGTAGAGGAACTGCGCGGCCAGGAACAGCCGCGTCGCGGCTGGAAACGCCCCGAGGTGACGGAGGTACTCGCGGAGCACGGCCCCTATTTCTTCCCCGCGTCCGGCTCCAACAGGCGGAGGATCCGTTCGACGAGGTCCGTCGCCTTGAACGGCTTGGACATGAAGTCGTCGGCCTGCGACTTCTCCTTCCAGTACTCGTCGCTCTTATCGCTGTCGCGCGTGAGGGCCGTGAGCATGAGCACGGGGATCTTCCGCCAGCGCTCGTCTTTCTTGAGCTGCTCGCAGATCTCGAACCCGGTCTTTTTCGGGATCATCGCGTCGAGCACGATCAGGTCGGGCGCCTCCGTCGTCGCCTTCTCCCACGCGTCGAGGCCGTCGGCCGACTCGATGACGTCGTAGCCCCGGCTCCGGAGGAGATAGCTGACGATCTCCCGGATGCTTTTCGTGTCGTCCACGACGAGGATGCGCTTGGCCACCGCACGGATTATACCCGCGGTGTCGAATCTTCAACCATTTGCTTGACCGGACCCGCGGGCGCTCCTAGACTCGCCCGAAACCCCGGGGGGAGACCCGATGCCCAGCCGCACGCCGCTTTACGAGGCCCACCAGCGGCTCAAGGCCCGCATCGTCGACTTCCACGGCTGGGAGATGCCCATCCAGTACGCCGGGATCATCGACGAGCACGCCGCCGTCCGCACGCGCACCGGCCTCTTCGACCTGTCCCACATGGGCCGCGTCAAGGTCCGCGGTCGCGACCGCCGCGCCTACCTCCAGCAGATCCTGACGATCGACGTCGACAAGGTCCCGGTCGGCCGCTGCCGCTACACCTTCTACCTGAACGAGAAGGGCACGATCATCGACGACCTCATCTTCTACGCGGATCGCGACGAGGACCTCCTCGTCGTCAACGCCTCCAACCGCGAGAAGGACCTTGACTGGATGAAGCAGCACCTCACGGGCGACGTGCAGCTCGACGACCAGACCTTCTCCGTCGCGCTCCTGGCCCTGCAGGGTCCCCGCTCCCTCGAGGCCGTGAAGCGGGTCCTCGAGATCGACCCCTCGGCGCTCGGCTACTACACGTTCGGCACGTTCGGCGAATACTTCGTCTCGCGGACGGGTTATACGGGGGAGGATGGGTTCGAAATCTTCGTCCCCGCGGAGAAGGCCGTGAAGACCTGGGACCGGTTCATCGACGCCGGGATTGCGCCGATCGGCCTGGGCGCGCGGGACACTCTCCGCACCGAGGCGGGGATGCCCCTCTACGGGAACGACATCGACGACACGACGACCCCGCTCGAGGCCGGGCTCAAGTTCGCGGTCGACCTGGACAAGCCGGCCTTCATCGGCCAGGCGGCGCTCCAGGCGCAGGGGCCGCCGGAGCGGCTTCTCGCGGGTTTCACGCTGGAAACCAAGCGCAGCCCGCGTCACGGATACGATCTCTACCACCAGGGAAAGAAGCTCGGGGCGGTGACCAGCGGGACGTACAGCCCCACGCTCGAGAAGTCGATCGCGATGGGATACGTGCCGCGGGAGCTGCGGAAGCCGGGGGAGGCGTTCGAGGTCGACGTGCGGGGACGCCGCGAACCGGCGACCTGCGTCAAGCTCCCCTTCTTCCGCCGCGAAAAATCTTGACAGCCCGGGGGTCATGGGTAATTTAGGGCGGACATCATGGAGAAACCGGGATGAGGCCTGACGACTTCAAGTACAGCGAAACCCACGAGTGGATCAAGTACAACCCCAAGTCGAAGGAAGCCACGATCGGCATCACCGACTACGCGGTCAAGCAGCTCTCCGACCTCGTCCACATCGACCTCCCCAAGGTCGGCGACAACGTCGAGCAGGGCGCGCCGTTCGGCGAGATCGAGTCCGTGAAGACGGTGGCCGACCTCGTCTCTCCCCTCTCGGGAAAGATCCTCGAGGTCAACAAGGACGTCTCGGGGGACCTCGACATGCTGAAGGAAGAGCCCTTTGAGGACGGCTGGCTGATCAAGATCAAGCCGACGGAGCCCTCGGAGCTCGAGTCCCTCATGACCAAGAAGGAGTACGAGGAGTTCCTCAAGTCCTCCGAGGACGAGAAGGAGGACGAGAAGGAAGACGAAGTGGACGAGGACGACTTCGTCTAAGAAAAACACAGAGACACAGGGGCACGGAGAAGAACGGAATGAAGCTGTTCGACCGGGGGAATCCAAAAGGATAGACGTCTGCTCCGCGCCTCCGCGCCTCTGCGGCTGTTTTTGTTTGCTCTACGAAAAGCTGACTCGACGCCATGGACTACATCCAGAATACGCCCGCGGACACCGCCGCCATGCTCAAGGGCATCGGCGCCGGCTCCATCGATGATCTCTTCGCCCCCATCCCACCCGACCTGAGACTCAACCGGCCGCTCGATCTCCCGCCCGCCCTGGCCGAGCAGGACCTGCTCTCGCATCTCCAGTCGCTCGCGTCGCGCAACCGGACGTTCGACGCGGGCCGCTGCTTCCTGGGCGCCGGGGCCTACAACCACTTCATCCCCGCCGTCGTCGACGCGCTCTTCTCCCGCGGCGAGTTCCTCTCCGCCTACACGCCCTACCAGGCCGAGGCGAGCCAGGGCACGCTCCAGCACATCTTCGAGTTCCAGACGATGATGTGCGAGCTGACCGGGATGGACGTCGCCACCGCGTCCCACTACGACGGCGCGACCGCGCTCCAGGAGGCGGTCGCGATGTCGATCGACCACACCGAGCGGAAGAAGGTCGTGATCTCCAGCGGCGTCAACCCCCAGTACCGCTCGGTCGTCCGCTCGCTCTTCAAGCAGCTCGGCGCGACAATCGTCGAGGTCGCCCACGTCCGCGGGATCACCCCCGTCAGCACTCTCAAGGACGCCGCGGAGGGCGCGGCCTGCATCGTGGTCCAGAACCCGAACTTCCTGGGCGGAATGGAGGACCTGGCGGGCGTAGCCCAGGCAGCCCACGCGGTCGGCGCGCGCGCGGTGGCGAGCGCGAACCCGATGTCGCTCGCGCTCCTCAAGTCCCCGGGCGAATGCGGCTGCGACATCGCGGT
>JBGPCZ010000234.1:0-4311 GCA_041482015.1 Planctomycetota bacterium | reverse complement strand
GCCGAGCGAGCGTATGGCCTTCGAAAAGATTAAGAAGCTAATCTCCCGGAAGCGGACGATCCCGGGCGACCTCTGGATCAAGTGCCCGGAATGCGGCGGGATGATCTTCAAGAAGGAGGTCGAGGACCGGAAGAAGGTCTGCACGCAGTGCGAGTACCACTTCACGATCTCGCCGCAGGAGCGCATCGAGCTCCTCCTCGACCCCGGCAGCTTCCAGGAACTGTGGGCCGACCTCCGGCCCGTCGACGCGCTCAAATTCGAGGGCGAGATCTCCTACAAGAAGAAGCTCGAGGCCGCCCAGCTGGAGACCGGCCAGAACGACGCGTGCGTCGCCGGGACCGGAAAGATGGACGGCCGCGACCTCGTCTTCGGGATGACCGACTCGCGCTTCATGATGGGGAGCATGGGCTCGGTCGTCGGCGAAAAGGTCACCCGCGCGTTCGAGCTGGGGACCGAGAAGAAGCTTCCCGTCGTCTTCGTCTCGGGATCGGGCGGAGGCGCGCGCATGTTCGAGGGCTGCCTCTCCCTCATGCAGATGGCGAAGACGGCGGCCGCGATCGCGCGCCACCACGACTCCGGCGGACTCTACATTTCGGTCCTGACGAACCCGACGATGGCGGGCGTCATGGCCAGCTTCGCCGCGCTCGGCGACGTCCACCTCGCAGAACCCAAGGCGCTGATCGGCTTCACCGGCCCGCGCGTGATCGAGCAGACGATCAAGCAGGAGCTTCCCAAGGGGTTCCAGACGTCGGAGTTCCTCCTCAAGCACGGCTTCCTCGACATGATCGTCGACCGGAGGAGGCTCAAGGCCGAGATCTCGCGCCTTCTCACCTACCTAGTGCCCGTCCCGGCTTGAAGAAACCCACGGAGTCACCGAGGCACAGAGGGGGGGACGCTCCGTGACTCTGTGTCTCTGTGGTGAATCTTCATGATCCGGGTCGCGCTCGTCATCGGCCGCCTGAACATCGGCGGGGCGGAGGCCGAGCTCATCCGCCTGGCCAACCATCTCGACCGCTCGCGGTTCCTCCCGTTCGTCGTCACGCTCCAGGACGCGGGCCCGCTCGCCCGCGAGGTTCGCGGCGCGGAGATCTTCTCGATCGGGCGTAAGCGCAAGTGGTCCTGGGGCACCTACCGGGCGCTCAAGCGCCTCCTGCGCGACCTCAAGCCCGACGTCGTCCAGTCGTTCCTTTTCACCGAGAACATCTTCTGCCGGAGGATCGGGCAGGGGATCGTCGTCTCGGGGCTGCAGGGATCGCTCTCGGATGACGCCGAGACGGGCCCGTCGATGAAGCTCTCGCTGGAGCGGGGGACGTGGGAGGGTGCGCGGGCGGTCGTCTCGAACTCGGAATTTTACAAGTCCCGCTATCACGAGCTGGGGCTCGACGCGTCCAAGATATCGGTGATCCCGAGCGCCGTCGACATCGCGGAGCCGAATGAAGCGAAAGGAACCGGGGTCCGAAGGCAAATAGGAGTGCGGGAGGACGAGGTCCTGGTGACCTGCGTCGCCCGGCTGGTCGAGCGGAAAGGGCACGACGACCTGGTCCGCGCCGGCGCGGGGCTCCGGCTGCTCTTCGTGGGCGACGGGCCGTACCGGCGCCGGCTGGAGGGGCGGGGCGCGATCCTGGCGGGGTGGCGGGAGGACATCCCGGAGGTGCTGGCGGCGAGCGACCTCGTGGCGCTCCCATCGCGGTTCGGGGAGGGCTGTCCCAACGCGGTGCTCGAGGCGATGGCGGCGGGGAAGCCCGTGGTGGCGACCCGCGCGGGCGGGACGCCGGAGGTCGTGGTGGACGGCGAGACGGGCCTGCTCGTCACGCCGGGGGACGTGGCGGGCCTCGGGGAGGCCCTGGGGCGGCTCGCGGCCGACCCGGCGCTGCGGCGGCGGATGGGCGCGGCCGGGCGGGCGCGCGCGGCGGAGCGGTACGCGGTGGACGGGATGGTGAAGGCGTACGAGGCGCTTTACTACAAATTGACTCGGTCATCCTCGCAAGTATAATGAGGGCCGCATGGCTGGCCTTTCGATGATCCGGCAGGAGTCCGGAGTCGAGCAATACCTCAAGGAAATCCAGGACGTTGACCTCCTCACCGCCGAGCAGGAGCGCCAGCTCGCCTACCGGATGAAGAAGATGGCCTCCAAGAAGGAGGCCGAGCAGCGCGACGCGAAGGACGCCCGCGAAAACTTCATCAAGGCGAACCTCCGGCTGGTCGTCAGCGTGGCGAAAAATTACCTGAACAAGGGGCTCTCGTTCCTCGACCTGATCGAGGAGGGGAACCTCGGGCTGCTGCGCGCCGTCCAGCGGTTCGACCCGGCCCGGAAATGCCGCTTTTCGACCTATGCCACGTGGTGGATCCGGCAGGCGATCCGCCGCGCGCTCGTCAACACCGCCAAGACCGTCCGCGTCCCGTCCTACATGGTCGAGATCATCGCCAAGTGGAAGACGGTCGCGAACGAGTTCACCCAGAAGCACGGGCGGAAGCCCGACATGTACGAGACCGCCGAGGCGATGGACATGGGCGTGGAGAGCATCGAGATCCTCAAGCGGGCGATCAACGCGTCGGACAACTTCTCGCGCCCCGTGAGCCTCGACGTCATGTGGCCCACGAACGAGGTGGCCGACGACAAGGAGAGCTCGTCGCCCGACAAGACGGTCTTCTCGCAGATGGACTCGGAGCGGATCGAGAACCTGCTGCGCTCGATCAACGAGCGGGAGGCGGCGGTGCTCCGGCTCCGCTACGGCCTCTACGACGGGCAGCCGATGACGCTCGGGGACATCGGCAAGCGCCTGAAGATCACGCGCGAGCGGGTCCGCCAGATCGAGAAGATCGCGCTCCGGAAGCTGAACAAGCGGCTGGTCTCCAGCGACGAAGCATGAGCTCGCTCGTCAAGAAGGTCCAGTCGCTCATCCGGGACGTGCCCAACTTCCCCAAAAAGGGCATCCTCTTCAAGGACATCACGCCGGTGCTTCGGGACGGGGCGACGTTCGACCGGGTGATCGCGGCGCTCGAGGTCTACGCCCAGAACCGCGGGGCCGACTTGGTGGCGGGGATCGAGTCGCGCGGCTTCATCTTCGGCGCGGCGCTCGCGTCGCGGATGGACCTGGGCTTCATCCCGATCCGCAAGCACGGCAAGCTCCCGTGGAAGACGGTGAAGCAGACGTACGACCTCGAATACGGGAAGGACGCGGTCGAGATCCACAAGGACGCGGTGGAAAAGAAGCAGCGGGTTCTGATCGTGGACGACCTGCTGGCGACCGGCGGGACGATGTCGGGCGCGTGCAAGCTCGTCCAGAAGGTGGGCGGGATCGTGGCGGGCTGCGCGTGCGTGATCGAGCTGTCGTTCCTCAACGGGCGGAAGAAGATCAAGGGGCAGGACTGTTTCACGATCGTGAAGTACTAGGCCGAATCAAGGGCAGGAAGATGAGGGCATTCCAAGTCGCGATGATGGCTCTCTTCCTGGGCGCGTGCGCCCAGGCGCCCTCCGGTGCTCCTGCGGATGCGGAGAAGGGGGTGAGCGAGGCGGTGATGGGGATGTACGGCGCGTTCCAAACACGCGACCTCGCGAAGGTGGGCGAGTTCATGACGGAGAGCTCGACCTGCTACAACGCGACGACGAGCGAGATGCTGGTCGGCCGCAAGGCCGTGCTAGACCACTTCGGCGCGATCCTCGGGCAGCACAAGCCCGGCGAGAAGTGGGAGTCGTCGATCACGGACATCAAGGTCGACGCCCGGGGCGACTTCGCGGTCGCGACCTACCATGTGAACACCTCGCAGGGGGGCATGCACGCCGTCGCGGCGGTGACGCACGTCTTCCAGAGGATTGACGGCCGCTGGCTCGCGACGCACCTGCACCGCAGCTGGAACGCGATGGCGAAGTAAACTACTCGTACTTTGCCCAGTCAGCAGTCAATCCGTCATCGCTCGGCCATCGCAGGACGGGCTTCCCCTCTGTCCAGCCTTTGAATGCGGTGAGATCCTGGTTGATGATGAAGGTGGAAGAGCCCGTGACGCGATATTGGGCGGGATAGGCGCAAAAGGCGAACCGAGACGGGTGGTGTGTCTTTCCCGACCGTCGGTCCGTATCCTGGCGAAGCTCGACGGGAGGAGTCTCCGAGTCGTCCAACTCCATCGCGACGAAGTAGTAACCGTTGAAGGCAATCGGGGTGCGAACCAACGGTACGAGCGGCCGTGCGTCGGCCTCCGCAAAGGCGCGGTCGATAAGCCCGTAGCGGAGGAGCCCGGCGACGTCCCCGGTCCAGAAGTCGTTCACGCCGTTGCCGTCCGAGTCGTTCTTCCGGAAGTCCACTTCGGCCGAGG
>JBGPCZ010000233.1:0-4613 GCA_041482015.1 Planctomycetota bacterium | reverse complement strand
GAACTTTTCGGGGATGTCCTCGGTGAAGTCGGCGCAGGACAGTTTGACGGTCTGCGGAGCGTCCATGTCCCCCTTCTGACCACAGGAAGCCGCCAGGAGGACCGGCAGCATCAGCAGTCGTTTCATGCCGTGAAGTCTAATGACAATCCCTCACGCACTCACGACCTTCTTGATCGCGGGCGCCGGGCATCCTAGGATCGACCCGCATGACCGACGCGCCGAAGCCCGCGGAGTTGAGCGACCTCGAGTTCTACCGCATGATCCGCGGGCGCCTCGAGCACGAGGACGGGCTCGTGGTCAACCGCCTCTCCTGGCTGGTCGCATCGCAGTCGTTCCTCTTCACGGCCTACGCGATTGTGCAGAATGGACCCCAGGCCGCGGCGGGCCATCCGCCGGCGCTTCTTCGCGTCGTCCCCATCGTCGGGATCGCGTCGGTGGGCCTGATTTACGCGGGCCTCCTCGCGGCGGTCCGCGCCATGGCGTGGCTCCGCACGATGCTGCGCGCCCGCGTGCCCGACGAGTCGCGCCTCGGCCTGCCGTCGATCCACACGCCGGCGGCCATCCGCGCCGCGGGGCTTGCGGCTCCGGCCATCCTGCCCGTTGTCTTTCTCCTCGCGTGGCTCTATCTCCTCCTGTTCTCATGACCCGGCTCGCGGCGGCGGCGTTCGGGCTTGCGGCCGTGTCGTGCGCCCACGCGCCTGCCCCCACCGGCGAGGAGGTCTTCCTCCGGCTCGCCGGGCCGCTCGATTCCTGGCACCTCCACCTGCGCGCGGACGGCACGTTCCAGTTCTATCGCGCGGAGCACTTCCAGGTGCTGGAGGGGTTGGAGGGCACCTGGCGCCGGACCGGGCCCGAGTCGGCCGCGCTCCATTGCGATCGATGGGCTCGCCTGGTGGTGAGCGAACCCATAAGAGTGCGCTTGGGCCGGGACTGGCAGACCCACCGGGCGCACATCCGGAAGGCGCTCGAGACCTTCCTCGCGGAGCACGCCGGCCGACCGACCTTCACGAAGGACGAGCTCGAGGAGACCGCGACCTGGGACGAGAAGGACGTAACGCACATCCCCATCTCGGCGACCGAGGATGTTGTGCCGAGGGCGGCGGTGGAGAAGGTCATACTCCTGCTCGAAGCCTACGATCGCGAAGATCCCCGCGAGGTGCATGTCCGGTTCCACCGGCACCGGTCCATCGAGTTCATGGAGTGGCTCGACTGGAGCGGTTACACCGACCCGGTCTCGCCCGCGGCGATCCGCGCGGAGATCGACCGCCTCGCGCCGGGCGAGACCCCGGCGGACGCGTGGGTGCGCCTCGCGAGGGAGGAGGTCGAGCGGGAGTTCTCGGGGAAGGACGGCCTCCGGTTCTTCAAGCGGTAGGAAACGGCGCCTACCGCCTACCGCCTACCGATAGTTGCGGCGCAGCCACTCCTTTTGCTCGTCGGTCGGGGGTTTCCAGTCGACCTTTACGCCCGGCATCGCCGACTTCACCCGGGCCAGGTCCTCCCCGGAGATCTCGTCGAAGTGGAGCTCGAGGAGTTTCAGGGAAGGGAGCTCCTTGAGGCGGCCGAGGCTTTTTTCCCAGGAGAGCCGGGTCTCCATGACCGAGACGGTCTCGAGCGACTGGATCGACGCGAGGCTCGCGACCGCGGCGTCGGTGATCTTCGGGGTGAACTGGGGTCCCAGGTGGATGACCTTGAGCGAGGTCATCATCGAGAGCTTCGCGACGCCCGCGTCGGTCGCCTGCGTGTGCCAGATCCGGAGCTCCCGCAGGTGCGGAAGCTTCGCGCACGCGGCCATCCCTTCGTCGTTGAACGAGGACCCACCGCAGCCGAACATCTCGAGCTTCGGCAATTCCGCCAGGTGGGCCACTCCCGCCCCGGTGAACTTCTCCTTCATGAGCACGTGGAAGAACGTGCATTTCCTCAGGCTCTTGAGCGACGCCATCGCCTTCATCCCGTCATCGGTGATCTTCGCGCCGTCCACCTGGAGCTCCTCGAGCGCCTCGAGCGGCGAGAGCAGGGCCAGCGTCTCGTCCGTCAGCGAGCAGCGGTTGTAGAGGACCAGCGCGCGCAGCTTCGCGAGGCCGCCGATGGCCCGGTAGTGTTCAGCCGCGAGGGCGCTCGAATCGCGGAAGCGGACTTCGGTTACTACTCCGGCGGCGTCGGACTTCACCTGGCCGCCGATCTGCGCCAGGGTCGCCGCCGTCGCGGCATCGTCCGCCCTGGCCGCTCGCGAGATGGCCACGAGGACCAGCACGAGGCCGGCGACGGTCTTCATGGGAAGCCTCCAGGAAAGGGGAATCGCACATCCCCGAGTAACCGGCAGGGCGTGAGTTCTAACGGTCGTGTTACTGAAGTCCGGATTGAAATCCGACAGCGATTTCGCGGAGGTGACATCAGGCACGGGGCTCCTTCAGGCAGGCCGCTACGCGATCGGGCTCGATGGGGTAAACCGGTTCGGGTTGACCCTGCGTCCCGAACTGTTTACGAGGAAGGAAACCATTCCATCTTTCCGACAGGTTGGCCGGATTTCAGTTTCTTGGCCACCATGTAGGCATCAACCGCAGCGACGATGCTCCCGATGCCAAAGGTGAACCAGGTAATTGCTATCCAAATGATGCCCTTGAGAGCTTGCCCGATGTAGAAATGACCCAGTGGAAGAAAGAAAAACAGAACTATGGAGAGGATTACAGCCACGACAGGACTCTTCGGGGGATTAGAGGGCATGATGACTTCCCCCTGAGAATGCGCTCCTCCCCGAATCGCTGGACTTATCGATGAGTTGCAATGTGGGCATATTGAGGCGTCGGCCGGGACCGATTCCAGGCAAGCGGGGCAAGCTTGACTTCCGATGACCCCTTTGCAGTGAGGACACCGTTTTGCCGCGATTCGAACTGGTTTGGTGCAAAGGGGGCAAGGCTTGTGTGTAGGTTTCTCTTCCATGTCCAGTTCCAAAGCAATTTCTTGATCAGCCGGGGGGTGCAAATCTGTGCAGCTTAATGGACTTTATCTCATGAGATAAGCTGCAGCAAGCCGATCACCAAAGATGCAACCCCTCTTGCTCGGTACCTCCTGTCGGGTGTTTCCCGCCCCTCACGGGTCCGCTCCTTCAGGGGAGCCGATTCGCGATCCCGCGGGCCATCCGGTGCTCGGCGCCGTCGGAGAAGGCGAAGAAGAGCGAGGGCTCGGTCAACTCGAGCTCGAGGAGCACCGGCGTCCCTTCCGGGCCCGGAGCGACGTCGACCCGGGCGTAGAGCAGCTGCTGCCGGCCCCCCGGGACAAGCGGAAAGACGCGCTCCGCGACGGATCTCTCGGCAGGCGAAGGCTCCCGTCGGCCCAGGTCCTCCTTCGCGTAGAGGCCTTCGACGTACTCGACGTCGGGCCGCAGGATCGCCCCCTTCCGGATCGCGTGGCTGTACTCGCCGTCGAGGAACACCATCCCCGTCTCGCCGTGTTGGTCGACGTGCTTCAAGTAAGGCTGCACCATCACCGTGCGGCCGTCCGCCTGGATCCGGCGGACATGCGTCGCCGCGGCGTCGCGCTCGGCCAGTGAATACCGGTTCGTATCCTTCGCGCCGGCCGAGACCGCGGGCTTGACGACGAAATCGCCGTCGAACGGGAACGTCACCGCGTCGCCGGGTTCGATCCAGTGGGTTGGCACGACGGGCGCGCCGCCCCTCGCGAGCTCGCGCAGGTAGCGCTTGTCGGTGTTCCAGCGGAGGATCGACACGGGGTTGACCAGCCGCGTGACCGCCGCGACCCGCTCCGCCCACGTTATGAATTCGGCCAGCCGCGGGACGTAGTCCCAGGTCGAGCGCACGACCGCGAGCGCATAGCCGCTCCAGTCGACTTTCGGATCGTCCCAGGCGGTCGCTTCGGCCGCGAAGCCGATCGCCTCGAGCGCGCGCAGGAGCGGGGGCATGTCCTCGTCGAGCGTCCTCGCCACTTCGGCGGTGACCAGCGCGACTTTCTTCATCGAGGGCACATCCTCTCTTCCGGCCCGCGGCCCGTCAACCAAAGCGTTAAGTCTTCGGAGGTGACCATGCGGACGCTCGCTCTCGCTCTCCTTCTGGCCTTCGTGCAGCAAAAGCCCACGCCGCCGGGGGAGGAGCCCGTCCGCGCCTACATGGCGCAGCTGGCGAAGGAGGTCACCGACCGCTCGCTCGCCGACGTCAAGACGCTCGATGACTGGAAGCGGCAGAGAGACTCTGTGCGCTCGAAGCTCCTCTCCGCGCTCGGCCTCGACCCGCTTCCCGAGAGGACGCCGCTCGATCCGAACATCGCGGGCACCGTCGACAAGGGCTCGTTCCGCGTGCACGCGCTGACGTTCAAGGCGCTCCCCGGCTTCTACTGCACGGCGAATCTCTACCTGCCGCAGGACGGGAAGGAAAAGCACCCGGGAATTCTCTACGTCTGCGGCCACGCGAACGACCCGCTCGGCGCCAAGGTCAAGTACCAGCACCACGGCCAGTGGCTCGCGAGCCGCGGGTACGTCGTCCTCCTCGTCGACCCGATCCAGATCAGCGAGATCGAGGCGATCCACCACGGGACGTACCGCTACGGCCTCTGGCACTGGCAGGCGCTCGGCTACACGCCGATGGGGCTCGAGGTCTGGTGCG
>JBGPCZ010000232.1:0-5044 GCA_041482015.1 Planctomycetota bacterium | reverse complement strand
GTCATCCCGCGGGGCGACGGCGTGCGGCTCCTCGCTCGCGACGAGGCCTACGAGGCCTGGGAGGCGCGGCTCGCGCCGAAATAGATCATGCCCGAGGAGACCGAGACCGGCGGCGCGAACGTCCGCTTCCAGCCCACCGCGTGGACCGTCGTCCGCGAGGCGAAGGACGGATCGCGCGACGCGATGGACCGGCTGATCTCGACCTACTGGAAACCCGTCTATTTTTTCGTCCGCCGCCGCGGCCACGACGTCGAGGCGGCGAAGGACCTGACGCAGGCATTCTTCGCGACGGCGCTCGAGAAGGACTTCCTCAAGGGGGTCTCCTCGGAGAAGGGGAAGTTCCGCTCGTACGTGCTGGCCGCGCTCGCCCATTTCCTGTCAAACGAGTTCGACCGCGCGCACGCCAAGAAACGGGGCGGCGACTTCAATTTCGTCGAGGCGGAAGCGGAGCTCGCCTCGGCCGACCCCACGCCCGAGCAGGCGTTCCGCGCCAAGTGGGCGGTCGACCTGCTGGCCCGGGCGATGTCGCGCCTGCGGACCGAGACGTCGCCCGAGGACCTCGCGCTCCTCACCGGGAAGACGCGGCCGGACCTGAGCGTGACCGACCGGAAGAACCGGCTGCACCGGCTGAGGCTCCGGCTCCGCGAGTGCCTGCGGGAGGAGATCCTCCCGTCGGTGGACCGCGCCGACGAGGTCGAGTCCGAAATCCGCGAGCTCTTCGCGGCCCTATAAGAAAACCACAGAGACAAAGAGGCACGGAGAAGATTATTTAAATCCTCCGCCGGTGGTTTCTTCTGATAGCGCGGAGGAGAACGAGACCATGAACTGCCCGCGCTGCGGCTCGACCGCCTCGGAGACGACGCTCCAGCAGTTCGGCGGCGTCTGCCCGGGATGTCTCTTGAAGTTCGCCGACGAGAAGGACGCACCCGCCTTCCCCAACCTTGAAATCATCTCCATGCTCGGCGAGGGCGGGATGGGCGTCGTCTACAAGGCGACCCAGACCCACTTGAGCCGAACGGTGGCACTCAAGGTCCTCTCCCCAAAACTCGGGGCGGACCCGGCGTTTGCGGAACGCTTCACCCGGGAGGCGCAGGCGCTCGCCCAGATGAACCATCCGAACATCGTGGCCCTGTACGACTCCGGAATCCATGACGGGGTTCCCTACCTCATCATGGAGTACGTGGAAGGAACCTCGCTCCGGTCCCTCCTGGAAGGGAGATCGGTCTCCCCCTCTCGAGCCCTCGAGATCGTCGCCCAAGTCTGCGACGCTCTCCAGTATGCCCACGCCCGCGGCGTGGTCCACCGCGACATCAAACCCGAGAACATCCTGATCGAGGGCGAGAGGCGCGTGAAGATCGCCGACTTCGGGCTTGCCAAGATCGCCTCCGAAGAGCGGACGCGTCTCACCCGGACGAACGCGATCATGGGGACGCCACAGTACATGGCGCCCGAGCAGATCGAAAACCCGAGCGCGGTCGACCACCGCGCGGATCTCTATTCGCTCGGCGTGATCTTCTACGAGATGCTGACGGGCGAGCTCCCGCTCGGCCGGTTCAAGCCGCCGTCGCAGAAGGCCCCCGTCGATCCACGCCTGGATGCCGTCGTGTTCCGTCTGCTCGCCAAGGAACCGGAGCTCCGCCCCTCGTCTGCCGAGGAGGTGAAGAAGCTTGCCCTCCTGGCGTGCTCTTCTCCCGCGCCCGCCGAAGCCCCCGGGGGATCGGTGCGGAACCCGGCCTCGCCCGGCCCGCGGTGGGCATTCTTGTCGCCCGGTCTGGCCGCGCTCATGGCGGTCCTGGATCTCTGCATGCTGATCGTGACCGATGGTCATTCGCTCAGACCCCTCTACGTGTCCGCCTACCTCGGGAATGGCGGTGCCAAGCTTTACCAAGTGGCCACGTTTCTCCTGTTCCTGGGTGCAGTGAGTTCCGGGATGCTCTCCCTGGCGGGAGTGATCCGCGGAAGGAGATCGAAAGGAACCTGGGCGGCGGCCTTCGGTATCGCCGCGGCGACCTGCCTCCTCGGCATTCCATTCGAAGGCCCCTTCAAGCAGATCGCCCTCGTGCTTCTGCCCCTGACCATGGTGGGCACGGGCCTCCTCATGGGCGCAGCGCACCAAATCCGGACGAGGGGAGTAAGTTCGTTCGCGTTCTTTTCCGGAGTGGACTTCCTTGCGTTCCTTGCTTCCGGAGTCGCTTCGCTCTTCTACATCAACGACGCCGGGTCGACGGAAGGCAAGATCCTGGAGGCGGCGTGCGGCATTCTCGGAATTCTCATGAACGTCTACGCCATCGCGGCCCTTGTCCAGATCACCGCCAGCAGGAAACCGGTGAAGGGTCGTTGGGTTGCGTTCACGGTCCTCGCCGGGAGCTTGACCCTGGCGGTGCTTGGAGCCCTCCTCCGGGTGCCCCCCTCCCCGTGAAAAAGGTCATCCGTGGAATGTTCAATTCCCCCGGCGGCGCCGGGGGAACCACCCGGCGAGTTCGGCATCGGTCGAGAAGGTCTGGGGTCTGATTCTCAACAATCTCCGGTGACGGTTGGATCATCCTCGAAACAGGTAGTAGCTCACGAAGGCGGCGCACTCGCGGGCGACGAAGTAGGGCTCTTTGGCGAGCCGCCGCGTCATCGGGCACGGCACCGTCGCGCAGGCGATCCCCATCCGCCGCGCCGTCAGCTTGATCCGCGCGAGGTGGTAGTAGTGGCTCACCGCGACCACGCGGCGTTCCTTCAGGTTCGCGAGCGTCGCGTACGTGTTCACGCCCGCCGGGTCGAGGATCATCGCCTCCTCCGGCACGCCCCACCCCGCGGCGAGCCGCGCCATGGCCGGCACTTCGTCGGCCGCGCCCGAGAGAACGAGCCTCGGCGCGACGCCCGCGTGGAAGAGCCGGACGCCATGCTTCACCCGGTCCTCGAGCGCGAGCGACGGCGAGCCGTCCGCATAGACGCGCGCGCCGAAGACGACAATCGCGTCCGCCGGGCGCGTGTAGTCGGTCGCGCCGAACGAGAAGAGGTGAAGGAGGACGAGGGCCGGCCCCGCGACGAGCGCGCCGGCCAGCCGCGCCCTCCAGCCGAGCGACGGCCCGTCGTAGAACGTCCGCGCGACCGCCGCTAGCAGGAGAGCCACGGTGACCGCCGAGAACGGGACCGCGGCCGCGACCAGGCCGTCCGCACGCAGGACGTAGAACTCGGCGACGTTGAGCAGCGCGAGGACGAGGTGCGCGACCAGGACGAGCGCGGCGGGCCGCCAGCGGACGAGGAGCGCGGCGCCCAGCAGCGCGCCGTCGACCGCCCAGAGGGGCCGCCCGGCGGGCCATCGCACGAGAAGGCCGAGGAGCGACGCGTCAGGCGTAAAGAACGACCGGATCGAATCGGCGACGAGCGCGACGCCGACGAGCGCGAGGACGCCGTCGAGGAACGCGAGCGTGTGATGGGCGGTCCGTCGCCACCGGGTGGTCTGCTTGCGCGACGGCAGGCTGGCGTACACCATTTCTTCCCCCTCTCTGCGGCACCCGGAGTATAGCACGAGTGTTGAGTGACAGATCGGATTCATCACTCAACAGTTGGAGCAAAATGGAATGCGGTCGCCGTCCTGATCTCATGAAGCACGCGGTCCTCCTCTGGGCAGCCCTGGCGTCGTGCGGGACGCCTCCGCCCGCCGCGCCGGGCCCCGACCTCACGCTGCTCATCGAGGCGCTCGGCGCGGACGACGTGGACGTCCGGGAGAGGGCGGTGCAGGCCCTGGTGGCGCTGGGGGAACGGGTCCTTCCGGAGATCGACAGAGCGATCGCAGGGGAGAACGACCCCGAGGTGGCCGGCCGGCTCCGCGACGTCCGGGGCCACCTTCGCGGGGTGAGCGCGGAGCTCCAGTTCGAGCGGACGATGATCCGGGACGGCGAGGGCTTCCGCTGGAAGGCCCGCCTCGTGAACGGGAGGAACGCGGCCGTCCTGCTCGTGCGCCCGCTCCAGGGCTCGACGACGTACCGCCAGTTCCCCGTCGTGGACGTCGAGGTCGAGATGCCCGACGGATCGATCATCAGCGGCCGCCGGTTCCAGCACGAGCGCACCGGTCACATCAACCCCCCGAACGTGGCCGACATGATCGTTCTGGGAGCGGGGGAGTCGGTCGAACTCTTCCCCGGCATCAGCCCCACGGAACACAAGGTCCCCTGGTTCGACTCGTGGGCCCCTCCCGCGGGCCGCTACCGCGCGCGCTTCGTCTACGACTCCACACCGGAAAACTGGCTGGTGTGGATCACCGACGAGCCGCGGGCGCTCGGAGGGAGGAACGAGACGCTGGAACTCCCGGGCCTCCCCGTCTCGCTGCTCGAGACGGAACGCCTCATCGACTTCGCGCACGTCCACCACGCGCGGATCGTGTCGGACTGGGTCGGCCTGGCCGTGGAGTAAAGAAAAACGCCCCGGCCGTTTCCAGCCGGGGCGTTTCGTTTGAATCCTGGGTCTAGAATTCGTCGCCCATGCCCTCGCCGCCGCCGGGCGCGGCCGCGGCCTTCTTCTCGGGGATGTCGGCGATGATCGCGTCGGTGGTGAGGAGCAGCGAGGAGACGCTGGCCGCGTTCTGGATCTCGCTGCGCACGACCTTCGTGGGGTCGATCACGCCGAACTTGAGCATGTCGCCGTACTCGAGGGTCTCGGCGTTGAAGCCGAAATTGACGTCCTTCGCGTCGCGGACCTTGTCGATGACGATCGCGCCGTCGACGCCGGAGTTCGCGGCGATCTGCCGGATGGGGGCCTCGACGGCGCGACGGACGATGTCGATGCCGGTCCTCTCGTCGTCGTTGGCCGCCTTCACCTTGTCGAGCGCCTTGGCCGCGCGGATCAGGGCGACGCCGCCGCCGGGGAGGATGCCTTCCTCGACCGCCGCGCGGGTCGCGTGGAGCGCGTCCTCGACGCGGAGCTTCTTCTCCTTCATCTCGACCTCGGTCGCCGCGCAGACGTTGATCTGCGCCACGCCGCCGGCGAGCTTCGCCAGCCGCTCTTGCAGCTTCTCACGATCGTAATCGCTTGTGGTGACATCGATCTCGCGGCG
>JBGPCZ010000231.1:0-5081 GCA_041482015.1 Planctomycetota bacterium | reverse complement strand
GCACTCCCCTCGCACTTCGCGCAGACGATCTGGGCCTGTCCCTTGCCCTGGCAGAGCGAGCAGGGATCGGTCTTCTTCCCGAGACAGCGGTCGCAGGAGACGTGGCCGTTCTTGCAGGTCTCGTATTCCGAGAAGAAGCGGCGGCCGGCGGCGGGGGAGATCGCGGTGAGCTGGCCCTTGTTGTTGGCGACCTGGATCTTCGCCTTGCCCGTGAAGACGTTCCTCTTCATCTCGTCCCAGAATTCCTCGCAGGTCTTCCGCGTCGAGCCCGGGGTCTTCTTCCCGTCCTTCGCGTTGACGGAATCGTAGTCCAGCTGGAACCCGCCGGTCCCGCCGCACGACTTCATATGGTAGGTGATCGTCTGCGGGTCGGTCGTCGCGGTCCGCATCTTGCCGTTCACCTTGATCGGGAACTTGAACGGGTTGCTGATGATGATCGCGACGGTCCCCTTGTAGCCGAAGTGGTCGAGCTGTCCCGAGCCGTTGCAGAGGAGGCACGGGACGGTGCCCTTCGCCTCGCACCGTGGGCAGGGGCCGGGGGCGAAGCCGCCCTGGCAGGCCGTGCAGGGGGCGGCGCCCGCGCCCTTGCAGGTCGCGCAGGCGACGACCGTCTTCCGCGCCTGCTTGAGGAGGAAGAGCATCTTCATGAGCTGCTTGGAGAGGTCGGACGCGTACGGCTCCGCGAGCAGCGCGGCGCGCGTGAAGGGCTTCTCGACAAGATCGCCCTTGCCCTCGCCGTACGCCTTGAGGCCCGCGGCGAGGTCCTCGGAGATCTGCTTTGCGATCGCGGGTCGCGCGATCGCCTGCGCGGCCTCGCCCGGCTTTTGCGCGAGAAGCCGGAAGGCCTCGACCGGGTCGGTGGCGCGCTTCGATTCGAACTTCGCCTTGAGGTCGTCCTGCGCGGCGATGCCGGCGAGGAGGAGCAGGGCGCCAAGGAGGCGGGGAGGCTTCATGGGAGTCTCACTATAACAGACGTGCGGGAAGGCCCGAAGTATTCGGATTTTTCGCCTTCTCTTCACCCCCCTTTTCGCTCCCTAATAAAACAGGGCGCCCAAGGATGGTAGGAGGGCGCCCTGACTTTGGGGGAAGAAAGATTTGTCTTCTCTTTCTATCGGGTTGTCACTTTATCTCCTCTGATCTCCGGATCTCCTAACACCTGCTGTATCCGCACGCGCACTTCAGGCATCCCTCTTCGAACCGGAGCGGCGAGCCGCAGTCGGGGCAGAGCGTTCCCGACGCCCGACGCACCTCGCCCGGCGTGCGGTCGAGGTGCTTGAGCAGGGCCTGCCCGATCGCGTCCGGCAGCGACTTCACCCACCCGCCCGCGTGGGGGACCGGCTGCGAGGTGATATCGAGGAGCTGCCGGGCGACCTCCTCCGGCGGCACGCCGTAGCCGAGCGCGGTCGAGATCACGCGGCTCAGCCCCTCGGCGAGCGCGCTCACGTCGCTTCCGCACTTGCCGAGGTTGGTGAAGACCTCGCGCGGCCCGCGCGGGTCGTCGGTGATCGTGATGTACGCGTTCCCGAGGTTCGTGGGGAAGCGGTAGCGCGAGCCGCCGGCCTCGTCGGGCACGGGACGCCGGGGGCCCGCCGGCTCGGAGGCGCCCTTCAGCGCCATCGGTTGCGCGGCCCGCGACTGGTCCCGGTAGACGGTCACGCCCTTGACCCCGAGGTCGATCGCGAGCTCGTAGACCCGGCGCACGTCCTCGGGCGTCGCGGTGTGGGGGAAGTTCACGGTCTTCGAGACGCCGCTGTCGACCGCTTCCTGGAACGCCGCCTGCATCCGGACGTGCGACTCGGGGGAGACGTCGTGCGCGCAGGCGAAGACCTCCCGCCACCAGGCGGGGACCTCTTCGAGGCCGCGGCAGGAGCCCTCTCGGAAGACCTTCTCGAACAGCTCCTCGGAGGCGAACTTCTCGCGCTCCGCGACCTCGCGGAAGTGGTCGTTCACCTCGAGCAAACGTTCGCCGTTGAGGATCCTCCGCTCGAAGGCGAGCGAGAAGAGCGGCTCGATGCCTGCCGAACAGCCCGCGAGGATCGAGATCGTCCCGGTCGGCGCGACGGTCGTGACCATCGCGTTCCGCATCGGCCCGGGCGCGCGGAAGTACTCGTGGCCCGACGCCCACGCGCTCGCCGCGTGATTGGGGAAGGGGCCGCGCTCGCGGGCGAGGTCCATCGACGCCTTCCACGCCTCGTCCTTCACGAAGCGCATGAGCGTCCGCGCGAGCGCGAGCGCCGCCTCGGAGTCGTAGCGGACCCCGAGGTGGAAAAGCATGTCGGCCCAGCCCATCACGCCGAGGCCGATCTTCCGGTTGCCCTTGACGATCTCCTCGATCTGCGGCCGGGGGTACGCGTTGACGTCGATCACGTCGTCCAGGAAACGCACAGCGAGGGCGACGGTCTCGGCGAGCGCCTTCCAGCGGATCCGGCTTTCGGGGGAGGAGGCGGAGGAGAGCCCACCCGCGGGCTCGACGAACTTCGCGAGGTTGACGGAGGCGAGGTTGCACGCCTCCCACGCGAGGAGGGGCTGCTCCCCGCAGGGATTCGAGGCCTCGATCCCGCCCAGCTGCGGGGTCGGGTTGAAGCGGTTCACGCGGTCGACGAAGAAGAGCCCCGGCTCCCCCGACTCCCAGGCGCGGCGGACGATGAGGTCGAACAGCTCGCGCGCGGTCCATTCGCGGTCGCCCGCACCCGCCAGGTTCCCCTCGGCGTCGCGGACCTTGTCGCGGAGGACGTACTTCTTGCCCGTGTGGGGGTCGGTGACGAGGTGCTTCTGGTTTCCGCGGACGGCGCGGAGGAACTCGTCGGTCACGGCAACCGAGAGGTTGAAGTTGGTCATCGCCCGCGGGTCGCTCTTGAGGTTGACGAAGTCGAGGATGTCGGGGTGGTCCACGCGGAGGATGCCCATGTTGGCGCCGCGGCGGAAGCCGCCCTGGTGGATGGCGCTCGTGGCGGCGTTGAAGACGGTCATGAAGCTGACGGGGCCGCTCGCGCGGCCGCCGGTGGAGGCGACGGGGGAGCCCTCGGCGCGGAGGCGCGAGAAGGAGAAGCCGGTGCCCCCGCCCGTCTGGTGGATGGAGGCCGCGGCGCGGATCGCGTCGAAGATGCCCTCGTCCTTCGGGTCGGTGATCGCATCCGCCACGGGGAGGACGAAGCAGGCGAAGCACTGCCCGAGCCGCCGGCCGGCGTTCATGAGCGTGGGGGAGTTGGGGAGGAACTCGAGGGCGGCAAGCGCGCGGTAGAACCTCTCGGCCGTCTCGCCTATCTTCTTCTCGTCGGCGCCGTAAAGACGCTCGGCGATCGCGACGTGGGTGGCGACGCGCCAGAGGAGCTCTTCGGGGGTCTCGGCCACCCGGCCATGGTCGTCGCGGGCGAGATAGCGCTTCTCAAGGACGGTGCGGGCGTTCTCCGAGAGGCGGACGCCCAGCGCGGGGCGCGCGAGGCGCTCGAGAATTCGGGACGCCCCCCCGTCCGGCCTTCTCTCCATCAAACCTTCTTCCCCACCAGCTTCCCCACGGAACACGACCTGTAGTACGACCCCCTAATTTTATCCCAACTAATGGGGGAAAGTCCAGTCCAACTGTTGAGTTTGAGATCGGATCTCAAACTCAACAGTTGAGGCTATTTCGGGGTGAAGGTGGTGTGGCACTGCGGGCAGCGGACGCGGCCGGTGGTGTCGAGGGGCGCCTCGAATGGGGCGTCGCAGATGACGCAGGTGACCTTGATCTTGTTCGCGGGGGCGGGGATGATGCGAGTGTCGGTCTTGGCGATGGGGATGCCGGCCTTGACGGCGCGGAAGACCTGGGTGGCGAACTCGGCGTCGGTGCGGGTCGAGTCGGTGGGCCTCCCCTCCTCCAGGGGACCCTTGCACCGGGGGCAGTCGATCCGCTTGCCCTGCGAGAGCGACAGCACGGTGAAAGACAGGCGGCAGGAGCCGCACGCCATGATCCTTTTGAGCTGGCGGCCGAGCAGCCCCTTCACCTGCACGGAGGTGAGGTAGGTCTTCTCCACCATGATCTCGCCGAGCGACCGCTTCTCGCCCGCTTGCGCCTGCAGGGCCAGGCACTCGTGGACCTCCTCCTGGGTCGCCAGGCCCTCGCGAACCGCGAGCTTTCCGAAGAGAAAGGACTCCTTGCGCTTCTTGACC
The DNA here is from genome assembly GCA_041482015.1 of Planctomycetota bacterium. Taxonomy (GTDB): domain Bacteria; phylum Planctomycetota; class MHYJ01; order MHYJ01; family JACPRB01; genus JACQFK01. The sequence goes on along the minus strand of JBGPCZ010000231.1, from coordinate 935 downwards.
AGCGGGTCGACAAAGTCCAGGTTCTGCCGCTGCATGGCCAGGACCTTCCCGTGCTGCTCCGGGGAGAGGTAGCCCTTGTCCAGAAGGATCTCGCCCAGCCTGGGCGCGGGCCGGTGGGGGGACTGCATCTGGAGCTGGAGCCTGGCGCACTCGTCGACCTGGGCCTGCGAGCAGAATTGCCGGGTGACGGCGATCTTGCCGAACAGGAGCTCCCCGCTGGCTGGCACCGATCACCCCGGTCGATGAAACCCCTTGGATCCCGCGGCCGCCCCTACTCCCACTCGATGGTGGCGGGAGGCTTGGAGCTGATGTCGTAGACCACGCGGTTGATGCCCTTGACCTCGTTCACGATCCGCGAGCTGATGGTGGAGAGCACGTCGTGCGGCACGCGGCCCCAGTCGGCGGTCATCCCGTCGAGGCTTTCGACGATGCGAAGCGCGATCGTCTCCTGGTACGTCCGCTCGTCGCCCATCACCCCGACGCTCTTCACGGGGAGGAGGACGGCGAAGTACTGCCAGAGCTTGTCCTGGATCTTGGCCTTCTCGATCTCCTGGACGACGATGTCGTCGGCCTCGCGGAGGATGTCGAGCCGCTCCTGCGTGATCGGCCCGGGGCAGCGGACGGCCAGCCCCGGTCCGGGGAAGGGCTGGCGTTTCACGAGCTCCTCGGGAAGCCCGAGCTCGCGGCCGATCCGGCGCGCCTCGTCCTTGAACAGCGTGCGGAGCGGCTCGATCAGCTTGAAGCCGAGGTTCTCGGGCAGCCCGCCCACGTTGTGGTGCGTCTTGATCTTGGCCGAGGGGCCGCCTGTCGCGGAGCGCGACTCGATCACGTCGGGGTAGAGCGTGCCCTGCGCCAGGTACTTCACCTGCTTGAGCGGCTTCGCGGCCTGCTTGAAGACATCGATGAACGTGTGGCCGATGATGGTGCGCTTCTTC
>JBGPCZ010000230.1:0-5505 GCA_041482015.1 Planctomycetota bacterium | reverse complement strand
GGGACGAGGTGGGGCACGGCGACGGCCACCATCGATTGCGAAAATGATTGCCCGGGGCCAACTGCCATCCGGGTATTCGGCACCGTCAGCTTCTCGCGGCTGGACGCCGACACGGTCGAGGAGCGCGACGAGGCGAGCGCCCTTCTCCAGAAGGAAGCGGACAAGATCGCACCCCTCCTCGTCCAGACGCGGGTGACCTCATCCAACGAGGAGGTGCAGGCCCGCTGCCGCGCGATCTTGCGGAAAAGCTTCGAATCGAAGGCGCCGGCCGCCCCTCCGCGCCTCCCTTTCGGCTGCACTCTCGAGAATCCCCAGCCGCCCCGCGACACGTGTGCGGCGTGCGGCATCGCGGTCATCCGGGAGGATGCGCGCAAGCTCCTCCGCTTCCTCACGAAGTGACCTGAAGTTCCTCGACGTCGGGCGCCGGCCCTGTGTAGAATCCCCGCGATGATCCCCGGGAAGGCGACCGCCGAGGGCACCGCCGCGTTCGCGAAGAAAAACACTTCCGCCCACGCGCAGCACTGGCGGCCCGCGCTCGGCCTCACGATCTCGTCGATCGGCATGGGCAGCTACCTCGGAAACGCCGACCCCGTGACCGACGGAAAATACGCGGCCGCCACCGAGAAGGCGCTCTCGCTCGGGATCAACCTCCTCGACACCGCCAGCAACTACCGCTACCAGCGGAGCGAGCGGAACCTCGGCACCGGGCTGAAAAAGGCCATCGACGCCGGCGTCGTCTCGCGCGACCAGGTCGTCCTCTGCAGCAAGGCCGGCTTCATCCCGGGCGACTGCGGCCCGCCGACCCGCGAGTGGTTCCAGGAGACGTACGTGAAGAGCGGCGTCCTCGGCGCCGGCGACGTGGTCGAGCCCGGCCACTCGATGGCCCCGAAGTACCTGAAGCACGAGGTCGACCAGAGCCGGAAGAACCTGGGCGTCGAAACCATCGACGTCTACCACGTCCACAACCCCGAGACGCAGCTGCCCGTCGTCGGCCCGGACGACTACTACAAGCGCCTGACCGAGGCCTTCCGCGCGCTCGAGGAGTGCGCGGCCGAGGGGAAGATCCAGTGGTACGGCACCGCCACGTGGCACGCCTACCGCGTCCCCGCCGGGACCGAGGCGGCCATCTCGCTCGAGAAGACGGTCGAGTGCGCGCGCGCCGCGGGCGGGGAGCACCACCGCTTCCGCGTCGTCCAGCTTCCGTTCAATCTCGCGATGCCGGAGGCCCGGCTGGCCGCGACCCAGCCGCACGACGGCTCCGAGATGAGCGCGCTCGACGCGGCGCAGGCGCTCGGGCTCACGGTCGTCACGAGCGTGCCCCTCATGCAGGGCCAGCTCCTCGGGCGCTTCTCGAAGGAGTTCAAGGCGAAGTTCCCCGGGCTCGAGACTGACGCCCAGCGCTGCATCCAGTTCGCGCGCTCGACGCCCGGAATCGCCGCTCCGCTTCCCGGCATGAAGAACGTCGACCACCTCGCGGAGAACGCGAAGGTCGCCACGGTCCCGCCGCTCACGCCCGGGGAGTACGAGGGCGTCCTCTCCATCCTCAAGGGTTAAACCCGGAAGGTGACCCTCGCCCTATCCCCTCGCATCTCCTGATCCCCCTTCGCCGTCTCACCAAGAATTCGTTGCACGCCCCACTCCTATTGGATATTGTCGCGGGACTCCCCCATGAAGCCGAAGAAAGGCATCGCCGCGGCCGGCAACTGGATCGTCGACTGGGTGAAGATCATCGATGCCTACCCCGTCGAGGAGCGGCTCGCCAACGTCATCAGCGTCACCCGGGGCGGCGGAGGGGGCGCCCACAACGTCCTCATCGGCCTCGCCCGCATGAAGGCCCCCTTTCCCCTCTTTGGCATCGGGTACGTGGGCAACGACGATGACGGCGGCTTCCTGATCGAGGAGGCGAAGGAGCTCAAGATCGACTTCTCCGGCATCCGGGTCAGCCTCGACGTTCCGACGTCGTTCACGGATGTCATGACGGTGCAATCGACGGGGCGCCGCACCTTCTTCCACGCGCGCGGCGCCAATGCGCTTCTCGAGCAGGGCGACATCGATCCCGGTGACTGCAAGATCCTCCACCTCGCGTACCTACTCCTCCTCGACAAGATCGACCCGGTCGCGCCGCAGCTGCTCTCGCGGCTCCGCTCGCTGGGGGTCAAGACCTCCGTCGACCTCGTGAGCGAGACGAGCGAGCGCTTCATGCGCATCGTGTATCCAGCGCTCGACCACATCGACTACCTGATCCTGAACGAGATCGAGGCGGGCGAGGTGTCGGGCCACGAGATCCGCCGCGAGGACGGGACCTTCGACATGGAGGAGCTCAAGGCGGCGGCGCGGAAGCTCTTCCGGGACAACCTGGTGGTCGTCCACATGCCCGAGGGGGCGTTCGCCGTCTCGAAGACGGAGGGCGAGCTCTGGGTCCCGTCGCGGCCCGTGAAGACAATCGTGAGCGCGGTCGGCGCGGGCGACGCCTTCGCCGCGGGGATGCTCTACGGGCTCCACGAGGAGTGGCCGCTCGCCCAGTGCATGGACCTGGCCCACGCCGCGGCCGGAGCGTGCCTCGGCCACTCGACGACGACGGGCGGCCTCCGTCCCATCCACGAGCTATGAAGCTGTTCGGCCGCTCGTGGGACCGGAAGAGCCTCATGCAGCACGTGGGCGACCTCCAGCAGCTGGGCGGCGCGAAGGAGCTGGCCTACCAGGACGGCCCCGAGCGCGGGGTCCGCGCGATCGAGGTTCGCACGGGCACCGGCTTCGCCTTCTCGATCCTTCCCGACCGCGGCATGGACGTCCTCCGCGCGGAGCTGGGCGGCGCCTCGCTCGCGTGGCACTCGTCGACCGGCCCGACCGCGCCGGCCTTCTTCGAGCCCGGGGGCCTGGGCTGGCTCCGCGGGTTCGCCGGCGGGATGCTTGTCACGTGCGGGCTTACTTACGCCGGGCCTCCCCACAAGGACGGCGGCCAGGATCTCGGCCTCCACGGCCGCGCGTCCACCCTCCCCGCCCGCGACGTCGCGATCCGCCAGGACTGGGAGGGCGACGAATTCCGCATCGAGGTCTGCGGCCGCGTGCGTGAGACGTCGGTCTTCGGCGACGACGTCCAGCTGACGCGGCGCGTCACGACGACGCTCGGCGAGAGCGGTTTCCGGCTCGTCGACGAGATCGAGAACCTCGGCCACGCGCCCGCGCCCCACATGGTGATCTACCACGTGAACGGCGGCTTCCCGGTCGTCGGCCCGGAGTGCGAACTTCTCACCGCGTCGGGCGACGTGACGAAGGCGGGCGCGACGTCCCCGAAGGAATCCTACGCCCGCTTCCAGGCGCCCACCGCGGGGTATTCAGAGGAGGTCTACTTCCACACGCTCCGCCCGGGCAAGGACGGGCGGACGACGGTCGCCCTCGTCAACCGCGCATTCCAGGGCGGCCGCGGGATCGGCTACGCGCTGCGCTTCCCCGTGGCGCAGATGCCGTGCTTCACCGAGTGGAAGATGATGGGACAGGGACTGTACGTGGTCGGGACCGAGCCGGGGAATGTGTATCCGGAGCCGCGCGAGAAGCTGCGCCGGGAAGGCCGGCTCGCGATGCTCCAGCCCGGCGAGAGGAAGCGCTACGAGATCGAGTTCGCCGCCCTCGGATCGGCCGGGGAGATCCAGAATGTGGAGAAGGAGATCCATGGGCTTTAGAAAAGCGCGGATGAACCGGCTGTTCGCGAAGACGGGCAAGTGCTTCGACGTCGCGGTCGACCACGGGTTCTTCAACGAGGGCGCATTCCTCGGCGGCATCGAGGACCTCGAGAAGGCGGTGAAGACGATCGTCGACGCCGCGCCCGACGCGATCCAGCTGACGGTCGGCCAGGCGCGGCTGCTCCAGGACATCCTCGGGCCGCGCAAGCCCGCCCTCGTCCTCCGGACCGACGCGGCGAACGTCTACAACCCCAAGCTCCACGAGGTCCTCTGGAGCAAGATGATCGAGGACCCCGTCGGACAGGCCCTCGAGCTCGACGCCGCGTGCGTCGTCGTCAACCTGCTGCTCCTGCCCGACCAGCCCGACCTCCACGGCCAGTGCGTCGAGCGGATCTGCTCGCTCAAGCCAGCGTGCGACCGGTACGGCATGCCGCTCATGGTCGAGCCGCTCGTCATGCAATCGAACGACAAATCCGGCGGCTACATGGTGGACGGCGACTTGAAGAAGATCCTCCCGCTCGTCCGGCAGGCGGTCGAGCTGGGCGCCGACGTGATCAAGGCCGACCCGTGCGACGACCCCAAGGAATACCACAAGGTGATCCAGGTGGCGGGCCGCGCGCCGGTCCTCGTCCGCGGCGGCGGCAAGGCGCCGACGAAGGAGATCCTCCAGCGAACGCACGAGATCATGCAGCAGGGCGCGGCGGGGATCGTCTACGGCCGGAACGTGATCCAGCACAAGGACCCGGCGGGGATCACGAGGGCGTTCATGGCCGTCGTGCACGAGGGGGCAACGCCGGAGCAGGCCATCAAGCTCGTCAAGGAATGACATGAGAGAGATCCGGTTCGGCATCATCGGGTGCGGCCTGATGGGCCGCGAGTTCGGCTCGGCGATCGCGCGCTGGTGCCATCTCCTCGATCTCCCCTTCAAGCCGGTGCTCGCAGGCATCTGCGACACGAACCCCGGGCTCTTCCCGTGGTACCAGCAGAACTTCCCCTCGATCAAGGTCGCGACCGGGAGATACCAGGACCTGCTCGCGAGCCCGGACGTCGACGCGATCTACTGCGCGCTGCCGCACAACCTCCACCGGGAGGTCTACATCGACATCGTCCGCGCCGGGAAGCACCTGCTCGGCGAGAAACCGTTCGGCATCGATCTCCCCGCGTCGCAGGCGATCGTCGACGCGATCAAGGGGAGCCCGAAGACGTTCGTGCGCTGCTCGTCTGAGTTCCCGTTCGTGCCCGGGGCGCAGCGCGTGATCAAGGCGATCCAGGAAAACCGGTTCGGCCGGATCATCGAGGTCAACGGCGGCTTCCTCCATTCGAGCGACCTGAACGCCGACAAGCCGATCAACTGGAAGCGGATGATCGAGATGAACGGCGAGTACGGCTGCCTGGGCGACCTCGGGATGCACGCGCTGCACGTGCCGCTCCGGGCGGGGTGGAAACCCAAAAGGGTCTTCGCGCAGCTGAACAAGATCGTGCCGGAGCGGCCCGACGGCAAGGGCGGCCGGGTCCCATGCAAGACGTGGGACAACGGGTCGCTCCACATCGACACGGCCAACCCGTTCGACGGGCAGCCGTTCCCGATGACGATCCGGATTTATCGCATCGCGCCGGGCGAGACCGACACGTGGTACCTCGAGGTCCTGGGCACGAAGTTCAGCTGCCGCTTCTCGAGCCGCAACATGAAGGCCTTCCAGTTCATGGAGTACTCGGGGGGCGCGCAGACGTGGCAAGAGGAGTGCCTCGGGTACGAGACGATCTACAAGACGATCACCGGCGGCATCTTCGAGTTCGGCTTCTCCGACGCGATCCTGCAGATGTG
>JBGPCZ010000229.1:0-5670 GCA_041482015.1 Planctomycetota bacterium | reverse complement strand
TCTCTCCGATCGCGCGCGGCCCACTTCCCAAATAGGCCGCCAGCCCGGTTTAACGGGCTCCGGAGGACCATACCAACGACTTTACGTAGTATCAAGGTCAACTTTACGCTGTAGGATTAACCTGGAATCGGTACCCCACGGGGGGGACGGGGACCTTTCCTTCCAAGCCCATGTCTTCCGGCCTTCCGTCTTTTATGGCGTCAACCCCTATCCCGTGGTTTCCAGGGAGTCCGTTCCCGATGCCGTGATCCCCAATGTTTACCTGGTCGGGGACAGCTTTCTTGAGCTGCCCCGCCACTGGCTCATGGACTTCGGGATCGTGAGCGAAACGTCGAGGCATGACTGGTACTTCAAGAGGAAGATCGAAGATCCCGAGCGCGAGATCTTCGGCCGGGACGTGGTGATCCTGGGGATGAACGAAGGGCTCCTGGGATTGCTGGGGTATGGCCTGATCGAGACGATCCTGACGGGCACCTACCACTGGCGGCAGGAGTAAGCCGGGCAACGGCGCCGCCAGGCAGGGAAGAGGCCGCGCGCTCTCTCAGGTCGTCGCCGGCTTCTGGCCCTTGTACCACCACAGCACGATCGGAGCCGCCACGTAGACGCTGGAGTAGGTTCCCACCGCCACGCCGATGATCAGCGGGAACGAGAACTCCGCGATTCCGCCGCCCGTCTTCGCCGTCACCGAGTACAGCACCACGCACGTGATCCAGACCGTGAACGACGTCAGGATCGTCCGCGACAGCGTCTGGTTCACGCTCGCGTTGATGATCTCCGCAAACGTCCCCTTCTTCACGAGGTGCAGGTTCTCGCGGATCCGGTCGAACACCACGATCGTGTCGTTGACCGAGTAGCCGATGATCGTCAGGATCGCGGCCAGCGTCGTCATGTTCATCTCGAACGACAGGCCCCACGATTTCGGCACGATCGCGCCCGCGAGCGACGTCACCCCGATCGCGATCAACGCGTCGTGGATCAGCGCGATCACCGCCGCCACGCCGTACCGCCACTCGAACCGCACGGCGAGGTAGACGATGATCCCCGCCCACGAAATCATCAGCGCCCAGATGGTCGAGCCTTTCAGCTCCGCCGCCACCGCCGCCCCGATGTTGGCCTCCGTCAGGAACGGCGACTGCGCCAGCTCCGCTTTCAGCACAATCTTGAGCGCATCCTGCAGGCGCAACCTCCGGCCCTCGACCTCGGAATCCTCCTTGGTCAGGCTCAGTCGCACCTTCTTGAGTCCCTCGGGCGCGCCGGGAACGTCCTCCAGGTAGATCTTCGGCGTGCTCGACAGGACGGACTTGATCTCGGGCGCATCCTCCAGCTTTTTCTTGAGCGCGTCGAGCGTCCCCAGCTTCTCCAGTTTCTCGGCCTTGAGGTACATAAGCCACCCCGGACCCGCCGGCCCCGTGTCGAAGAGGCGCGGGTTCTTGGGGACGTCCTCGGGCTTCACGTCCTCGAACGGGTCGTGCGAGAGCGAGTTCTTGAAGAGCTCCTGGAGGTCGGCTTTCACCCCCACCTTGTCCTGCGACTTGGTCTTCATCTGGAACGTCCGCGCCAGGTTGCCCGTGGTCCTTCCCTCGGAGCGCGTCGCCTCCGGCTCCTCCACCGTCTGCACCGTGACGTCGTCGTACTTCGCGATCCCCTTGTCGTCCTTCACCTGCTGGATCTTCGAGCGGACCTCCTCGATGTCCAGCTGCTTGTTCATCGAGAAGATCACCACCGTGCCGCCGTTGAAGTCGATCCCGAAGTTCTTGTCGCCCCGGATCTGGAAGAAGACCACGCCCGCCACCGCCGCGAGCGACGTGCCGATGACGCACGCCTTCGCGATCTTCAGGAAGTCGATGCTCGGGTTGGTCAGGAAGTGCATGTACTTGAATTCCTTCAACCCGCCGGCGAGGAGCATCTTCATGAACACCTTGCCGCAGAAGAGGACGCTGAAGAGGGTCGTCAGGATGCCGATGAACAGCGTCACGGCGAACCCCTGGACCGGGCCGGTGCCGAGGTTGTAGAGGACCGCCGCCGCGATCAGCGTCGTCACGTGGCAGTCGATGATGGTGATGAACGCACGGTCGTGGCCCGCGTCGAACGCCTGCATCGCCGATTTCCCCCGGGCCTGCTCCTCCCGGATGCGCTCGTAGATGAGGATGTTCGCGTCGACGGCCATGCCCACCGTCAGGACGATGCCGGCGATTCCCGGCAGCGTGAGCGTCGCCCCGAAGAGCGCCATCGACGCCATGAGGAAGATGAGGTTGAGCGCCAGGCTGAGCACCGCGATCACGCCCGACGAGCGGTAGTAGACGATCATGAACAGCGAGACGACGATCAGCGTCGCGATGCTCGCCGTGAACCCGCGGTGGATCGCGTCCTGGCCCAGCGCCGGGCCGACGAATGTCTCCGCCTCCGGCACCTTCGGGACCTTCGTCCCGTCCGGCGCGAACCGCCCGATCTCGGCGGGCAGCGCCCCGCTCTTGAGCACGATGGAGAGGTCCTTCGCCTCCTGCTCCGACTTGGCTCCCGAGATCTGTCCGTGCCCTCCGAACTGGGCCGCCTGTACGACCGGGCAGGACTTGAGCTTTCCATCCAGGACGATCGCGATCATCCCCCGCGGGCTGGAGTTGAAAAGGCGCGCCGCCGCCTCGTCGAAGTACTTCGTCCCGTCCGGGTTCAGCTCGAACGTCGTGATCCACTGCGAGGTCCCGACGGTGTCGAGGCTCTGCCGGGCCTCGGACCCGATGATGTGCGTCCCGTCGATCACCAGCTTTTCGACGAGCAGGATCTGCGGGCCCGAGTAGGCCTCGTAGCCGGGCCCGTGGCTCCGCTCGGAGTTGGGGATCGCCTTGAAGTCCTTGGGGGCCTGCTTGGTCTGGTTGAACTTCTCCTGGTACTCCTTGGGCGCGACCTCGTAGAGCTCCAGCGTGCCGGTCTGCTCGATCAGCCGCTTGTACTCCTTGAGCGTGTCGGCGTCGACGCCGGCGATCTGGATCACGATCTGGTCGTCGCCCTGGGCGATGATCTTGGGCTCCTTGACGACGTGCTTCGCCTCGATGCGCTTGCGGATCACGTCGGTGGCCGCGGCCGTGGACTTGTCCCGGCCGGTGGCCTTCGCGTCGTAGAGGACGCGGTACCGGATCTCCGCGCCGCCGTCCAGGTCGATGCCCTTCTTGATCTCGGCATCGGAGAGGAACGGGATCTTCGGCTTGTTGGGGATCGGCGCGATCACGTACGCACAGGCGGCCGTGAAGATGACCGTGATGAGGAACTTCGTTCTGATGTCCTGGCTCATAGGCCCTTCCGAAAACGGTCCTCGAACTCACCTGTCGCGTTGGGAAGGGCGAGGGGGCCCGCGGGGCGGGACCTAGCTCTTGGCCTTCTCCGGGGTCTCGGGGGTCGGCTCGCTCTTGCCGCCGGCAGCCTTGTCGAGTCCCGCGATCGAGGCCTTGCTGACCCGGATGCGGACGTCCTTGCCTTCGTCGATGCAAAGGACGACTTCGTTGTCTTCCGGCCGGACCTGCTTGATGATGCCGTAAAGCCCGAAACTCGTGAACACGCGATCGTTCTTTTTGAGGTTGCCGATCATGCCCTCACGCTGCTTCCGCTGCTTGTTCTGCGGGCGGATCATGAGGAAGTAGAAGACCACGGCCATGAGGGCGAGGGGGATCATCATGCCGCCGAAGCCCCCGCCTCCCATCCCCTGCTGGGGGGCCGGATCCGGCGGGGGTTGGCCGGTCGACGCCGTCGGTGCCGCGGGTGCGGCAGGAGCCGGTGCGGGCGTTCCGCCCGGTGCCGGGGCCGGCTGGCCTTGCGGCGGGACTTGCGGTAGAAGGTTGAAAATTCCGTCCATGTGTTCGGCACATTATACGAACGCGACTTCGGATTGCGAGGAAAAAGTCCCCGCCCGGGGGTCCTCCGGGCCGTGTGCGGGCGGTTACCCATAATGGGTGGTTGACAGCCGGGGAAAATTTTTCTACGCTGGTGGGCATGCCGGCCAACGATCCCCGCCGCGTCCACCCGCGACGCGTGATCCCGGGCGTGGACCTCTTCTGCTACCGGGCCTCCGCGAGCGTGACGCCCCAGATGCGGCAGAATATCGGCGTCGAGATCATGGACATCTCGCCCGGCGGGGCGCGACTCCGCCTCAACCAGTCCATCCTGAAAGGCGACACGATCACCGTCGAGATCCGCGACCCGCGCAACCAGGAGTCGTTCCGCGCGCGCGGCCAGATCCGGTGGAGCGCGAGCCGTCCGGGGAACGGGGCCCACTTCGCGGGCGTGCAGTTCAGCGAGGTCTACACCCCGGTGGGGCAGCGCGAGAAGTTCACGCTCGGGGCGGCCGTGAAGGCGCCCGAGGACATCGTCCTGCGTCCGTCGGAGAAGCGGACGGCGCTGCGCTTCGCGGTGGACGACTACGTGGTCACGTGCGTCCGGCAGGGGAGCCTGTCGGGCGAGGGGCTGAAGCGGAACCTCGCGCGGAACGTGGTCGACTTGAGCCGCACGGGCGTGCAGATCTCGATGTCCGAGCCGCTCGATCCGGGGACGCTCGTCCGGATGACGCTCCACCTGAACCAGTTTGCCGACGCGCTGGAGTCGCCCGGCGAGGTCCGCTGGTCGCGACCCGACGGCGCGCACTACCGTTCGGGGATCCGGTTCGTGAACCTCTCCGAGGACCGGCGCAAGATGATCGACTTCATGACCAAGTGGTTCACCCGCCAGAAGAAGTCGGGCGCCTGATAAGCGGAGTGCGCCGCACCCGGCTTATCACTCAAAGGGTTCGCTTCCCGGCCTGATCACTTGGGAGTCCACTCAGCCGTTGCCCACGGCCTGTCCAGAGGGTGTTCGGTGGGGTGATAAGCGGAGTGCGCCGCACCCCGCTTATCAGCTGTCGGGCGCAAACGGAATCGCGAAGGCGAGCACTAAGTGGGCGCCTCCGGTGACATGAGCATGAGCCTGCGGGCGTAAGATTTCATGGTTGGAGGACCCCCGATGAGGCCGATCGTTGTCGCGCTCGCCGCCCTTGCCGCCGGTTCGGCGCTGCTCACCGCAAGCTGTTCGGACGCGCCGCGGCGCGAGATGAGCGGGCCGCCCGCCGGCCCGGGCGAGTTCGTCCTCCAGGCCCGCTCCCGGAAGGATGGCGTCGTGGCCGGGTCCACCCTCCGCTGGGACGCGAAGAAAACCGCCGTCATCATCTGCGACATGTGGGACGACCACACCTGCAAGGGCGCCGCCCGCCGCGTCGGCGAGATGGTCCCGAAATTCAACGAGTTCCTCCGCGCCGCCCGCGCGAAGGGCGCGCTCGTCATCCACGCCCCCAGCGACGTCATCCCGTTCTACAAGGACTATCCGCAACGGAAGATGGTTCTCGACAGCCCGCCGGTCAAGGCGCCCATGGAGATCACCCGCCGTCCCTTCGATCCCAAGTGCGAGGGGCCGTTCCCCTTCAACAACGACAAGTGGCATTGCGACTGCGAGCCCCAGTGCCCCGACACGAGACCCTATCCCTGGACGCGCGAGCACCCGGGCCTCGAGATCGCCGCGAACGACGCCATCAGCGCCGACGGCCGCGAGATCTGGAACCTCTGCGAGGCGCGCGGCATCACGAACATCCTGATGAGCGGGGTCCACACCAACTACTGCATCGTCGCCCGCTCGTTCGGCATCCGCCAGATGGTG
>JBGPCZ010000228.1:0-5929 GCA_041482015.1 Planctomycetota bacterium | reverse complement strand
CTCGACGAGCGCCTTCACCTGCGGGTGCTCGGTGACGCGGATCTGGACGGAGGCGGGGCGGGGGATGGCCTCGCGCCCGAGGTGCTCGACGGCCGAGCGGTCCTGGCGGACGCGCTCGAGCCTCAGGCGGTTGGCGGAGGCCCGGCGGTCGAGCTCGCGCCGGCGGACCTCGTAGGAGAGGACCTCTTCGTGGAGCCGGCGGGTGTCGACTTCCAGGTTGTCGCTGCCGTGGTCCTGGCGGGCGCGATCGCGGACCTGGGAGGCGCGGAGCTCCAGGACGCGGATCTTCTCGTACTCCTCCTTGATGTTCTTCTCCGCGTTCACGATGGCTTCCTTGATCTGGCTGTTGGCCATCTTGTGGCTGTCGGCCTCGGCGGCGCGCGCGGCCGTGTTGGCGATGTCGACGGCGACCTGGTCGGAGGGCGCGATCGCCTCGATCCAGACGAGCTGGTCGCCGCCTTCGCTCACGGCCGTGATCGTGGCGAGCCATTCCTCCTTGATCGAGCCGGGAGCCTTGTAGGCGTCCATCTCCCGCAGGAGCTTCATCGTCTCGCCGCGGATCTTCCGGCCCTGGATGATCGAGATCCAGGTCTTGGCGTCGATCTGGTTGACCGAGATCCACTGGGTGCCCTGCGTGGCGGTGACGAGGAGGGGCGGGGTGCTCAGGAGGACCTTGGCGCGGACCTTGAACTGCGGCTGTTCCTTGACGCGGGAGAAGACCCAGAAGCCGGCGAAGACGACGAGGGAGGAGAGGAACGCGACGGGCCAGCGTCGGCGCAGAAGGCGCACCAGGTCTTTGAAGGTCACGAGTCCCCCGAGACAGCAGCCGCAATCATTATCGGCCGATCCGGCCCGGAAGCACAGGATAGACGCGGGTGTACAATACATGAACATGTTCATAAATAGGGCCGGGCGGCGTCCTATAGGTAGATGGAGAAATGGAAATGGATGGTGGTCCTGGCCGGGCTGGCCCACTTCGGGATGGTGGCGGTGGGGTCGCAGGTCCCCCGGGTCTTCGGCTGGAAGGAGGACCTCGCGAAGCTGACCGCGGCCAACCGGCGGCTCTTCTGGGTCTACGGGATCTTCATCGTGATGGCGAACGTCGGCTTCGGCGCGCTGTCCCTCGCGTACCCGTCGGAGATCGCGGCGGGGAGGGGCGTGGCGGGCGGGTTCGCGCTCCTCGCGGGCCTCTACTGGCTGGCCCGGCTGGTCGTGCAGTACGCCGCCTTCGACACGCGCGACTGGCCCAAAGAGGCGAGGAACCCGGTCGCCAAGCACGGGCTCGGCCTCGTCATCCTGCTCATGAGCGCGGTCTACCTCTGGGCGTTCGCGCGGGGGAGGCTCTCATGACGCCCTGGGAAAAGATGCTGATCACGGTCGCGGCGACCTACGCGGTCTTCAAGGGGCTGACGTTTCGGCGGCTGGCGCCGGCGCGGGCGATCGCCTACGCGGCGCTCTGGCCGGGGATGGACGCGCGGCCGTTCGCGGAGACGCGCGATCCCCGCGGCCTCGGTCTCCTCGCCTGGGGCGCGTGCAAGATGGCGTTCGGCGCCGCGCTCGTCCTCTTCGCGCGGACGGGCTCCTCCTGGGTCGACAGGGCGATCGTGATCCTCGGGATCGGCTTCCTCGTCCACCTCGGGCTGCTCGACGCGCTGACGGGGTTCTGGCGGCTCCGCGGGGTGCCGGTCGAGCGGCTTTTCGACAATCCCGCCGCGTCGCGGTCGCTCGCGGAATTCTGGGGCCGGCGGTGGAACCTGGCCTTTCACGTCGTGGCGCGCGAGCGGGTATTCAAGCCCGCCGCGCGGCGGTGGGGCGCGGCGTGGGCGACGATGGCGACGTTCGCCTTCTCGGGACTGCTCCACGACCTGCTGATCAGCCTGCCGGCGGGCGGCGGGTACGGCCTGCCCACCCTCTACTTCCTGCTCCAGGGAGCGCTCGTGCTGGCGGAGCGGCGGTGGGGGATCCAGGGCCGGGCCTGGGCGCTCTTCTGGCTCGCGGCGCCGCTCCCCCTCCTCTTCCATCCGCCCTTCCTGCGGGCCATCGTCCAGCCGCTCGTGTAGGAATCGGGCCCTCCCGTGCGTCTTATATAGCAAGGGACGGGTGGGCGCCACCGGTGTTATACTAGGTGGGTACCGTATCGGAGGCCGTATGAAGCATGGATTCCTGGTCGCGGCGATCGTGGCGGCGGGCGCAACGCTGGCGCCCGCGGACGAGATCGTCCTCACCAACGGGCACACGATCAAGGGCGCGCGCCGCGTCGACTCCAAGGATCCCGGCAAGGTGATCTTCGACGTCGGCTCCGGCCGGATCGAGCTCGACGCCAAGCAGGTCTCGTCGGTCAACCCGGGCCGCACGCCGCTGCACGAGTACGACGCGAAGTACGCGGAGATCAAGCAGTCGCAGAAGGGCTCCGACTTCTGGTCGCTCGCGGTGTGGTGCAAGGAGAACAAGCTGTCGCGCTACGTGGGCCCGCTCTGCCAGCAGGCCCTGAAGCTCGACCCCAGCCTCGACGCCGCGCACAAGGAGCTCGGCCACGAGAAGCTGGACGGGCAGTGGATGACGCACGAGCAGGTGATGCAACGCAAGGGCTTCACGCTGGTGGGCGACCGCTGGATGACGAAGTCCGAGATTGAGCTGGCGGAGAAGCACCGGCTCGAGTCGCAGGAGCGCGAGATGGCCCAGAAGGCCGAGCGCGAGCGCAAGAAGCAGGAGTCGCTGGAGCGCCGGATGGCCGAGATCGAGGCCGCAAACGACTGGTACGCGCGGCAGGTTTCCGGGCTCGACGGCTACTTCTACCAGCCCAGCGAGTTCTGGCCCCCGTACTTCCGCCCCTATCCCTGGGCGGCCTACAACCGCAGCCGCCGGAACTACCAGTACGGCGACGGCGGGAGCGGCGGCGGCCTCTACGGCGGCGGGATCGGCACGTTCGACCTCTACCGCTTCATTCCCACGCCGTTCGTGAAGAAGTAACAAGAAGAAGAACCGCAGAGACGCGGAGGCGCCGGAAGGCTTCTCCGCGTTTTTCTTTTTTGCAGGGGCAGGTCAACTTCGACGCGGCTTCAATCCGTCCAACCTGTTCCGGAGTTCTTTTGCCTCGTCCTTCCTGCCGAGTTTGAGGCAGCACTTGACGAGGACCCGGACCGCTTTCGCGTTGCTCGGGTCATCCTTGAGGGCCATTTCTGCCTCCGCCGTGGCGCCGGGTACAAGCCCCTGGTCGAGGAGCGTTGTCGCGAGTTTACTGCGAGTGTCGGAGTGAACGGGGTCAACGAGGAGGTACCTTTGGTAGAGATCAGCTTTCTTTGGGAGATTGGTGTCTGCTTTCCGGACATCTTCCCGGAGCCGTTGTTGAAGGGGAGGCAGGAGAATCTTCGAGACCGCCCCTTCCTTTTGGGACTTCTTGATCGCGCAAGCTCTCAGGGCTGATCGCGCTTGAGTATCATCGGGATCAAGTGCGATGATCGCAAGGTATAAGTCGATGGCGTACTGATAGTCATCCCCGTCATACTGGCGGCCCACGTCGATATCCTATCACGCGGCTCGGCCGTGTCCCGTTGGGATTTGGGGATTGGGATTTCGGACTTACTCCGCGGCCGGCGGCGGCGGGTCGCACGGCGTGCACCAGCGGACGTTCGGCTCCTTCGCGGCCTTTACCTCGTTCAGCCGCTTGACCGGCATCGTGTGCGGCGCCGTCTGCACCTTCTTGGGATCCGTCTTCGCCTCTTCCGCGATCGCGATCAGGGCCTCGGCGAACGCGTCGAGCGTCTCCCGCCCCTCCGTTTCCGTCGGCTCGATCATCAACGCCTCGTGGACGATGAGCGGGAAGTAGATGGTCGGAGGGTGGAAGTTGTAGTCGAGCAGGCGCTTCGCGACGTCCAGCGTCCGCACGCCCGTCTTCTTGAGCAGGGGCGTCCCGTCCAGCACGAACTCGTGCATGCAGGTCCGGTCGAACGCGACCTTGAAGTGCCCTTTGAGTTTCGAGAGGAGGTAGTTCGCGTTCAGCACCGCGTGCTCCGCGTTCCGGCGGATCCCCTCGGGGCCGTGGTACCGGATGTACGTGTAGGCGCGGACGTGCATCCCCACGTTTCCCCAGAAGGATTTCACCTTGCCGATCGATTTCGGCTGGGCGCCGTCGAACGAGAAGACGTCGCCCTCGCGGCGGATCCGCGGCAGCGGCAGGTAGGGTTCGAGGAACTTCTTGCACGCGACCGGGCCCGACCCCGGGCCGCCGCCGCCGTGCGGGGTCGAGAACGTCTTGTGCAGGTTGAAGTGCATGACGTCGATCCCGAAGTCGCCCGGCCGGGCCTTCCCCTGGATCGCGTTCATGTTCGCGCCGTCCATGTAGACGAACGCGCCCGCCTGGTGGACGAGGTCGGCGATCGCCTTGATCTGCTCCTCGAAGAGGCCGAGCGTGGACGGGTTGGTGATCATGAGCGCCGCCGTCCTGGGCGAGAGCTTCGCCTTCAGGTCGTCGAGGTCGACGCCGCCCCGCTTGTTCGACTTGACGCTGATCGTTTTGCAGCCCGCCAGCGTGGCGGTCGCGGGGTTCGTCCCGTGCGCGCTGTCGGGGATCAGGATCTCGGTCCGCCCCTCCTGCTTCGTGTCCAGGTGGTGGGCGCGGATGACGAGGATGCCCGTGAGCTCGCCCTGCGCGCCGGCGGCGGGCTGGAGCGTCACCGCGTCCATCCCGGAAATCTCGGCCAGCATGCGTTCGAGGCTCCACATGACCTCGAGGATCCCCTGGATCGACACGGCGGGCTGGAGCGGGTGGATCTTCGCGAACCCCGGAAGGGCCGCGATCTTCTCGTTCACCTTCGGGTTGTACTTCATCGTGCAGGAGCCGAGCGGGTAGAAGTTCCCGTCGATCGAGAACATCCGGTGCGAGAGCTCGGTGAAATGGCGCACGATCCCGAGCTCCGAAACCTCGGGCAGGCCGGGCGGCTTCGGGCGGAGGTAGCCCGCCGGCAGGAGCGACTCGACCGGCGCCTCGCCCGCGGCGGGTTCGGGGAAGTAGGAGGTCGAACGGCCGGCGCGGCTCTTCTCGAAAATCGTTTTCACTTGATCGATTCCCGCACCGCCGTGACGAAGGCGTCGATGTCGGCCGACGAGTTCCGCTCGGTGCAGCACATGAGGACGTGGTCGCGCAGGTCGCGGTAATAGGGCTGGAGGTAGAGGCCGCCCAGGAAGCCCTTCTCCAGGAGCCGCTCCAGGGTCTGCGGAGGATGGGGAAGTTCGATCACGACCTCGTGGAAGTAAGGCGCCTTGTAGGCGACGTAAACCCCCTCGATCTTCGTGAGCTTCGCGGCGAGCTCGTGGGTCCGGCGGACGCTGGTCTCGGCCACGCGGCGCAGGCCACCCGGCCCGAGCGTCTCCAGGTAGATCGTCGCGCGGAGTGCCATGAGCGCCTGGTTCGTGCAGATGTTGCTCGAGGCCTTCTCGCGGCGGATGTGCTGCTCGCGCGCCTGGAGCGTGAGGACGAAGCCGCGCTTGCCGTCGAGGTCGACCGTCTCGCCCACGATCCGGCCGGGGAGTCCCCGGATGTGATCCTTCCGGGTCGCGATGAACCCGCACCAGGGACCGCCGAACCCCATCTCGATCCCGAGCGCCTGCCCCTCGCCGACCGCGATGTCGCAGCCGCATTCGCCCGGGGACTTGAGGAGCGCGAGCGACATCGGGTTCGCGCTCGCCACCGCGAGCGCGCCGACCGCGTGGGCTGCCTGGGCCACGCCCGCCAGGTCCTCCATTCCGCCCAGGAAGTTCGGGTTCTGGACCACGATGCAGGCGGCGCCCTCCGCGGCGTCCTTGAGAGTGTTGACGGGGGTGATCCCCCGGACGTGGGCGACCTCGACGATCGTCGCGCCGAGCTGCTTGAAGAGCGAGCGGACGACCGAGCGGTACTGGGGGTTGACGCCGCTGGAGATCACGACCTTCT
>JBGPCZ010000227.1:0-6071 GCA_041482015.1 Planctomycetota bacterium | reverse complement strand
CCCCGCGGGCGACGATCTGGGGCCACGTGGGCTTCTCCTGCGGAAGCAGGAGGGCGAGCAGCGCGAACGTCGTGATGCGCATGGGGGTTTCTCCTTGGATCGCCCCGATGATACCAAGAGGGCGGGGAGCGTGTCAGGATTGGCGCGCGCGACCGGCGAGGGGGCGCACGACGTCGGCCATCAGCTGGAGCCCGACGGCGACCAGGTTTTCCGCAGTGACGGCGCGGCCGTTCAAGAGGCCGACGTCCGTCGTGACGCGGGCCTCCTCGAGCGCCTCCGGGTCCGCCAGCAGGTTCTGAAGTCCGGCCCCGGCCTCGCGGGCGATCGCACGCCACCGCCGGGGGAACGATTGCCGGAGCGCCGGCACCCAGTCGTCCAGCCAGGCCTCGGTGGCGTCGCGACCGGAGAGCCACGCGAGCGCGAGGACGCGGCCGAGATCCTTGGCCGACCGCAGGATCTTCCGGCCCCGCACGGGATCGTTCATCCGCTGGTGCCCGATCGCGGGATGCGACAGGAGATTCGACAGCGCCATCATGGCGGGAGAGGCGTACTCCAGCCCCTCGGAGGACTTCAGCCTCCGGAAGGCGGTGAGCCGCATGAAGCGATGGCAGCCCACGCCGTACCATCCGTCGGCCAGCCGCACCGGGACCCAGACGACCTTGTCCGACTGCCCGGGCGCGGGGAGTCCGAGGAGCTCGATGAAATAATCGCGGGACTTCGGAGGGTGGAGGCGGAAGGCGCGGAGCCGGTTGGCCGGCGATCGCCGTGCCATCGGAAAGCACTTCGGGGTCCGCGTCCAGCCCAGGTCCAGGAGCTGGACGGCGAGGGCCTTCGCGGACCGGACGTCGCCGGCGGGATAGATCACGACGTCCGCGTCCTTGGTGTTGACAGCCCGGCGCTCCAGCTCCGCGCGGAAGTGATAGGCGGCCGCGAGGCTCCCCACGATGAAGAGGTGCTTCTGAAGCGGGCCCGGGATGTCCCCGGCCAGGCGGTGGAAGAGCTTCTTCGGGTCCAGGGCGGTCATCGCGCGGCGGCTTCCGACAGGCGCCGGATCATCTCCTCGGCCTGGCCGTCCAGCCGCAGTTCATGCAAGTCGAGCAGGGTCTCCACCGGATCGGCCCAGTCCATCCCGTTTTTCGGATTCTTCTCGAAGCGCGGCTCGGCCCGGAAGAGCGGATGGACCGCGAGCACGATGCCCCGGGCCCCCGGTTCGACCCGCTTGAGCGCGGGGTCCAGCCGCTCGAGGAAGCCCAGGTCGCCGACGCCGGACGCCATGGGGACGCTGAGGTCCAGTCTGGGAAGTCCGTTGAGGTCGAACCGTGAATCCCAGTGCCGCGCGGCCACCACGCCCCCGAGGGCCACGGCCCTGGGTCTCAGCGACAGGAGGCGCCGATGGAGGGCGGCGGGATCCGGGGGGCGGCCCGACGGGTCCGCGTAGATCCGGGTCCGGCGGAGGGACGCGGACAGGGCGAGGATCTCCGACCAGGTCTTCTGCGGAAAGCCCGACAGCTGCACGCTCCGGTTGGAGCGCCGGTCGATCTCCCGCGCCCCCTCCAGCCGGCGGAGCGCGTCCGCCACGGTCGGGTAGGACGAGCCCGTCCGGCGCATCAGTTCGCCGATGGCGATCGGGCCCTTCTTGAGGATCCAGTCGTGGAACAGCACCTTGAAGATCTCGAAGAACGCGGCCGACACGGACTGCCGGGTCTCCGGGGCCGGGAACTCGATGCGGCCCAGGACCGCGCGGACGTTCTCGCCGATCCGCCGCAGGTCCCGGTCCTCCGGCAGCGGGCGGCAGCCGTCCTTGCGGAGGATGACCAGGGCCATCCGTTCCGCGATCGAGGGCTTGAAGAGGTCGAGCGTCTCCCGCCATTCGCGGGCGATCCGGTCGTCCGTGGGCCGCGGCAGCCAGGCGGCCAGGATGCCCCTCACGACCCGCTTGTCCTTCGCGACCTCCCGGGCCATCTTCAGGAACGTCGCGTGGAGGTCCCGCACCCCCTGCGGGCGGAGCTGGATGTCCAGGAGGCGGCGCCCGTCCCGGCTCCGGAACTCGTTCCCCGCGCCCTCCCGGGGCTCGAACTCCCCCTTGAGCGGGGGGACCCGCACGGACCCGCTTCTCATGAACTTAAAGTAGCACCTTTTATTCATAGGTGCAACTAAATTCAAAGGGGCCCCCTGGAACCCGGGGGCCGGGGTCGCGCCGGCGCGATCGGCCCCGCGGCCGGCGGGTCCCGGGTGTATCGTATCCGCCGGGCCATCCCGAAGGAGCCGAGCATGATCCCGACGCTGTTCTCCGTCAGCTATGCCGGGCTGTGGGGCCAGCAGAAGCTGGACCTCCCGGAGTTCATCCGGAAGGCCGCCGGGCTCGGCTATTCCGCGGTCGAGCTCATGGGCAAGCGCCCCCACCTCGCCCCGCTCGACGTCACCGACGAGCAGCTGGAGGACCTGCGCGCCGCCGCGAAGAAGAACAGGATCGGGATCGCCTCGGTGGGCGCCTACACGGACTTCACCGGCGGGCGCACCGCGACCGAGGTGCCCTTCGTCGAGATGCAGGTGGCGTACGTGAAGGAGATGGCGCGGCTCGCGAAGGCGCTGGGCGCGCGCATCGTCCGCGTCTTCACGGGATACACCACCGACCCGGACAGTTATGCCGCCGACTGGGACAAGTGCGTCAAGGCCGTCCGCGAGTGCTCCGCCGTCGCGCAGGACTTCGGCGTCCAGGTCGGCGTGCAGAACCACCACGACATCGGGGTCGGCACGGACAGCTTCGTCGAGTTCCTCGACGACGTCGACCACCCCAACTGCAAGGCGATGTACGACCCCTGGTCGCCGGCGCTCCACGGCGACGACCTGAAGGCGTGCGCGAAGCGGCTGGCGCCGCGGATGGTCCAGACGACGCTCGCCGACTACGTGAAGCTCAAGCGCTTCTCCTACGTGCCCGGCCTCATCAACTACAAGCCCCTGCCCGAGATGGTCCGCGCGGTGCCCCTGGGCGACGGCTTCATGGACCTGCCCGGGTTCTTCGAGGGGCTGAGGGAGGGCGGATTCAAAGGATACGTCGCGTACGAGATGTGCTCGCCCCTTCGGGGCGGCGGAGGCGTGGAGAACCTCGACCGGACCGCGAGGAAGAGCCTCGATCGGATGAAGCAGTGGATCGCGGGAAAGAAGTGACTTAGAACTTCCCGTACTTCAGGTAGGCTTCGCGCGGGTCAACGCCCTCCAGGATGGCCTTCCTCACCAGGCTCTCGCGCCCCATGACCTCCTCGGTCTTCGCGACGATCTCGCCCACGATCGCCGCGGGGATGATGACCACGCCGTCCCGGTCGGCCATCACGTAGTCGCCCGCGCGGATCGTCACGGGGCCGATCGTGATGGGCTCTCCCAGCCGGTCCATGACCCACCGGCCGGCGATGTCGGCGGGCGTCGTGTAGCGGCAGAAGACGCGGAAGCCCATCCCGAGGATCATCGCGGTGTCGCGGCAGCCGCCGTCGACCACGTAGCCCCGGACGCCGCGGCGCTGGAGGGTCTCCGACGAGAGCTCGCCCATGTGGGCGAGGGCGAGGTCGTTGGGCTGGCTGACGACAACGCTCCCCGACGGCGCCTTCGATAGAAAAGTGGTCCACTCGAGGATGGTCTCGTGGACGCCGAGGCCGGTCGTGCGGCGCCCGCTCACGGGGAACGCGGGGCCCGCCAGCCGCCACGCGGGATCGAGCGGTTGGATCCCGTGCGGCAGCGCCTGGTCCGGGTGGCCCGCCTCGCGGAGGACGTCGAAGACCGCGCCGCTGTAGCACCGCTCCAGCCGCGCCGCGATGTCCATCCGCTAGTCCGCCCGCTCGATCACCTCGACGACCATCTGGCGGTTCGAGCGGACGACGCCCTTGATGATGTAGGTCTCCTCGGGCTTCCCATTGGCGAAGTCCTTCGCGTTCTTCATGACCCGTTCGAACCGGGTGCCCTTCTTGACGTAGCAGAGCATCGGGAGGCCGCCGCTGTCGATCCCTTCGGGCCCCTGCACCTTGAAAGCCTGGTACTCGGTATTCTTGATGTCGTCGAGCAGGTACTGGTTGTCCGGGGGACGGACGGTGACCTTCAGCGAGACACGCTTCTTGTCCAGCTTGTCCCACGAATCGCGGTTCTTCGCCGCGTCCCAGCCGGACTCCACGTACTCGAAGGTCTCCTCCTTGCGCTCGATGCCCTCGAACTTCACCGGCTGCGGGGCCGGGCGCGCGCCGGCCTTGCACTTGGGATTCTTGGGGACCAGGGTGACCGCCTTCTTCCAGTCGTACAGCGGCATGAACCCTTCCGGCCCCTTGCCGCCCGTGGCGATCACGGGCTGGCCGAGCATCTCGCGGAACTGGTTCCACTCGTCCATCGTGACCTTGCCCGGCACGTAGGCCGTGCGGTTCAGGTAGACGTTGAAGAACTTCTCGTCCACGGGAGCCCCGGAGCTCAGGAGCTCGTTGCCTTCGCACTTCTTGAAGCCGAGGTCCCCGAGCTGCTTGAAGTTCGACGCGTCCACGACGACGTTCTGCGTCATCTGCTGGACGGCCGACCACAGGTTGTGCGAGAACACGTTGTTCGTCAGGACGATCTCGCTGGGGTTGAGGCCGAGCTGGATCGCGTCGTTGTCGGCGAACTCGAAGATGTTGTTGTCGACGATCGCCCGGGCGTCCGTCTCCAGCCGGAGCAGGTGGCCGTTCCGCCCGCGGCCGAAGCCGAACTTCATCTCCCACGAGAACATCAGCGTGTTGTTGCGGATCATGGCGGGGGCGGACGTGTGTCCCCGGGTCATGACGATCGTCTGGCCCATGTGATTGATGAAGATGTTGTTCTCGATCGTCGCCCCGTTGCAGACGCGCAGCGCGCCGCCGTTGCCGTTCACGAAGACGCAGTTCCGGATGACGACGCCGGGATAGAACAGCCAGAGATGCTCCCTGCTGTCGGAGCGGTCGCGGTCGATGTCGCCGTTCTCCCGGTAGTTGTTGTTCGTCTTCTTGTCGAAGATGAACCCGTCGACGACCGCCCCCGTGTGGTCGCCCTCGCCCTGGACCATGTAGCCGCCGCGCATCGTCCCCTTGAATTCCGGGGGGCAGAACAGCAGGGTCGGGTGGGTCCAGGGGTTCCGCTCCTTGAACTCCTTGTCGTAGCCGCCGATGAGACTGATGTAGGTCGTGTCGATCGTCCAGATCCCGATCTTCAGCTTGCCGTAGTACTCGCCCTCGGCGACGTGGATCGAGTCTCCGGCCTCGCACTTCTCGAGCGCCTGCCAGGGATCCTTGAACGGCTTGTCCTTGGTCCCGTTTCCGCCCGTGGCGCCGGCGACGATGAACCAGTCCCGGCCCGGGGGCCGGATGCCGGCCGTGGCGGCGGTCGGCTCGAACTTCTCGATGGACTCGATGAAGAAGGAGTGCTTGGGGAATCCCTGGGCCTCGTAGGCGATGCCCCGGACGACGTACAGGGTTTCCGGCTTGCCGCGGCCATCGTACTTCATCGAGGCTTCGTTGCAGATGCGCTCGCCGTTGCTGCCCTTCATGAGGAATCCGGTGGTCCACTCCCCTTTGCCGTCCTTGTCGTAGATCTTGAAGGCGAGGATCTGCTCCCTCTTGTAGGTGTCGGGGGCCGGCCCGACGTTGCTGACGCCGCCGACGCCGACGAGCATCTCCATCGGCTTGCCGTTCACCGTCCCGGGCTGCTTGATCCAGTCGGTCAGTTCGCCCTTCGGATAGACCTTGGCGGGCCCGGCCGCCGCCGCGCCGGTGATCTTGGAGTCGAGCTTGATCCTCCGCGCGCCCGCCTTGCACTTCTCGTTCTTGGGGGCCAGGAGGTCCATGGCCTTGTCCAGGTCGTACGCCGGGGCGACGCCCATCGCGGGCGTTCCCCCTTTGGCGAGGATCGGCAGGCCCCTCAGCTGGCGGAGCTTGTTCATGTCGTCCATCGTGACCTTGCCGGGGACATAGGCGGTCCGCTTCGAGTAGAGATCCAGCCAGGCCGGATCGAAGGCCAGGTCGGGATCGAGCACCTCGTTGCCGTCGAACGCCTTGAGGCCGAGCTCCTCAAGGTCCCCCATCGACTTG
>JBGPCZ010000226.1:0-6090 GCA_041482015.1 Planctomycetota bacterium | reverse complement strand
CGAGGTGCCGGCACGAGGCGCCGACGTGCGCGATCACGATCCACGAGTGGGTGAGGTGCTCGCCCTTGGGAATGGACGCCTCCGCCTCGTCGCCGCACGCCATGCCCCAGACTTCCACGCGGTGGGTCACCGGTGCGGAGTGGATCTTGAGGCCCAGCCTCCGGCGCGATCCGGCGTCGAGCGCCGATTTTTCGAGCGTGGCGCCCGGGTAGGTCGACTGAGTCCACCGGCCGAGCTCCTCGCGGACGAGCAGCGCCACGCGCGCGGCGGGCGGCTCGGCGGCCCAGTCCTTCTCGAGGAGCTCGAGGACATGCTTTTCCACGCGCTCGAGGAGCCCGGAGGTCGACGCGGTGAAGGCCATGCCCCGAATTATAGCGGGGCAGGATAGCCATCTGCTATAAGTGTCCTCCTACGCGGAGGTGACCATGGCCGACAAGGCTCTCGAGGCCCTGCTCCAGGAAAACCGGACGTTCCCGCCGTCCAAGGACTTCGTCAAGAAGGCGGCCGTCAAGGACGCCAAGGTCTACAAGGTCGGAAACCGCCTGAAGTTCTGGGAGGGCTTCGCGAAGGAGCTCCACTGGTTCAAGAAGTGGAGCAAGGTCCTCGACTGGAAGCTCCCCTTCGCGAAGTGGTTCGTCGGCGGCAAGACGAACATGGCGTACAACTGCGTGGACCGCCACCTCGACGGCCCGCGCCGGAACAAGGCGGCGATTCTCTGGGAGGGCGAGCCCGGCGAGGAGCGGACGCTGACCTACCAGCAGCTGCACCGCGAGGTCTGCCGCTTCGCCAACGCGCTCAAGGCCCAGGGGGTGAAGAAGGGCGACCGGGTCACGCTCTACATGCCGATGGTCCCCGAGCTCGCGATCGCGATGCTCGCCTGCGCGCGGATCGGCGCGCCCCACAGCGTCGTCTTCGGCGGCTTCTCGGCCGACTCGCTCCGCGACCGCATGAACGACTGCCAGTCGAAGGTGCTCGTCACGGCCGACGGCGGCCACCGCCGCGGCACGGTCATCGCGCTCAAGAAGATCGCCGACGAGGCGGTCGCCGGGGTGCCGACGCTCGAGAGGATGATCGTGTACAAGCGCGGCGTGAACGCCGAGTGCGTCATGAAGGAGGGCCGCGACCTCTGGTGGCACGACGTCGTGAAGGACCAGCCGGCCGAATGCCCCGCGGAGCCGGTCGACGCCGAGGACATGCTCTTCCTGCTCTACACCAGCGGCACGACGGGCAAGCCCAAGGGGATCCTCCACACGACCGGCGGCTACATGACCGGCGTCTACGCCACGATGAAGTGGATCTTCGACCTCAGGGAGGAGGACATCTTCTGGTGCACGGCCGACATCGGCTGGGTCACCGGCCACTCCTATGTCGTCTACGGGCCGATGCTGAACGGTGCGACGATCCTCATGTACGAGGGCGCGCCCGACTTCCCGGCGAAGGACCGCTTCTGGTCGATCATCGAGAAGTACCGGGCGACGATCCTCTACACGGCGCCAACGGCGATCCGCTCGTTCATGAAGTGGGGCGACGAGCTCCCGAAGAAGCACGACATGAGCTCGCTGCGCCTCCTGGGCTCGGTGGGCGAGCCGATCAATCCCGAGGCGTGGATGTGGTATCACCGCGTGGTCGGCGGCGGGCGCTGCCCGATCGTCGACACGTGGTGGCAGACCGAGACGGGTCACATCATGATCACGCCGCTGCCGGGGGTGACGAAGACGAAGCCGGGCTCCGCGTGCATGACGTTCCCGGGCATCGAGGCGGACATCGTGAACGAGAAGGGCGAATCGGTCGACGCCGGGCTGCTCGTCATCAAGTCGCCCTGGCCGGGGATGCTGCGGGGCATCTACGGCGACCCCGAGCGCTACCAGCAGACTTATTGGGCGAAGTTCGGAAAGTGGTACTTCGCAGGCGACGGCGCGAAGCGCGACAAGCAGGGGTACCTCTGGCTGCTCGGCCGCGTGGACGACGTCCTCAAGGTGAGCGGACACCGCCTCTCGACGATGGAGATCGAGAGCGCGCTCGTCGACCACAAGTCGGTCGCGGAGGCGGCGGTGATCGGGAAGCACCACGAGATCAAGGAGAACGCGATCGTGGCGTTCGTCTCGCTCCGCGCGGGGAGCCAGCAGAGCCCGGAGCTGATGAAGGAGATCAAGGAGCACGTGGTGAAGAAGATCGGCTCGCTCGCGCGGCCGGACGACCTCTACATCACCGCGGAGCTCCCGAAGACGCGGTCGGGGAAGATCATGCGACGCCTGCTCCGGGACATCGCGGAGGGTCGCGCGGTGGGCGACACGACGACGCTCGCGGACGCGAACGTGGTGAAGAACCTGAAGGATCAGTACGAGGAAAAGGAAGGGTAGGGGCCCGGAGCCGTGGCGAAGACGAACGGCGACAAGGACGGGAAGGCCGTGAAGAAAGTCGCGGTCCTGGTGGAGGACCTCTACCAGGAGATGGAGATCTGGTACCCGGCGTACCGGCTGCGCGAGGCGGGCCACCAGACGCTCTTCCTCGGGACCGGAAAGCCGGAATACAAAAGCAAGCTGGGCTACCCGGTGAAGGCCGAGGGGGACATCAAGGAGGCCCGGGCGAAGGACTTCGACGGCGTCATCGTGCCCGGCGGCTTCGCGCCCGATTTTCTTCGCCGCTCGCCCGAGGTGCTCGCGTTTGTAGCCGATCTCGACAAGGCGGGGAAGGCGGTCGGCGCCATTTGCCACGCCGCCTGGGTCCTCTGCTCGGCGGAGATCCTCAAGGGCCGCACCGCGACCTGCTTCTTCGCGATCAAGGACGACGTGATCCACGCCGGCGCAAAGTACGTCGACCAGGAGGTCGTCGTCGACCGGAACCTCGTCACCTCGCGGAAGCCCGACGATCTTCCCGCGTTCATGCGGGAGTATTTGAAGGTCCTCGCCGGGAAGTAGTTGATGAGGGCCGGCTCGCGCCGGTAGAATGGCCGCCATGACACTCCCCAAGGTTGCGAAGCACGAGACGCGAAAGATATCGATCAAGCGCGCCGCGATCCCCACCCAGCCGCACACGACGCAGCACGTCTCGTTCGAGGACCACCTCGCCGTCGAGGAGCCGCTCGAGATCCGGATCCACGACGAGCCGGTCACGATCACGATGCGGACGCCCGGCGAGGACTTCGCGCTCGCGGCCGGGTTCCTCTTCGCGGAAGGGCTCCTGCACGGCCCCAAGGACGTGGGCTCCATCCGGTACTGCGACAGCACCCAGGACCCGATGCACAAGAACATCGTCAACTTCACGTACTCGTCGGGCCACAAGCCCGACCTGTCGCGGCTGAAGCGGAACTTCTACGCCACGAGCTCCTGCGGCGTCTGCGGCAAGGCGTCGATCGACCAGATCAAGACCCACGCGAGGCCGATCACCTCGAAGATCAAGATCCGGCTCGACGTGGTCTACAGCCTGGGCCACTCGCTCCGGAAGGCCCAGACGCTCTTCGAGAAGACGGGCGGCCTCCACGCCGCGGGCGTCTTCGACGAGAACGGCACGCTCCACACGCTCCACGAGGACGTGGGCCGCCACAACGCGGTCGACAAGGTCATCGGCCACATGCTGCTCCAGGATCACACGCCCCTCGACCACCACCTCCTCATGGTGAGCGGCCGGGCGAGCTTCGAGATCGTCCAGAAGGCGGTGATGGCGCGGATGCCCATCGTCTGCGCGGTCTCCGCCCCCTCCAGCCTCGCGGTCGAGACGGCCCGCGAGTTCGGCATCACGCTCGTCGGCTTCCTCCGCGAGGACGACTTCAACGTCTACACGCACGCGGAGCGGATCGAAGTCTGAAGACCGGCATCAGGCATTCAGCATCAAGCATCAAGGGGTGGCCACCCCTCTCCCTTTCGCAAGCAAGGCATGGGATGGCCTTCCCTTGGTTCTTGATGCTTGACGGAGGCGGCTAGATCATCCCCAGCTGCAGCTTGGCCGCGTCGGACATCATCGCCTGCGTCCACGGCGGGTCGAACACGACTTCGATGTTCGCCGACTTGACGCCGGGGATCCCATTCACCTTCTGGAGCACCTCGGCCTGCAGGATCGGGCCCATGCCGCAGCCGGGCGCCGTCAGCGTGAACTTGACGTCCACCTTCCAGCCGCCCTCGGGCACCGGCTCGACCTTGTTCTCGTAGACCAGGCCGAGCTCGACGATGTTCACCGGGATCTCCGGGTCGTAGCAGGTCTTCAGCTGGTTCCAGATCTCGGTCGCCACCGCCTTCGCGTCGGCGAGCGGAGGGACGGCGTCGGGGAGCGGCGCGGCCGAGGCTCGGCCGAGCGCGTCCGAGTCCTTCCCCTCGATCCGCAGGAGCCCCAGGTCGGTGAGCACCGTGAAGCTCCCGCCCAGCTCCTGCGTGATCTCGACGTTCGCCCCCTTGGGCAGCGTCGTCTTCTGCCCGTAGGGGATCGTCGTCGCCGTGACCTCGCGCGCCAGCTCGATCATCCCACCCTCGGGATCTTCGATCCGCAGGACTGTGAGTGACCCAGCTTCGCGAACTGCTCGGACGGGATCGACGGCCCGGCCTTGGTGCAGTGCGCGTCGAACGCCTTCACGAGCGCCGCCTCCACGTCCTGGGGATAACGGCCCTCGAGTGAGGCACGGGGGAACATCGCGACGACCTTCCCGTCCTTGAAGAGCACCATGGCCGGGGAGGAGGGCGCGGCCGCCTCCTTGTGATAGGAGCGGAGCCGTTCGGTGGCTTCCTTTTCCATTCCCGCGAACACACTCACGATCTGGTCCGGGATCACCTTGTTCTGGAGCGCCGCGGCGACCGCAGGACGGACCGTTCCGCCGGCGCAGCCGCAGATGGAGTTGACGAGGCAGAAAACCGTGCCCTTGCCGCCGACCACGCGGTCGACCTCCTCGGCAGTGAGGAGCTCACGGATGCCGACGGCGGTCATCTCATCCCGGAACGGCTGGACCATGTCGGGCGGATAGCTGGGGGGCTGCATGGGAACCTCCTTACTCGGTTGAAACCGGATCCTTCTTCCCTTCCAACGCGGCCTTGATCGTGTGCCATGCGAGGGACGCGCATTTCACGCGAATGGGAAACTCGCTGACGCCGGAGAAGACCTCGAGCTTGTCGAGCCCGTCGGCCGGTCCGGCGCCCATCACCATCTTGTGGAACCGCTCGAACAGCGCGTCCACCTGGGACTTCGTCCTGCCCTTCACGGCCTCCGTCATGAGCGACGCCGACGCGGTCGAGATCGCGCACCCGGACCCTTTGAACCTGACGTCCTCGATCACGTCGCCCTTCATCCTCAGCGTGACCGCGATCTTGTCGCCGCACAGCGGGTTGTCCCCGTGCGCGGCCCGCGTCGCGTCCTCCAGGACGCCGAAGTTCCGCGGCGACTTGTAGTGCTCGAGGATCATCTCCTGGTAGAGGTCGCCGAGCTCGTTCATGACCCGAACACCTCGCGGACCTTGCGGAGGCCCGCGGCGAGCTGGTCCAGTTCTTCCCTGGTGTTGTAAAACGCGAGAGACGCGCGTGACGTCGCGGGGATGCCGAAGCGATCCATCACCGGCTGCGCGCAGTGGTGGCCCGTGCGGATCGCGATCCCCTCCTGGTCGAGGATCGTCCCCACGTCGTGTGGGTGGATGCCGTCGAGCGTGAACGAGAGCACGCCCGCCTTTTCGCGCGCGGTGCCGACCAGGCGGAGTCCTTTGACTTCCGACAGGACCCGCGTGCCGTGTTCGAGGAGGTCGTCCTCGTACCCGCGGATCGTCTCCATCCCGAACTTCCGGATGTAGTCGATCGCGGCCCCGAGGCCGATCACGCCCTCGATGTGCGGCGTCCCCGCCTCGAACTTGTGGGGCAGGTGGTTGTAGGTCGTCTTCTCGAACGTCACCGAGAGGATCATGTCGCCGCCGCCCTGCCACGGCGGCATCGCCTCGAGGAGCGCCGCCTTCCCGTAGAGCACGCCGATCCCCGTCGGGCCGAACAGCTTGTGGCCCGAGAGGGCGTAGAAGTCGCAGTCGAGGTCGCGGACGTCGACCGAGAGGTGCGGCGCGGCCTGCGCGCCGTCGAGGAGCACCGGGATCTTCCGGGCGTGGGCCATCGCGACGATCTTCTTCACGGG
>JBGPCZ010000225.1:0-6121 GCA_041482015.1 Planctomycetota bacterium | reverse complement strand
GGTCGTCGCGCGAACGGAGGTAGCGCGCGACGAATCGGGAGAGCGCAGGCTGGTGACTCCGCACCCGCTCGGCAAACTCGTCCCGATCCATAGGATCAACCACGGAGAAAAATCCCCCGGGGGATTAAGGGGGATGACACAAAGTCTTCTTCTTCTCCGTGTCTCTGTGCCTCTGTGGTTTTCTTACTCTTTGCCGTGGAGAATCGCGGGCTTGATCGTCCAGGCCTGCTGCCGCGCGAGCGCCATTAGCGCCGATGCGTGGAACCCCTTGGGGAACAGCCAGCCCCAGATCCTCGGGCTGTCGTCCGCCACCCGCGCGCCGATCGAGTACTTCGCGGGACGCACCTCGATCGAGTCGGGCTGTTTTCCGTCGACGAGATCGATCGCCACCCGCGCGAGCGCGGCGAGATAGGACTCCGGCGGCACGCCGGTGCTGCCGAGCCAGACGGTCGGCGGGACCCGCCCCTGTTTCCGGAGATACGCGTCGACGTCCGCCGCGGTGCGCGAGAACTGGCTCCAGTCGGTCTTGACCGGCTCCGCGAGCGGGGTCACGGGCGTGGACGTCCCGTACGGGGTGTCCGCGAGCTTCACCGGGCCCTTCGCGTGCTGGAGGACGAGCGTGTTGAGGAGGAGGAGGATCTCGCTGGGCGCGAGCGCGAGGTCGCCCCGCAGCTGGTAGGTCGCGTCGTCGCCCACGGCGGCGGCGATCTCGCGGAGCTCGGCGGCGCTGAACTCGCGGCCGTGCGCGCGATCGGCCCAGACGGTCGTCGCCGCCTCGCGGGCCGTGACGAACCCCACGTCGGGAAACGACTTGATGTACTTCATCCACGCCTCGAAGTTGTCGAAGGCGATCTTCGTCTCCTCGGCCGTCTTCTGCGGCGGCGGCGTCCACGCTTCGCGCGGGGGATTGGCGCCGTCGATGAAGATGCTGTCCCAGAATTTCTTGTGGATGAATTCACAGGGGTGGTACCAGATGCTCACGATCCCCCCGCCTTCCTTCAGCAGCTTGTCGTGCGCGTCCTTGAACGCCTGGTTCGCCTTCTCGACGTCCTTCGGGTCCCCGAGGCCCGTGCGCGGGTGGTGGGCCAGGTCGTACATCGTGAGCAGGCCGCAGTAGTACATGGGCTTCTTGTCGAAACCAACGTGGCTGCCGGAGTCCAGGTAGGCCGACATGCCCCACTTCCGCATCGCCCCGTACGACTGGGGACCCCACGAGCTGCCCGGCTGCCCGTAGCAGCTCGGATTCTGGCCGAAGATCCGACGGACGTCCTCGTGGCCCGGGCCCTCGCGCCGCTCGAACTCGGCGACGCCCTCGTCCCACCCGAGCGTCGAGAGGTACTCCGCGGGCGTGGGGTGGACGCTGTGGAAGTTGGAGTGGAAGCCGAGCTCGTGCTTCTTGAGCGCGTCGATCACGTCGGTCCGACCGCGTTTCTCCAGCACGCGCGCCTTCTCGCCCACGACCTTGAAGGTCGCGCGAATCCCCTCGTTCGTGAGGAACGTCGCGATCCGGAGGGCGGCGTCGTCGGCGGCAGGGGAGAGGTAGTCTTCCGTGTCGAACCAGAGGACGACCCAGACTTTTTGCGCGACCGGCGAGGCCGGCGCGGCGCCCTTCATCGGGGATGCGGGCGCGGGGCCGGCGCATCCCGCGGCGGCGGCAGAGAGAGTGGCGAGGAGCGCGAGGCGGGCGATCATTGGATTCCTCCCGTGTGAAGCATCTACACTACGACACCCGCCTCATGGGTGTCTCCCGTCGGCGGCTTTGCAACGAGCAAATCGCCCTTGGACTGGCCGGGCCGTCCCGTATACTATGGGCGTTCCGGGCGGCTTTCCAAGGATAGGGACTTATGGAGAAGACCTGCGTCCAGCACTCCGATGCGCCGGCGATCGCGTCGTGCAAGGTTTGCGAGAAATCGCTCTGCCTCATGTGCACGACGGAGGTGGCCGGCGACATCTTCTGCTCGCCGAAATGCGCCGACGTCTTCTCCGAGGTGAAGGACTGGATCGAGCCCAAGGCGAAGCCGGAGGAGTGGAACCCGCTCGCGGACGTTTCGCAAACCGCCGCGCAGCTTCCCCAGGACGACACCGCCCTCGAGCTGCACCAGATGCCCCGGCCGGAGGAGTCGCAGGCCGCGCCCCCGCTCCCCGAGGACGAGTCGCTTCTCGACATGAGCCGCGTGAAGGCGGAGTTCCCGATCGCGAAGGCCGAGGAGTGGAATCCGCTGGCGGACGCCTCGACCCCGGCAGCGGCGGCGCTTCCGCAGGACGAGTCGATCCTGGACATGCCCCACGCGTCTTCGCCCGCCGCCCCGGCGCCGCCCCTCGCCGCGGAGACGACCTGCGCCCAGCACCCCGCCGAGAAGGCGATGGGCCCCTGCACGAAGTGCGCGCGGCCGTACTGCGAGACGTGCGCCGTGGACACCTCGTGGGGGACGTTCTGCAGCGTCGAGTGCTCCGTCGGCTACCAGGCTCGGCCGGCTTCGAAGCCCGCGAACAAGTTCATGCCCGCGCTCCTGGGGATCGCGGCCGCGGCGCTCATCGTCGTGGGATTCATGATCCTCTCGCCCGGGAAGGTGCCGAAGCCGCCCGACCCCCCCGTGCTGGCGAAGGTCGATCCCGAGCCGGCGAAGCCGGAGCCAGTCAAGCCGGAGCCCGCCAAGCCCGATCCTGCGAAGCCGGAGCCGGTGAAACCCGAGCCGCCCAAACCCGAACCCGCAAAGCCGGAGCCCGTGAAGCCCGAGCCGGTGAAGCCTGAACCGCCGAAGCCGGAACCGGCCAAGCCCGAGCCGGTGAAACCCGAACCCGCGAAGCCGGAGCCTCCCAAGCCTGAACCCGTGAAGCCCCTGCCGGTGAAGCCCGAACCGCCGAAGCCGGAGCCGGCCAAACCCGAGCCTCCCAAGCCTGAACCTGCGAAGCCGGAGCCGCCCAAGCCGGTCGAACCGCCGAAACCCGTGGAGCCCCCGAAGTATCGGCTCCTGGCGCGCGATCCTTGGTTGGGGGAGAAAGCGGGCGCCTGGTATCGCTTTCGGACCACCGCCGCGGAGCGCGAAAGCTACACCGACGTCGGTCTGAAGGAGCGTGGCGAGGGCTACGTGGTCCTCGCGTTCCAGTCGCGGGTTGCGGACAAGGTAGAGCCCGAGCGCCAGGAGCGCGTCGAGCAGGACGAGCTCTCGCTCGTGCGCGTCGAGCGCCTGATGCGCCGTGGCTTGACGCACGACTTCGAAGTCCTCGAGCCCAAAGGCGGGAAGGGGACGTGGAAGTGGGTCGCCAGCGATGGCCGGTATGCCGGGGCGGCGCTGCCGGAGGACTGGGTCGCCCGGAAGATCGAGCCCGCCCGGTTCGGCGAGCAGTCGCTCGCGGTGAAGGACCGCGACTTCGACTGCATGATCGTCGAGGCCGGCCCGGAGAAGGCGTGGATCTCGGCCGCCTGCCCGCTGGGCGAAGTGAGGCGCGAGGGCGAGGGTACGACCCGCGAGCTCGTGGACTTCGGGACCGACTGGTCGAAGCGGCCGCCGTTCCCCGAGTTCCGTGCGCCGGTGATTGCGAAGGTCGAGCCTCCGAAGCCCGAACCTCCGAAACCGGAACCTCCCAAACCCGAGCCTCCGAAGCCGGAGCCGGTCAAGCCGGTGGTGGTGCCAGCGGTGCCGGTGGTGCCAGTGGTAAAAGTGGAGCCGCCGAAACCCGAGCCCCCGAAGGAGGACCCCGCGGTCCGGGTGAAGAGGACGCTCGACCAGGCGTCCGCGTTGATCCGCCAGGCGACGCCGCTCTTCAAGGAGATCGCCGACGGCCTGGAGTCGGGCGTTTCGGAGCGGACGCAGCTCCAGTCCCTTCTCAACAAGGTGGAGGAGGTGCGGCGGAGGCTCCGGGACGCGCGGCGCCTCTACGCGGATATCCAGTCCGACGCGCCCGACCCCGCGATGATCGAGGGCCGCATCAAGAAGCTGGATTCGCTCCTCGACACCACGGCGGGCTGCATGGACCAGATCAAGTCGAAGCTGTAGCCCGGGCCGCCACCCGCCGATGGAACAGCACGTCGTCGACCGGTACAAGAGCTACGAGGGCGCGGCCTCCTTCAACACGAAGTACGACCGCGAGTGGCACAAGCGGGTCAGCACCCGCCGCGAGTACAAGGTGATCGCGAAGTGCTTCGGGATCACGGGCGCGGTCGACTCGATCCTCGACTTCCCGAGCGGCGCGGGCCGGCTCTTCAAGGCCTACCAGCCCTACGGGAAGCGGTTCTTCGCGATGGACCTCTCGCACGAGATGCTCAAGTTCGCGCGCGAGAACCTCAAGGAATGGAAGCCGTCGCTCTCGACCGGGTCGGCGTTCCGGATGCCGCTCAAGGACGGATGCGTGGATGTCGCGTTCTCGGCGCGGCTCTTCCACCATGTCCCCGATCCGAAGGAGCGCCACCAGTACATCCTCGAGCTCTGCCGCGTGAGCCGGAAGTTCGTCGTCCTGACGTTCTTCCACACGTGGTCGCTCAAGAACATCCTGCGCCTGATCCGCCGGCCCTTCAACCGGAAGAAGGCCAAGGTCACGATGACGACCGACGAGCTCCGCGAGCTCGTTCGCGGCGCGGGCTGGGAGGTCGTGACGACGATCCCGCTCTCGCGGCTCGCCTCCGGTCATCACTATGCCGTGCTCCGTCGATGCTGATCCACGGCGCGGCGATGGAGGTCGCCCCGGACCTCCGGCCCGCGTTCGAAGGACTCGCCCGCCCGCGGGACGTGATCGCGAAGTGGGGGGCCCAGCCCGCCTCGGGCGGCGTGCGCAGCGCGGTCCGCGAGGTCACGCTCCCGCAGGGGCGCTTCTTTCTCAAGGTCTACGCCTACTCGGGGCCGTGGCGGCTCCGCACCCTCTTCATCCCGGCGCGCGCGGGCCGCGAGTTCAAGAACCTGGAGCGGATGGCCGCGCTCGGGTTCCGCGTGCCGGAGCCGGTGGCCTGGGGGCAGGAGCGGACGCTCGGGTTCCTGGGCATCAGCTTCGTCATGACCCGCGCGATCGGGAACGCCGTCGACCTCCGGGCGCTGATCGATCAGTCCGGCGCGTCGCCGCTCCCGCCGCCCGGGGAGCGGCGCCGGCTCATCGGGGAGTTCGCCCGCACGCTCCGGCGGGCGCACGAGGAGCGGTTCTTCATCCACACGCTCCGTGCGAAGAACCTCCTCCTCGGGAGGGAAGGGGAGGCCTGGTCGCTCCACGTGATCGACGTCCCGTTTGCCGGGATCGGCCGCTACCGGCTCTTCCCGGGATGGGGCCGGGTGCGCGACCTCGCGGTCCTCATGAAATGGGCCCGGCAGCTGCTGTCCCGGACGGACCGGATGCGCTTCGCCCGCCTCTACGGGGCCGACCGCCCCCTGCTCCAGAAGGCACAGGCCTACCAGGAGCGCCACTACCCCTGAGGGTATGAAACGGCCAGGCGCCTTCATGGACACTTCGTGTCCATGAAATGGCGCGGCGTGTTTGTTACCTTACGGGGGCGAACTTCTGGAGCCGGTGGCCCATGATGTCGCCCACGTAGAGATTGCCCTTGGAGTCGGGGGCGACCGAGTGGCACCAGCACGTCTCGCCGGGTTTCTGTTCCTGCCCCTGGATCCCCAGCGGCGGGCACCACACCTGGAGCACCCGGCCCGTCGCGTCGAGCTTCATGAACACCTGGTCGTGGGGCGGGATCCCGGTCTGCCCGCTCGGGTTCGCGTGGAGGGTGGGCGTCGAGCCGCAGGACCAGATCTCGTCGTTCTTCGTGACCCAGATGCTCCAGGGGACCAGCAGGTTCCGCCACTGGGCCACGAACTCGCCCGACTGCCGGAAGACCTGGATCCGCGCGTTCGAACGGTCCGCCACGTAGAGCAGGCCCTTTGAATCGATGCCGATCCCGTGCGGGATCTCGAACTCCCCCGGCCCCGCCCCCTTCTTCCCCCACGCCCTGACGAACTTCCCGGCCTTGTCGAAGTGGACGATCCGGCTGTTCCCGTAGCCGTCGGAGACGAAGATGTCGCCGGCCGGCGTGACCGCGACGTCGGTCGGCTTGTTGAACGTCTTCTCGTCCACGCCGATCTTCCCCGGCGTGCCCAGCAGGAGCAGGAGCAGGAGCTTCCCCTCCGGCGTGTGCTTCGAGACCGTG
>JBGPCZ010000224.1:0-6164 GCA_041482015.1 Planctomycetota bacterium | reverse complement strand
CACGGTGGGCACCGGCCGCATCGAGCGCGGCGTCATGAAGGTCGGCGACGACTGCGAGGTGGTCGGCCTCCGCGAGACCCGCAAGAGCGTCATCACGGGCGTCGAGATGTTCAACAAGGAGATGGAGCAGGGCGAGGCCGGCGACAACGTCGGCGTCCTGCTGCGCGGCGTGGACAAGGACGACCTCGAGCGCGGGATGGTGCTCTCGAAGCCCGGCTCGATCACGCCCCACACGGACTTCGAGGCGCACATCTACGCGCTGTCGAAGGAGGAGGGCGGCCGCCACACGCCGTTCTTCCCCGGCTACCGTCCGCAGTTCTACTTCCGGACCACGGACGTGACCGGCGCGGTGATCCTGAAGGAAGGGGTCGAGATGATCATGCCCGGCGATGACACGAACATCACCGTGAAGCTGATCACGCCGATCGCCATGGACGACAATCTCCGGTTCGCCATCCGCGAGGGCGGCAAGACCGTGGGATCGGGCGTCGTCACGAAGATCCTCAAGTAGGCGGAATGATCGATGCGTGAATGGGTGTTCCTCGAGTGCGGCGAGTGCGGGACGCGCTACTACCGCACGACCAAGAACCCGAAGGCGCTGAACCAGGCCAAGCTGGAACTGATCAAGTTCTGCCCCCAGTGC
The DNA here is from genome assembly GCA_041482015.1 of Planctomycetota bacterium. Taxonomy (GTDB): domain Bacteria; phylum Planctomycetota; class MHYJ01; order MHYJ01; family JACPRB01; genus JACQFK01. Next base: position 5,521 of record JBGPCZ010000224.1, on the reverse strand, counting down.
CGCAAGCGGGTCTCGCATAAGGAGAAGAAGAAGTAGGCCCGTCGGCGGGCTCCATGGAGGGCGGTAGGTCAATTGGTAGACTATCGGTCTCCAAAACCGAGGGTTGCGAGTTCGAGTCTCGCCCGCCCTGCCATGCTCGCCCGCCGCAGGCTTGGCGAAGGCGGGAACGAGGCCCGCACGCAATGACCTGGAGCGAGGGGAACGCCCTTTGACGAAGGCCCCTCTCGCAGCACCGAGTGAGTTCTGAGGTTGCGGATGTCGGACAAGGTCGACCAGAAAGACGAAAAGAAGGACGAGAAGAAGCCCGAGCAGGCTTCTCCTCCGCCCGCTCCCGCGGGGCCCAAGCCCCCGGTCTGGCCGAAGATCATGCTGGCCTGGATCGGGCTCCTGGGGCTCTCGCTGGGCGCGACGCTCGCGCACGGGCTTTCCCTGAGCGGCTGGCTCGGTGAGCGCACCCTCAGCCGCGAGAAGTTCAGCGCGGGGGCGCTCGGCGCCGGCGCGATCGCGGCGGTCGCGATCTTCGTCATGGTCCGGAAGAAGCTCGGGACGCGGCTCGCGTGGCAGAAGCCGGGGCAGGGGAAGTGGGTGCGGGGGGCCGCGCTCGCGGCGCTCGGTACGCTCGCGGCCTTCGGCTGCACGGCGTTCTACCGGCTGCCGCCGTCGACGAGTTCGTGGTGGAAGGACATCCTGTGGGACGGCGAATTCCTCACGAAGACGATCACGATCCGCCCGATCCTCTACCCGTCGGCGGGGATCCTCGCGGCCGTGATGCTGGCGATCTTCCTCCTCCTGAACCAGGAGAAGTGGGCGGAGTTCCTGATCGAGACGGAAGGCGAGCTGAAGAAGGTCTCCTGGCCGGCCCGCAAGGAGTACATGGGGTCGGCGGCGGTCGTGGTGTTCGTGGTCGCGATCATCTCCCTGTTCCTCTTCGTGGTGGACCACGGGATGAGCTGGTCGTTCATCAGGTTGAAGATCGGATTCTGAACATGACGGATGTGGAAAACGTCGAGAACGCGCAGCCCGAGGGCGAGGCCCCCGCGGCGGTCGACCCCAACCGGAAGTGGTACGTGGTCCGGGTGCAGAGCGGCCGCGAGGAGCAGGTCCGCGAGGGGCTGCTCCGTCGCGTCCGGGCCCAGGGGATGGACGTCAAGATCACCAACGTGATCGTGCCGACCGAGAAGGTGACCGAGATCCGGAGCGGGCGCAAGACCGTCCGCGAGAAGAAGCTCTATCCCGGCTACATCATGATCGAGATGCTCCAGGACAAGGACGCCTGGTTCCTGGTCCGCGAGACGCCGGGCATCGGCGACTTCCTTGGCCTGAAGGAGCCGATCCCGATGGCCGAGCACGAGGTCAACAAGATGCTGATCGACCAGTCCGGGGCCGAGGAGGAGAAGCCCCGGATCAAGATCGATTTCCAGAAGGGCGACAGCGTGCGCGTCAAGGAAGGCGCGTTCGAGAACTTCGACGGGATCGTGGAGGAGATCAACGCCCAGAAGGGCCTGGTCGGCATCACGATCACGATCTTCGGGCGGGCGACCCGGGTGGACCTCGAGTACTGGCAGGTTGAAAAGGTCTAGGTGAACGATGCCTCCTAAAAAAGAGGTGATGGTCAAGATCAAGCTCCAGTGCCCGGGCGGGCAGGCGACGCCCGCGCCCCCCGTGGGGCCGGCGCTGGGGCAGCACGGCGTGAACATCGGCGAGTTCGTGAAGCGCTTCAACGACGCCACGAAGAAGGAGGCCGGGCTCACCGTGCCGTGCATCGTGACGGTCTTCAAGGACCGCACGTTCGAGATCATGTACAAGACGCCGCCGGCGAGCGTGCTTCTCAAGAAGTTCGCGAACGTCGTCAAGGGCTCGGGCATGCCCAACAAGGAGAAGGTGGGGAGCGTGACCCGGAAGCACCTCGAGGAGATCGCGAAGATCAAGATCAAGGACATGAACGCCTCGTCGATGGAATCGGCGATCAAGATCATCGAAGGCACCGCCCGGAACATGGGCATCAAGGTCGAGGGGTAGGGAGTAGAAGGGTCAAAGGGTAGGAGTCCGCGATGCGCAAGCGCAGCAAGAGGTACAAGGCGGCGGCGGAGAAGATCGACCGCCAGAAGAAGTACACGGTGGCCGGGGGCGTGGCGCTCGTCAAGCTGGGGGCCACGACGAAGTTCGACCAGTCGGTCGAGATCGCGCTCAAGCTCGCCATCGACCCCAAGAAGAGCGAGCAGTCGATCCGCGGCTCGGTGTCGCTGCCCAAGGGCATCGGCAAGACGCGCCGCGTGATCGTCTTTGCCGACGGCGCCGAAGCGGTCGTGGCCAAGGAGATGGGCGCCGACGAGATCGGCATGGAAGATCTCTCCAAGAAGATCGAGGGCGGCTGGACCGAGTTCGACGTCGCGATCGCGCTGCCGCGCACGATGAAGGTGATCGCCCGGCTCGGAAAGGTGCTCGGCCCCAAGGGCCTCATGCCCTCCCCGAAGAACGGGACGGTGACGGATGACGTCAGGACGGCGGTGCGCGAGTTCAAGGCGGGCAAGATCGAGTACCGGAACGACCCCGCGGGCAACGTGCAGGCGGCGGTCGGGAAGATCTCGTTCAGCGAGGACGACCTCCGCGCGAACGTCGAGGCGTTCATCGAGCACATCAAGTCGGTGCGCCCCGCGACCGTGAAGGGGTCGTTCATCGAGGGAGCCTCGATCTCGCCCTCGATGGGGCCCGGGGTGTCCCTCGCGGTCCAGCCCTAGGGGCAAGAGGAGCAAGGTATGTCAAAAGTGTTGCGACGGAAGATGGTGGACGAGCTGGCCGAGAAGCTCAAGGGCCAGCAGAACATGGTCCTCATCGACGCGAACGGCCTCACCGGCAACCAGTCGGTGGAGCTTCGGAAGGCGCTGCGGGAGGAGAAGGTCAAGGTCCGCCTGGTGAAGAACTCGGTGGCGTTCCACACCTTCAAGAAGCTGGGGATTGCCGCGTTCGAGAAGCACCTGACCGGCATGAGCGCGGTGGTCTACGGCGGCGACCCGCTGGCGATCGCCAAGAAGCTGGTCGCCTACAAGGACAAGCACCAGAAGGGGTCCGTCAAGGCGGCGCTGATCGAGGGTCAGCCCGCGGACGCCGCGGCGATCGGCCGTCTCGCCAAGCTGCCGAGCCGCCCGGAGATGCTCGGGCAGATCCTGGGGCTGATGCAGGGCGCGACGGTCAAGTTCGTCAGCACGCTCAACGAGATCCCGAGGAAGTTCGTCGGGACCCTCCAGGCGATCGCCGACAAGCCCCCGGACGCGGCTCCGGGCGAGGAGAAGAAATAGATGGGCAACGTGGCAGGGCTGGTCGACGAAACCGCGAAGCTCGACGACGCGGAGCGCGTGCAGCTGCTGGGGACCATCCTCGAGAAGGAGGGGTCGCTCGGGCTGGCCCGGCTGCTCGATTCGCTCGAGAAGAAGCTCGGGGTCGATCGCGCCAGCAGCGGCGGCGGGCCGGTCGTGGTCGAGGCCAAAAAGGCGGAGGGGCCGTCGTCGTTCGACGTCATCCTCAAGAGCGCCGGGGCGAAGAAGATCGACGTCATCAAGGTGATCCGCGAAGTGGCGGGCCTCGACCTCATGGGCGCGAAGGGCCTGGCGGACAAGGGCGGCGACGTGAAGAAGGGGCTTCCGAAGGACGAGGCGGAGGCGCTCGCGAAGAGGTTCAAGGACGCGGGTGCGGAGATCGAGTTGAAGCCGGTGTAGTTTCGCCGGACCGACGATAAGAACGAAGGCTTGAAGGAGAATAGCGACATGGGCAACGTTGCGGGTCTCGTGGACGAGGTGGGCAAGCTGGCGGACGACGAGAGGACCCAGTTCCTCACGGAGTTCGTGGCGAAGCAGAACGTCCTGTGGATCTCGGGCGCGGTGAAGGCGCTCGAGGAGAAGTTCGGCGTCAAGGCGGCGACGGGCGGCGGTGGCGGCGGCGCGGCGGCCGCGGCGGCGGCCCCGGCGGCGAAGGAGGAGAAGACGACGTTCGACGTCATCCTCAAGGCCGCGGGCCCGAACAAGATCAACGTCATCAAGGTGGTCCGCGCGGCCACGAACCTGGGCCTCAAGGAGGCGAAGGACCTCGTGGACAAGGGCGGCCAGGCCGTGAAGTCGGGCGTTCCGAAGGAAGAGGCCGACAAGCTCGCCAAGGAACTCAAGGATGCCGGGGGCGAGGTCGAAGTCAAGTAGACCGATCGTTTCCCCGCTGGCGAGGCCGGTTTTTCTTTCTTCGGAGGCTTCATGACGGAAACGATCTACTTCGGCCGGTTCAAGAACGTCCTCGAGGTTCCGCCGCTGACCGAGCTGCACGTCAAGGCGTACATCAAGTTCCTGCAGCGGGACCTGGCGCCGGACAAGCGCGAGGACTACGGCCTCGAGTCGATCCTCAGGGAGACCTTCCCGATCAAGAACTATGACGGGACGATCGCCCTCGAGTACGTCGGCTACGAGATCGGCCAGCCGCGGTACACGCCCGAGGAGTGCCGGATGCTCCGGCTCTCGTACGGCGCGCCGCTGAAGGTCCGCCTCCGCCTGAACAAGCCGGAGAGCCCGATCGAGGAGGACGTCTACCTCGGCGAGATCCCCCTCATGATCGGCGGCGGCGCCTTCATCGTGAACGGCGCCGAGCGCGTGCTCGTCAACCAGCTCCACCGGTCTCCCGGCATCGACTTCATGGAGGAGCGCGTCGGCGACCGGAAGATGCACTCCTGCTGGATCGTGCCGGAGCGCGGAAGCTGGATCGAGATCTCCGTCACGAAGCGCGACAGCGTCGCGATCCGCATCGACCAGGGCGGCAAGATCCCGGCCACGACGTTCCTCCGCGCCTGCTCGCCCGAGTTCTCGACGAACGAGGACATCATGCGGGTCTTCCACGAGACCAAGGAGGTCAAGCTCTCCGGGGCCGAGGAGGACCAGCTGGTCGGCCGTATCGTCGTGAAGGATGTGCTCGACCCCGCGAAGAACGAGAAGATCCTGGCGGGCGGCCAGCGCATCGCCAAGGGGATGCTCAAGACCATGGAGGAGGCGGGGATCAAGACGGTGGAGATCCTGCCGAAGGCGGAGGACCTCCTGATCCTCAACACGCTCGAGGAGGACGACACCCACTCGCACGAGGAGGCGCTGCTCAAGATCTACGGCCGTCTCCGGCCGGGCACGCCCCAGACGCCCGACAAGGCCAAGCAGCTCTTCTACGAGCGCTTCTTCGATCCGCAGCGCTACCGCCTGGGCCGCGTGGGCCGCTTCCGCCTGAACCGCAAGTTCGGCATGAACGTGCCCGAGAGCGAGATGACGGTCCAGAAGGACGACGTCGTCAACTCGATCAAGTACATCATGCGCATGCGCGAGGGCCAGCCCGAGGCGCTCTGCCCCGGCTGCAAGGAGCCGTTTGCGCCCGATACGAAGTTCTGCAAGAAGTGCGGCCGCAACGTCCAGGAGGCGAAGTCGGACGACATCGATCACCTGGGCAACCGGCGGGTCCGCACCATCGACGAGCTGGCGGGCGAGGAGGTCCGGAAGGGCTTCCT
>JBGPCZ010000223.1:0-6168 GCA_041482015.1 Planctomycetota bacterium | reverse complement strand
TGACGATGCCGGGCCTGCCGTCGGTGCCGGCGGCGGAGCGGATGGACATCGACGAGAAGGGTAACCTCGTGGGGATCTCCGGATGAGCGCGCAGGTGCTGAAGGCGGACGCGGCGGGGCACGTGCGCGAGGCGGCGCTCGCGCAGATCCGGGCGCTGGCGTCGCCGCCCCGGGTGGTCGCGGTGCACAACCCGGAGAGCGCCGCGGCGAAGTACTACCTGCGGGCGCAGAAGAAGACGTGCGGCGAGGCGGGGGTGGCGTACGAGGTCCGGACGATCGAACCGGGGTGGGACCAGGCCAAGATCGTGGCGCTGATCCGCGAGCTGAACCGCGACCCGCAGGTGACGGGGATCACGGTCCACACGCCGCTGCCGAAGGGGATGGACCAGGACGTCGTGATGTCGGCGATCGCGCCGTCGAAAGACATCGAGGGGATCCACCCGGAGAACCTGGGCCGGCTGGCGTTCGGCGAACACCACCCGGCGCCGTGCGCGGCGAGCGCGGCGGTGGAGCTCGCGCGGGCGGTGCGGCCGATCTTCAAGGGGCTCGACGCGGTGATCGTCGGTCGAAGCGCGCTCGTGGGGAAGCCGATCGCGCTGCTGCTGCTGCAGTCGAAGGGCGATGCGCCGACGCCGACCCTCTGCCACACGGCGACGGCGGACCTCGGGGCGCACACGCGGCGGGCCGATCTCCTCTTTGCCGCGGCGGGCCGGGCGGGGCTGATCCGCGGGAGCATGGTGAAGCCGGGTGCGGTCGTGATCGACGTGGGGATCAACGAGACGCCCGACGGCAAGCTGGCCGGGGACGTCGCCTTCGACGAGGCGAAGGAGGTGGCGGGCGTGATCACCCCGGTGCCCGGCGGCGTCGGCCCCGTCTGCCACTATATCCTGCTCCGCAACATCGCGGCGTGCGCGAAAAGATTGGCCGCTGAGTCGCGGAGTCACGGAGCCTGATCCGAACTTTTCAGCCTTCCCGGTCGTCTGAACCACTGGAATGAACCCGATCTTCCCGCTTCTTCTCCTTCTCTGCGGGCGCCTCCAGGATGGTGCCGATCTCTGGAAGGCCATCGACGGGAAGTCCGTCGATCGCGTGAAGGAGGTCTGCGGGGATCCGGCGAAGCTGGTCGAGGCGATCCGGCGGGGGCGGCCGCTTGCGGAGGCGGTGACCGGCGAGACCAAGGAGCGGCTCACCGACGCCTTCGGGCGCGAGACCGACCTCTGGATCATCGTCCCCAAGAGCTACGACAGGACGAAGCCGGCCGGCGTCTTCCTCGCGCTCCACGGCCTGGGCGGCACGGGCGCCCAGCTCAAGGACCTCTGGGCCGCGTACGCCGCGGAGCACAACTTCATCATCGCCGCCCCCTCCGCCCAGAAGGAGCCGCCCGACCTGAAGAACGAGGACACCGGCGGCCGCGAGCTCAAGCACTGGTGGTGCTACCGCGAGGGCGGCTTCCCGCTCTCGGCGCTCTCGGTCCTCAAGAAGCGCTACGCGATCGACGAGAACTCCGTCATCCTCACCGGCTACTCGATGGGCGGCTTCGGGACGTGGAACATCGGGCTCCGCTATCCCGACCGCTTCTGCGCCCTCATCCCGTACGCCGGCGGCTTGTCGCGCGCTGAGTACGCCGGGCTGAAGGTCGACGAGCGCATGCGCAAGCTCCATCTGAATTCGTTCAACCTGCCGGTCTGCTTCATCCACGGCGACGCCGACAAGACCGTCCCGGTCGAGTTTGATCGAGAGTCCGACAAGCAGCTCAAGGCGCTGGGCTACGAGCACGAGTACAAGGAGGTCGCGAAGGGCGGGCACATCATGAACGTCCGCGAGGGCGGCGAGATCATGGCGGGAATCCAGAAGTGGGTGGAGGGCCGGGTCCGCAAACCGCACCCGCGCGAGGTGAAGCATCACGCCATCGGCGACTACTGCCCGCGGTCCTACTGGGTCCGCCTCGAGGGGTTCAAGGACAAGTCCGCCGAGGTGCGGGCGTCGATCAACGGCCAGGCGATCGATTTCACCGCGACCGGTGCGGATAAGGTGACCTTCTATATCGACGAGACGCTGCTCGACCTCTCGAAACCGGTCAAGGTGACGAGCGGCGGCGCGACGCTCTTCGAGGGCGAGGTCAAGCCGTCGATGGAGGTCGTTCTCGAGACGTGGTGGGCCCGCGAGGACCGCGACCTGCTCTACCGCGCGAAGATCACCGTCGATACCAGGTGACGAAGTCGCGCAGGCCATCCTCGATCGCGATCTTCGGCGCGTAACCGAGGTGCTTCCGCGCCTTCTCGATCGACGCGAACGTCCGCTTCACGTCGCCCGGCTGCTCGGGCAGCGCCTTGATCTTTGCCTTCTTCCCGACGTTCTCCTCGAGCAGCCCGATGAGGCGCCGGAGCGGGACGGTGCGCGATTCGCCCAGGTTGTAGACGGCGAAGGACTCGGGGCGGTCGAGCGCGGCGACCACGCCCTGGAGGATGTCGGTGATGTGGGTGTAATCGCGCTCGGTCGTGCCGTCGCCGAACACCGGGATCTCGCGGCCCGCCGCGATCGCGGCCGTGAACGCGTGGATCGCCATGTCGGGCCGCTGCCGCGGGCCGTACACGGTGAAGAAGCGCAGGCACGTCGCGCGGATCCCGTGGAGGTGCGAATAGATCCGGACGTAGTGCTCGCCCATCAGCTTCGAAATCCCGTAGGGCGAGATCGGCGCCAGCCCCTCGTCGTCCTCGCTCGAGGGCGCCTTTCCGTTCCCGTAGACCGACGAGCTCGAGGCGAAGAGGAACCGGCCCACGCCGTTCCGCCGGCAGGCCTCGAGGAGCGTGAGCGTGCCGGTGACGTTCACCGACTCGTAGAGAGCGGGATCGGCGAGCGAAGGCCTGACCCCCGCGCGCGCGGCCAGGTGGATGACGACGTCGGGCTTCTCCTTCGCGACCAGGTCCGCCGCCGCGCGGATGTCCTGTTCGTGGAGCCGGAAGCCCCCCCTGGGAAGATTCCGCCGCTTGATCGCGGGGTCGTAGTAATCGTTGAAGTCGTCGATGACCGCGACGTCGTCGCCGCGGGCGATGAGCCGCTCGAGGAGGTGGGAGCCGATGAAGCCGGCGCCGCCCGTGAGAAGGACGCGCATCTAAGGGGATGAAGCGATAGGGGAGATGGGGAGATCGGATACCCGCTGTGGGTCTATCGCCGGATCTCCAAGGATCACCGGATCTCCTATCGCGCGGTGAGCTTGCCCTGGAAGAGCGAGAGGAACGCGACGTAGGTGAAGCCGATGAAGAAGAGCATCTGGAAGGGGAGCGCCCCGTACATCTGGTTCACGAACGAGTAGTAGATCACCCACCCGAACCCGAGCCCGATCACCAGTTCGATGAACGGCAGGATCTTCTTGAACGACACCTTGTACTTCTTCCCCACGAACGTGTCCCGGTTCGCGTTGATCGCGTACTTCGGCGTCCGCACGAACTCGCCGCCCTTGGTGAGCAGGCCCTCGATCACCGCTTTCGTGTTCGAGAGGCACATCCCGATGCCCATCGAAAGGAGCATCGGCGAGTAGAAAAACGTCCGCACCATGCCGCGCCAGCCGTACAGCTCGCGCTGCGAAGCCAGGTAGAAGAGGCAGACCGAGAAGGTCGCCATCGCGAAGACCGCGAGGTCGAGGATCACGCTCGTCTTCATGTCGAGCTTCGGTCTGAAGTAAGTGACCGGGAACATGATGAGCGTGAGGAGGAGCGTCAGGATGTAGGCCGTGTTCCCCGTGAGGTGGACGATCCCCTCGGTCTTCACGTGGAACGGGATCTTCGCGGTTACGACGTCCCTCAGGAGCTTCTTCGAGGTCTGCATCGACCCCTTCACCCAGCGGTGCTGCTGGCTCTTGAAGCCGTTCATCTCGACGGGCAGCTCCGCGGGCGTCACCACGTCCGGGAGGAAGACGAATCGCCATCCCCTGAGCTGGGCGCGAAAGCTGAGGTCGAGGTCCTCGGTCAGCGTGTCGTGCTGCCAGCCGCCGGCGTCGGAGATCGTCGTCTTCCGCCACATCCCCGCGGTGCCGGAGAAGTTGAAGAAGCGGCCCGAGCGGTTCCGCGCGGCGTGCTCCATCATCATGTGGCCGTCGAGGAAGATCGACTGGAGCCGCGTCAGGTTCGAGTACTCCTTGTTGATGTGGCCCCAGCGGGCCTGGATGCAGCCGACCTTCTCCTCCGTGAAGTAGTGGATCGTCTTCTGGAGGAAGTCGGCGTTCGGGACGAAATCGGCGTCGAAGAGCGCGACGAACTCGCCCTTCGCGGTCTGGAGGCCGTGGTCGAGGGCGCCCGCCTTGTAGCCGATCCGGTCGGAGCGGTGGATGTACTCGATGTCGATGCCCTTGGCGCGCCACTCGTCGACCTTCTTCCGCGCGATCTCCTGCGTCTCGTCGGTCGAGTCGTCGAGCACCTGGATCTGGAGCTTCTCGCGGGGGTAGTCGATGGCGCAGGAGCCGTCAATGAGGCGTTCCGCGACGTACATCTCGTTGAAGATCGGAAGCTGCACCGTGACGGGCGGCAGGTTCTCAAAAGTTTTTTCGATCTTCGGGGCCTTGCGGGCGTGGCGGTAGTAGAGGTAGACCATCAGGTAGCGGTGGAGTCCGTACGTGCACAGGATGCCGAGGATGGCGAAGTAGACGTACATCACCACCAGCCCGACGAGATGGCCTGTGTCGGTAACGGGGAGCGCGAGAAGAGACTTCAACCCTCTATCCCGTCCTTTGACTGCAAAAACGAAGCCGTATTATATTCCCGGCCATGGGGGGGTCAAGGGTAATATCTTAGCCATGAGATGCTTACGGCTGACGCACGTCAACCTGCGGGTCGACCGCCTGGCCGAGGCCGCGCGGTTCTACCAGGAGGTGATGGGCCTCGAGCCGATCGAGCGGCGGGACACGACGGGCCGCGGGGCCTGGTTCCGCCTGGGTGGCTCGGAGCTCCATCTCGCCGAGGACGCCGCGCCGCAGCCTCGTTCGCAACGCCATTTCGCCGTCGAGGTGGCGGACCTGGCCGAGGCGCGGCGGTCGCTCGAGAAGGCGGGGGTTGAGGTCGAGAAGGAGGACGCCGGCCGCTTCTGGATGCGCGACCCGTCGGGCAACCGGATCGAGATCGTTCAAGCCAGATGAAGGTCCGGGTGCAGCTCTTCGGCCCCCTGGCCGAGCAGGCGGGGAAGTCCCAGCTGGTCGTGACGATCAGCGGGACGACCGTGCAGGACGTGATCGCCGCCGTTGCCGTGGCCGCTCCGGCGCTCAGGATCGACAAGTCGGTGCGGTTCGCGGTCAACACCGATTACGCGGACGGCTCGGGGACCGTGAAGGAGGACGACCTGGTCTCGCTCATTCCCCCTGTGGGAGGCGGATAGGTGTTCAAGGTCACGACCGACGTCCTCTCCATCGACGAAGCCTACGCCGCCGTGAGGCGCGACGGGTGCGGGGCCGTGGCGCTCTTCGTCGGGACCGTCCGCGACCACCACGACGGGAAGAAGGTCGTCTCGATCTCCTACAGCGCCTTCCGGGAGATGGCGGAGAAGGAGTTTGCGAAGATCGCGCTCGAGGCCCGCTCGCGCTGGAAGATCGGCGAGGTCTACATCGCCCACCGCACGGGCAAGCTGGAGATCGGCGACGCGAGCGTCGTGATCGCCGTCTCGGCGCCGCACCGGGCCGGGGCGTTCGACGCCTGCCGCCACGCGATCGAGGCGCTCAAGAAGCTGGCGCCGATCTGGAAGGAGGAGTTTTACGAGACCGGCAAGGCGTGGATCAGCGGATAATAGAAGAAAACCACGGAGACACCGAGGCACGGAGAAGAGGGACTCTTGAAATCGCACCGCGAGGAGCTCTGGTTCGAGACGAAGGAGCGGACGGAGTTCATCAACATCACGCCGGAGGTCGGGCGGATCGTGAAGGCGAGCGGCGTGAAGGAAGGCCTGGTGCTCGTGAACGCGATGCATATCACGGCCTCGGTCTTCATCAACGACGACGAGCGCGGGCTGCACAGCGACTTCAAGGACTTCCTCGAGAAGCAGTGCCCCTTCGAGCCGGCGTCGCAGTACCGCCACAACGACACGGGCGAGGACAACGGCGACGCCCATTTGAAGCGGCAGCTCTTCGGCCGCGAGGTCGTGGTCGCGGTCACGGGGGGCAAGCTTGACTTCGGCCCCTGGGAGCAGG
>JBGPCZ010000222.1:0-6182 GCA_041482015.1 Planctomycetota bacterium | reverse complement strand
GCGATCTGCTTGTTCCCCGTCACCTTCCCCTCGCGCTCGAAGTAGCCCACCCCGTGCTTGTAGACCACGATCTTCTTGATCGTGAGCGGCTGCTCGGTCCTGGCGTCCTGCGCCCGGACCGGCAGCGCCAGGAACAGCGCGACAGCGAGGGCGGCGGCGAATCTCATAGCTTCTCCTTGGGGGTTCAGCCCGTTTACGGCAGGTTGGACGCGGCCACGCGGAAGAGGGTTCCGGGAATCCCGTTCCTCGCCTATTTCATGCAGACCGACCGCACCTCGGCGAGATCGCTCAAGCCCTTGATGATCTTTCGGATCCCGTCCTGCTTGAGCATCACCATGCCCTTCGCGATGGCGAGCACGCGGATCTTCGAGGAGAGCGCCTTCTCGTAGATCAGGTGACGGATCTCGTCGTCCACGACCATGAGCTCGTGGATGCCCGCCCGGCCCTTGTAGCCGGTCTGGTTGCAGCGGTCGCAGCCCTTCGCCCGGAAGAGCTCCGTCTTCTCCCGCACGAAGGCCTGCTTTCCCCAGAGGGCATCGTCGTTGAACTCGTGCTTGAGCTTCGCCCACTCCTCCTCGGACGGCGAGTACTTCTCCTTGCACTCCTTGCAGAGCGTGCGGATCAGCCGCTGCGAGAGCACGGCGAGCAGCGAATCGCCGAACGTGAACGGGTCGAGGCCCATGTCGAGGAGGCGCGTGATGGTCTCGGGCGCGTTGTTCGTGTGCAGCGTCGAGAAGACCATGTGGCCCGTGAGCGACGCCTCGATCGCCGCGCTCGCCGTCTCCAGGTCGCGCATTTCGCCGATCATGATGATGTCGGGGTCGCACCGCAGGAACGACCGGAGCGCCTTCTCGAACGTGAAGCCGATCTTCGGCTGTACGTTCACCTACCGCAGCCCCTGCTGCGTGATTTCGACGGGATCCTCCGCGGTCCAGATCTTGACGTCGGGCTTGTTCAGGTAGCCGAGCGCCGAGTGGAGCGTGGTCGTCTTGCCCGAGCCGGTGGGGCCCACGCAGAGGAAGATGCCGTAGGGCTCCTGGACGACCTGCTGGAATCCCGCCAGGTTGTCCTTCTCCATCCCCAGCTTCTCGATGGGGATCGGCTTGGAGGCCGCCAGGATGCGGAGGACCGCGTCCTCGAAACTCCCCGTGGTGGGCATGGTCGCGACGCGGAGCTCGATGTCCCGCGAACCGAAGTTCTTGAAGCGGATCTTCCCGTCCTGCGGGAACCGCCGCTCGGCGATGTCGAGGTTGGCCATGATCTTGATGCGGGCGACGATGTTCCGGCCGAACTTCCTGGGCATCCGCGCGTGCTCCGCGCAGATGCCGTCCACCCGCACGCGCACGACGACGTCGCCGTCGATGTAGGGCTCGATGTGGATGTCGCTCGCCCCCTTGTCGTGCGCCTGCTCGATGAGCTGGTTCACGAGGCGCACCATGCCGACGTCGTCCTCCTTGACGGCGTCCTCCGGCGCCCCGTCCTCCTTCTTCTTGACGGCGGCGTCCTCGCTCTCGATCTGGTCGATGATGTCCGAGAACGCCACGGGCCCCGAGGGGACCGGCTGGTTCTTCAGCGCCTGGAAATGGTCGATGAACTCGTTGATGTCCTCGCGGGTGGAGACGTTCACCGCCACCTCGAGCCCGAGCCGTTTCGCGATGTCGTCCCGCAGCGTGAGGTTGCGGGGGTTGGCCATGATGATGGTGGCGCGGTTGCCGTCCTTGGCGACGGGGACGAACGAGTGGTGTTTGAGGTAGTCGGTCGTGAACCTCTCGAGGAGCTCGGGAGGGAGCGAAAGATCCGCCGAGTACGGCGCGAACGGGCAGCGAAAGAAGTCGCCGAGGCTCTTCCCCAGCTCCTCCTTCGGGACCTTGAACGCCGCCATGAGCGCCTGCTCGACGGAGGTGTTGGTCTTCTGGGCGACCGCGGTGGCCTGGTCGACCTGGTCCTGGGTCACGCGACCGGCGCGGATCAGGGCGTCATAGGGGGACGTACGGACGTTGATCTTCTGCTGGTTCTGGAACGCGGTGCCCAGCGTCTTGGCGAGGTCGTCGACGATCACCTCGTGGTCGATGCGGAAGGACATGCTGTCGCGCGTGTTGATGCACTCGATCACGCCGACGAGCTTTCCGTCCTTGAGGATCGGCGTGGCGAGGACCTGCTTGGTCTTGAACCCCGTCCGCTTGTCCCACGACGGGTCGAACTTGAGCGCCGGGTCGACGGCGGCGACGGCCTTGGGATCGTACACGTCGCTGATCCGGACCGGCTTCTTCTTCTGGGCGACGTAGCCCGCCAGGCTCGTCGGGCCGACCGGAAGGCGGATCTCCTTGACCTCGCTGCCGTCCATCGACTTCGAGTAGATCTCCTCCTTCCCCGGCTCCTTGGCGAAGATCGTGACGCGCTCGCAGTTCACCAGCCGCTGGATGTCCTCGCGCACGGAGAGGATGATTTCGTCGGTGGAAAGCGTGTGGATGTGGTCGGTGACCTCGCGCATCCGTCGCTCGGTCTCGAGCTTCGCGGACAGCTCGTCCAGGCGCGACAGGACGTCGTCGGACTTGGGGACCGAGGGCGTGGCCATCCCCTAATGCTAACCTGCGGGTGAAACCAGTCAAGGAGAAGCGGGGGGCGCGCAAAACAGACCGACTGTCTTGTACGGGGGAGTCTACTTTTCGGACTTGGGGAGGGGGATGACCTCGGTGATGCGGACGGCGAAGTTCTCGTTGACGACGAGGACTTCGCCGCGCGCGACGAGACGGTCGTTCACGAACACGTTCACCGGGTCGCCGACCAGGCTCTCGAGCGGGACCACCGATCCCGAGCCCAGCTTGAGCACGTCCTGGACGTGCATCCGCGCCGTGCCGAGCTCGATCCGCACGCTGACGTCCACGTCGCTCAGGAAATCCAGGCCCGCCTCGGCACGGGGCTGCGAGCCGGGCGACAGGGGCTCCAGGGGCAGCGGGGAGGCCCCCGCGACGGGCCTCGTCGCGGACGCGGGGGCCGCGGCCTTCCCGGGGTCGGCCCCGAGGGCCCGCATGAGCTCGTCGATGTCTTCCTGCTTGGGCGAGTCGGGCATGGCGCGGCCTAATGGTGCGACGGGAGACGGCTGTCCGGGAAGATAACCTTGTGAATCGCCTCCTGCCCGTCTTTCGCGGTGTCGAACTCGGCGTTCAGGCGCTGGCGGAGCTCGTTGCCCAGCATTTCGAGGATGTCGGGGTTCCGCAGCTCCGCGTCGCTCTTGCGGTAGACGATCTCGGTCAGGACGATGTGCTTGAGCAAGTTGCGCCGCTTCTCGACCTGCGGCTTCAGCTCCGCCAGGTTCTTGTTGTTCGGGTTCAGGAGGAGCACGATCTTCACCATGAACTGCTCGCGCACCAGGTTCGCGTCCGGCGCGAGCTCCCGGGTGACCTGCCCGAGGTCGATCTCCTCGTACGCCTCGTGGATCACCGACTTCTGGCCGGTATCGTGGAAGTTGCGCGTCACGAAGTAGACCACGCCGGCCGTGACGCCCATGATGGCGACCACGACGACGTAACCCAGGGGGGACATGAGCCGGCGGGGCGAGGCAACCGCGGCGCCCGGGGCTTCCGTCCTTTCGGCGGTGGCGGGGGAGGCCATCGCTAGCGATCCCCGCCCTGAACCGTGAACGTCACGTCTCTTCCCTCCTTGATCCGCGGCCCGCTACGAGACCAGGCTCCGCAGCGACCGCCCGTACTCGACGATGCGCCGGACGATCTCGTCGACCGGCTCCTTGACCACCAGCTTCTCGTGGTTGACCAGGGTGATGACCGTGTCGGGCGTGGCCTCCAAGTACTGGACCAGCTCGGCGTTCACCACGAACTCCTTGCCGTTCAGCCGCGTCACCTTGATCATCGGCCCTCGCAACCCGGGTATTATATCCCACCGGAAATAAGATAGGGAGGCCTCCCCCGAAAGAGAGGCCCCCCTTTTATCTTCGGCCAGTTCGGGCCCCGGACTACACGATGTTCATCAGGGTCTCCAGCATCTGGTCGCTCCGCGTGATGACCTTCGAGTTCGCCTGGAACGCCCGCTGCGCCACGATCAGGTCGCTGAATTCCTTGGCGAAGTCCACGTTCGACGCCTCCAGCGCGCCGTCCACGAGGTTGCCCGCACTCTGCTGGCCGGGGGCGCTGATCACCGGCGTCCCCGAATTCGTGGCGATGCGGAAGTTGTTGGCCCCGTCGTCCTCGAGCCCGTTCGGGTTCGGGAAGCGGGCGACCATGATCTGCGCCAGGTCGCGCGTCGCGCCGTTCGTGAAGATGCCCTTGACGACTCCGTTCTGGTCCACCTGGAAGTCCGTAAGGATCCCGGTGGGCAGGCCGTCCTGGCTCTTCATGAAGGCGACCGACTGGGTGTTGGCGAAGCCGGTCAGCTCGCTGAAGTCCGGCGCGAAGCTGAACGGGGTGACCGCCCCCTGGTTGGGCAGGTTCGCCGTGACGAACCCCGCCCCCGACGCGGCCAGCTGCGACAGGAACTGGCCCTCCGTCGAGAACTTGACCTGGCCGCTGCCGGTGGACCGCTGGCTTCCCAGCAGCACGCCCGTCCCGCTGAGCTGCTTCGAGTCCGCGGCCTCCGTGTAGACACGCCAGACGTTGCCGACCGATCCCGAGCCCGGGTCCACGACGCCCTTGGCCTCGAGGACGTACGTGACCTCCACCTGGTGCGCGTTTCCGATCGAGTCGTAGACCACCGAGTTGGCGACCACCGACTCCCCGGCGGCCGCGTCGATCTGGGTGAACGGGGAGACGTTGATGCTGTTCGACACGTCCACGATTTTCAGGTCCGTGATCGAATTCGCCAGGCCCGCGTTGCCCGCGACATGCAGCGAGCCGCCCGTGAGCCACGGCGTGGCGGCCGCGCTGGCGATCGATACGCCCGCCGGCTCGTGGATCGTGTACTGGTCGCCCGAGACGGGCAGCGGCAGCGTCCCCGAGAGGGCCGTGACCGTCAGCGTGTCGTTCCCGCCCCCGCTGATGAGGGTGACCACTCCGCTCTGGCCCGCGCCGGCGCCCGAGTTGAATCGGACGATATCGCCCACCTGCACGCCTTCCGCGAGGAAGTCCGTCCCCGTCTGGGTCATGGTCCACGGAATCGTGGCCGACGGGGCAAAGCCGCTCAGCGGCCCGGAGAACGAAACGCCCTGCGTGTTGGGGTTGGTGTCGTTGTCCCGGATCGCGCCGTACTGCATCCCGTTGTCGCTGTTGATCCCGAGAGCGCGCTGGACGAACGCGGCGAAGTCGCCGAGCGTCGTCCCGAACCCGTCATAGCCCACGGGGAGCGAGCCGCCCACGAAGAATTTCTGCTCCGGGAGCGGCCGCCCGCCCTTCGTGGCATTCACGGTCAGCGTGTCGCCGGCCGAGATGTTCAGGTCCAGGAATCCCGCGCCGTTCGCACGGGAGAGGTCGGTGAGGAGCGTGCCGGCCGCCGCATCGGGAGGCCCGACCACCGCGTTGTCGACCAGCCGCGCCGACTGGAGCGTGGTGCCCATAAGGGCCGTCTCGCCGCCGGAGTTCAGGTTGCCGTCGAAGACCGCCTTCGTCGTGGCGGCCGCGATCTGGAGATCGCCCACGGGGATCCGCACGTCCTCGAGCGCGCCGCCCTGCGGAATCGTGAACGTGCCCGCCGTGGCGTTCACCCCCTGCACCATGAAGCCCGAGCTCGGGTCGTGGAGGAAGCCCTGGGGATTGATCGAGAACGCCCCGTCGCGCGTGAAGACCTGCCCGTTCTGGGAGTCCCTCATGATGAAGAAGCCGCTCCCGTTGATGGCGAGGTCGCTCGCCTGCCCGGTCGTCTTGAGCTCGCCCTGGTTGAAGTCCCGGCTCGTCGAGCCGACCGCGACGCCGAGCCCGATCTGGAAGGGATCCACGCCGCCCAGCGTCCCCTGCGGGGCGCTGCCGAAGCGGATCGTCTGGGACAAGACCGACTGGAACCCCACCCGCGCCGACTTGTAGCCCGTCGTCGTCGCATTGGCCAGGTTGTTCCCGATCGTGTCCAGCTGGAACTGCTGGGCGTTCAGCCCCGAAAGGGCCGAGCCCATCGCCCGCACCAGTGACATAGGTCTCCTTACTCAGGCTTCTCGGTGGGTCGTCCCACGCGAGGCCAGCCCGATCCTAAAAAATCCCCACCTTCTTACAGCCCTACTTCCAGCCTTACAGCAGCACCGTGCT
>JBGPCZ010000221.1:0-6218 GCA_041482015.1 Planctomycetota bacterium | reverse complement strand
GGACGAGGGCGACGCCTCCGGCACGCGCCCCGGCGCCTCGATGGGCACGCCCTACTATATCGCCCCCGAGCAGGCGCGCGGCGAGCAGAACGTCGACACGCGGGCCGACATCTATTCGCTCGGCGCGAGCTTCTACCACATGGCGGCCGGCGAGGTCCCCTTCCCCGGCCAGAGCGCCGCCGACGTGATCTCGAAGCACCTGACCGAGCCGGTCACCCCGCCCCGCGCGAAGAACCCGCTCGTCTCGGGCGCGGTCGATTTCGTGGTCGTGAAGATGATGCAGAAGGGTCGCGAGGACCGCTACCAGACGCCCGCCGAGCTCGTCCGCGACCTCGAGTCGATCGCCCAGGGCGGCATGCCCGACGGCTACGTGGAGGAGTCGAAGAGCTCCTCCGTCCCCAAGCTCCGCCGCGGCCGCCTTCTCCGCCGCACCTCGCGCTTCCGCCGCAGATAAGCGGTCAGCTCTCAGCCGTCAGCTAAAATGGAAATGACTATGGTCTGTTTGTTTGGCTGATCGCTGAGAGCTGATGGCTCGGTCAGTCTTTCCAGTCCGCCGCCTGGAAGGACTGGAGCAGGATCGTCTTCCCGTCGCCGCCGATCGTCCCGCTGACCGTGAACCGGCTCTTGCCCCCCAGCTTCTTCTTGAGGTCGCCGAGGTGGTCCTGCTTGGACTTGTCGGGGTTGGCGAGCGCGTAGGTCGAGCCGCTCCGGGCGACGAGCGTCGCCTTCTCGCCCGCGAAGCTCACGGTTCCGCGGATCGCGAGCGTCACGGCGCGCAGGCTCAGGTCCTTCGGGAGGCGGTTGAACGCCGGGACCGGCTGCTTCTCGTCGAAGAGCACGAGCACCGCGCTCCCGAGGAAGCTCACCCCCTTGAAGCCCTGCATCTTCCGGACCGAGGCCTCAAGCTCGGACTTGCACTCGTCGCAGTGCATCCGCTCGAACGCGAGCGTCACCGTGATCGCGTCCTCGTCGACCGCGGCCAGCCACGACACGAGCGCCAGCAGGATCATTTCTTCGGCGGCTCCAGCTTCTTCACGTATTCTACCCACTCCTTCTGGAGTTCGTCCATCCGGGCGTCGCCGAATCCCGCCTGGTAGGCCTCGCGCGGCGTGCCCCCCTCCTTGAGCTTCTTGAAGTACGCCTCGATCCGCGGCCGGTGCCGGCCCTTGTCCGCCTCGTAGAAGAAGTGGACCATCGACCACGCCTGCGCGTACTTGAACGGCACGACGCCCGAGTAGAACTGCGCGGGCGTCTCCATCATGATGGCCTCGAACTTCATCGCGCCGGCCAGCCCGGCCTTCAGCGTCTTGAGCCGGCCCTCCAGCACCCGCGCGCGCTCCGTGATCTTCGGCTGCCCCTTCACGACCTCGACCTTGATGCCCCCCATGTACTCAGCGATCCCCTCGTTGTACCAGAAGGGCACGCGCGCGATCATCAGGCTCATGAACTGGTGGAACGCCTCGTGGTACAGCGTCTGGAGCGTCGCCTCCGGGTCCACGTCCTCGAAGAGCAGGAGCTCCTTGTACAGCTGGTGGAAGTAGCCCAGCGTCCACTCCTGCCGGCCCGAGAGCGTCAGCTCGCCGTAGGTCAGGTACGCCTCGCGCGTGTTGAAGATCGCCACCCGCGGCTTCGCGCGCTTCGGGTCCTCCGCGAACACGTCCTTGAAGGTCTCCGCGTAGAACTTGTAGGCCGCCTCGAGACGCGACCCGTAGAGCGCCGTCTTCTCGGGCGACATGTCGGTCATCACGTGGAAGTGCGGGAACTCCTTCGCGTGCTTCGCCCCCAGGTGCTGCGGACCCTTGATCACGTTGAGGACGTTCTTCTGGGTCCCCGCGATGAAGTCGCTCGAGGGGTCGAGCTTGCGCGCGAGCTCGAGGTCCGCCGTCGCGCCCTTCGGGTCGCCCCCGAGGAACCGGAGGAAGGCGCCCAGCGCGACCGCCTCGCCCGACCCGGGCGCGAGCTCGAGCGATCTCTTCACGCACGCCTGCGCCGACGCAAAGTCGCGCTCCTCCAGGCCGACCTGGGCCAGCGCCAGCTGCGCCTCGTGGAACTCGGGGCACAGGCGGACCGCCGCCTCGAGGTCGGCCTTCGCTTCCTCCGGCCGCCTCAGGTTCAGGAGCGCCGCGCCCCGCCAGAAGCGGCCCGCCGCGAAGTCCGGCGCCTTCTGGACGATCTCGTCGAAGATCGCGGCGTGGGGGGGCTGGAGCTGCCCCGCCCGGGCCAGCTGGACGAACGCGCCCCGGCGCTTCGCAAATTCCCCGAGCAGCCCGGCATCGATTTTCGACAGGAGATAGTCGTCCTCCGCCGAGAGCGGGTCGACCCCCGATTCGTCCTTCTTCCTCTTCCCGAGGTCCGACTCGAGCGCGCGCCGGACCAGCACCTCCACCTCCGCGAACCGCTTCCCGATCTCGACCGGGTTGGCGCGACCCTGGATGGTCAGCTTCTTGAGCCGGACCGTCCCGCCCGCCACGCCGAGGAAGCACCAGCCCCTCGCGTAGGCGGCGTCGGAGACCGACACCGCCTCCTGGTCGCCCACCCAGACCCGCAGCGAACCGCCCCGCGCCTGGAGGCGGACGCGAGTCTCCGCGCCCGGCACGATCTTCGGGGCCTGCTGGACCGCGAGCTGCTCGATCTTCTGGGGCCCGTCGAAGCGGTGGAGGACGTGGCCCGCGGGCGCGATGCTGTTCACCACGGCGAGGTAGCCCTTCCGTTCCGCCGTGAAGAAGCACCCGAGGACGAGCGCCGCCTTCCCCTCGAACACCGCGACGGCGTCGACCTCGAGGTCGCGCTCGAAATCCACGTCCTTCAGGCTCCAGAGGGCCGTCGCGGTCGTCTGGAGCCGGAGCTCCCCGCCCTCGACCGACATCGCGCCGGGCTGCTGCTGCATCGTGAAGTCCTGGACCTGCGCGGCGTCGGCAAAGTCATGGGAGATGAAGAGCTGGTCCGCGCCGATCCTCCGGGCCGACCCCTTGAACGCCGCCTCGTTGTTCAGGATGCGCGCGAGGTCCGGCACGCGCGCGGCGTACGAGGCGTCGGCCTCGACGCACTTCTTGAACGCCGCCTGCGCGTCCTTCCAAAGCTTGCGGAGGACCAGGTGGCGTCCCGTCTCGTAGAGCCCCGCGGCGCCGCCGTCCTTGTAGACCGCCCCGAGGAGGTCGACGTACGACCGGTCCTCGATGAACTCGACCGGGAACGCCTGCTCGACCGGGGAGCCCTCGTAGGTGAACGAGAGGCGGATCTCGTCGCGCGTCATCCCCTGGAGGACGACGTTCTGGAGCTGCAGGCCGTTCTTGAGCTTGAGCGAGAGCTTGAGGTTCTTGAGCTTCTCGACGAGCGCCTTCTGGCGCGCCACCTCGGCCTTCCGGTCCTCCTCGATCGCCTTCTTCGCCTCGTCGAGCCGCTTCGCCGACTCGGCGCGGCGCGCGCGCTTGCGCGCCTCGTAGGCCTCCTCGGGGCCGGCCTGCGCGCCCGCGAGCAGCGCGGGGAGGAGCACGAGGAGAAGACGCGCGCGGACCATCTCCCGCATGAGTCGCCCCCCAGCCCGAAACTTCCCGGATCAGGCGCCCGGACTCACTGGATCTTGAGGACCACGGTCCTCGACACCAGGTGGTCGCCCTTCTCGCACTTGTCGAAGGTGGCGATCGCGAACTCCACGCCCTTGCCCGCCGCGAAGACCGTGTCGTCCTTGTGGCCGGTGTTGAGCTTGCGCTTGAACTCGACGGTCCACTTCCCGCCCGCCCATTCGCCCTTCGCCTGGACGTCGGCCGCGGAACCCGTCGGCGTCTGCGTAACGTACTGCGGAATGACCTCGGCGCCCTTCTTCTCGGGCGCGTCGATCTTCTTGTAGCAGGGCGTCCCCTCGTCGACCGGGTGGGCAAAGAAGATCGGCTCCTGGTTCCGGTCGGTCATCTTCTTGGACTTGATGGGATCGGCCGGCTTGGTCTTGCTGAAGATGTGGGTGCGGTCGAGCGCGTAGCCGGAGGCGTTCGTGCGGGCCGCGCCCCACTCCCAGACGTCCCACGTGGAGACGACGCCCGCCTTCATGTCGCTGTCGAACTTCCCGGTGAGGGCGAAGCCGATGGAGCAGAAGTCCTCCGCCTTCTCCCCGTCCTCCTCGTAGGCGGTCCCCTTCCAGACGAACGGGCAGTGCTGGTCGTTCTTGTCGGCGTCCTCCCAGACCATGAGGATGCAGATCGAGTCGCCGTCGTGGACGGCCTTCATGGTGACGCTTTTCTTGGGCTTCTCCTCGAGCGGCTCGTCGATCGGGACCTTGAGCTCCTTGGCCGACTTCCAAGCGTCATCGTCCGCCTTGCCGTCGATCACCGGGAGTTTCGCGACCTTCGAGGCCACGAGCTCGGGGGCCGGCTGGACGGGGGCTCCGAGAACGACGACGAGGAGTGCGGCAAGCAGCTTCATCAGGGTCTCCTTCTACCTTGGCTCCGAGTCCTGAGGTTTTACACCAAGCCCCCGCGCCTTTCAAGCATCCCAAGCATCCGGCGGCGGGGAAACAGGGGATAATACGCCTCCGGGGTCCGCGGGGAGCCGCAATTTTTCAACCGCCGCCGGGTCAAAGGGGAAATGGAGGCTTGGAGGTTCTTTTAAGTTGGCGCCCCCCACGGGATTCGAACCCGTGTCCCGGCCTTGAGAGGGCCGTGTCCTGGGCCACTAGACGAGGGGGGCCGCTCCGGGGAGCCCGAAGCTTAGTGCGACCTATGAGTGAAATCAAGCAAAAGGCGCGTACACTATACGGATGGCCTGTTTGATGACCCTGCTGCTGCTCCTGCTCCCGCTCGTCCCCGCCTTCGCCCGGCCTCCGGCGGGCGGGCAGGACAAGAAGGACGACATCGACACGAAGCTCAAGGAATTTGCCGACGCGATGAAGTCGGCGAAGACCGATGGCGAGCGCACCGCCGCGATCGACGTCCTCGCCGCCACGCGCCAGCCGAAGGCCGCCGCGAAAATCGCCTCGGTCATCTCCGGCCCCTTCTCCGACGCGGTGCGCGTCGCCGCGGCCGACGCCGTCGGGCGGATCGGAGACGTCAAGGCGGGCGGGGCCCTCCAGTCGATCCTCGGGAGCTTCGGCAACCTTTTGCAGAGCGAGGTGCCCAGCCGCTCGGGAGACCAGAAGGTCGCCCAGGCCGTCATCCGCGCGCTCGGGACGCTGCGCGACCACTCCGCCGTCAAGCAGCTCACGGGCATGCTGATCAGCGCGAACATCCCCCTCATGGGCGAGTGCGTCCGCGCGCTCGGCGCCATCCGCGACCTCTCGTGCATGGACGGCCTCCTGAAACTCCACTACGCCGCGAACGCCCCCGAGGGCGTCGGCGCCCAGAACGTCCGGAAACCCATCGCGGCCGACACGCTCCCCGCGCTCCGGCGCATCACCGGCCAGAAGCTGACCACGCCCGACGAGTGGAACAAGTGGTGGCGCGCGAACTCCGGCGCGTTCAAGCAGCCGTCGGAAGAGTCCCTCGGCGGCCTGCCCGCCGAGATCCGCACGTTCGCCGTCTACTCGGGCAAGGGGGAGGCCGCGGCCCTGCTGAAATTCGATCTCGTCCTCCTCGACCCCGCGAACTGGACGAAGGAGGAGCTCAAGGGGCTCCGGGCGGTCGCGCTCTCGGGCGAGCCCAAGGCCGCGATGGACAAGGGCTTCGCGGGATTCGTCGTCGCCGCGGAGGAGGCGGCCGACGCTCGCAAGAAATTCCCCGCCGCGCTCATCGTCGTGCGGGGCGATCCCGCGAAGGCGGGCTCGAACGCGAACGCCGCGCTCGTCGAGGACCTCGACCCGAAGAAGCCCGACCCGAAGGTGACGGACGCGCTCAAGGACGCGCACACGCGCCACGATGTGGGCATCCTCCTCGTCTTCGCGGGCGAGGGCGTGACGCCCCCGGCCGTCGCGAAGCAGGCCGGCTTCCACGTCTACGTCGCGCCCGACAAGGAGTACTCGAAGCTTCCGCAACCCTGAGACGACATCATGATGATCGCCCTGCTCGCGACCGCCGGCGAAAAGCATTCGCGCCTGATGGGATTCCTCGGGAACCTCCACCCCGGCATCGTGCACTTCCCGATCGCGCTCCTCGCGACCGCCGCCCTCCTGGAGCTGCTGCAGATGGTCCGGAGGAAGGAAGGGCCCGCCCCCGGCAGCCTGCCGATGGTCTTCATCGCGGCCCTGGCCGCCGCCCCGGCCTGTCTCTTCGGCTGGTTCCTGTCCGAGATCG
>JBGPCZ010000220.1:0-6234 GCA_041482015.1 Planctomycetota bacterium | reverse complement strand
GTTTCGGCAAGGAGGACAGCGACCTCCGCAACCGCCTGCGCCGCTCGGGTGCGAAGCCCACCTCCCTCTGGGGCCGCGCGTGGGTCTACCACGTGGACGACATCATCGATCCGAAAATCCGCCAGCGCCGCATCCCGCGGAAGAAGACCACCGAGTACTACGATCGCGCGGACATCCCGGTCCGCTGCGACAACGGCCTCGTCAAAGGGGCCCGGTAGCCCTTGGCCCCGTTCACGATCCATCTCCCCGCCCGGTCGGCCGACGTCGACCGCTGGCTGCGCGGCGAGGTCCGGGGCGAGGTGGTCAAGGAGAACTCCGCCCGCACCGTCTGGCGCGTCCCCGCGGGCACGCCGGCGCTCTACGTCAAGCGCTTCCCCGCCGAGCTCTTCCGCGACCGCGCGCGCAGGGAGGCCACGATGCTGCGCGCGCTCGAGGCCGCGGGCATCCCCTGCCCCCGGCTCGTCGCGACGGGACGGAACGAGGCGGGGAGTTACGTGATCACGGAGGAGATCCCCGACGCACCCATCCTGAAAGACCTGCTCGAGCGAGGGGTGCGACACCTCGTCAAGCCGCTCGGCACGCTGGTCCGGAAGATGCAGGACGCGGGCTTCGAACACCAGGACCTGCACGTCGGAAACATCCTCGCGCGCGGCGGAACGCTGTACGTGATGGATGTCCACCGCGCGCAGAAGGTCACGCGCCTCTCCGCATCGCGCCGCCTTGAGGGCCTCGCGTTCACGGCGATGTCGTTCCTCGAGCTGCGTCCCCTCACCGACGTCGCGCGGTTCCTCCGGGCCGCCGGGTGCGACTCCTGGCAGGAGATCTGGGGTCGCCTCCGTCACGCGCTCCACCGCTACTATGCGGGCCGCGAGAAGCGCTGCGTGGAGGGCGGCCGCGGATTCGGCAAGAAGGGAAAGATCTACCATCGCACCGAGGCGGACGTGGAGAAGATCCTCTCGTGGGTCCGATCCGGTCCGAAGACGCCCGTGAAGGTCGAGGGGACGCGCGGGCTCTGGCGCTCCGGCGACGGCCTCTTTCTCAAGCAGATGCGGCGCGGACGCGCGGTCCGGTACTGGAGGAACGCCCACGGCCTCGGGGTGCGAAACCTGGGGACGCCGCGACTCATCGCCGCAAGCGACACCTGGGTCGTGGGCGACTGGATCGAGTCGGAGGATCTTTACGCCTTCGTCTGCACCCCGTTCGGCCGCTTGGACCGAAAGAGGCGCGACGGGTTCATCTCCCGATTCGCGCGCGAGCTGCGGCGCCTCCATCGCACGGGCGTCTACCACGGGGACCTGAAGGCGACCAACATCCTGGTCAAGGACGATGCGTTCCTCTTCGTCGACCTCGACCGAGTCCGCTTCATGGAAGTCGTCCCCGAGCGCGACCGTCTCTTCAACCTCGCGCAGCTGAATGCGTCCCTCACGCCGCCGCTCACGCGGACCGACCGCCTGCGCTTCCTCCGGGCCTACTTCGGGCGCTGCGCGTCGCTCCGGAAGGACGAGCGCCGCTGGGTCCGGGAGATCATGAAGATCACGGTCGCGCGGAAGCATCGCTGGCCTCCGCGGGGGGACGCCTGATGGAGACCGCGCGGTGCGGCGCCTGCGGGGCGGCCGACGCGACCGTCCTTTTTCGCGCCCGCGACGTCCACGACTCCGTGCCGGGCGAGACCTGGCCCGTGGGCCGGTGCCGCCGGTGCGGGCACGTTTACCTGGTGGAGCGCCCGTCCCCCTCGGAGATCGGCCGGTACTATCCCAAAGACTACGGGCCGCACCAGCCACGCGAACCGAGGGAACGCGACCGGGTCTCCGCGCGCCACCGCCTGATCCGCCTCCGCCCTCCGTTCGACATCCTCGACGTCGGCTGCGGGACGGGCTACGACCTGCGAAGTTTCACGGCACAGGGGTGCCGCGCTTTTGGAATCGAAATCGACCCGGTCGCCGCGGGCAAGGCGCGGAAGGAGGGCATCGAGGTGCAGGGCTGCAGCGTCGAGGCGGCCACGTTCCCCGACGGGCACTTTGACGTGATCACCATGAACCACGCGCTGGAGCACGTCTTCGATCCCCGCGCGGCGCTCGCGAACCTGAGGCGCATGCTCCGGCCCGACGGGGTGCTCTACCTGCTCTTCCCCACGGCGGGCGGCCTGATGTTCCGTCTCTTCCGCGAGGACTGGTACCACCTCGAGGTTCCCCGCCATCTCCAGTTCTTCACGCACGAGACCCTGCTCCGGCTCTGCCGCGAGACGGGATTCCGCGTGCTCCACCGCGCGACGCGTTCCGGCGGGAAGGGCTGGTTCCGGAGCCTCGGCAGCGCGGCGCGGAAGAGCGCGCTGGCGCGGGTGATCCACGGCGCGTCGCGGTCGGGCCCGGGCCGGCTCCTCTCGCGGACCGTGCTGCGGTACGTCGTGGACGGATTCCGGCTGGGGGACGTGGCGGAATACCTGCTGGGGGCTACTCCCGCAGCTCCCCGCGGTTGAGGCTCCGGAACTCGGCGGCGAACTCGACGTCGCGGAATTCATACTCCACGGTCCCGCCTTGCAGCGTGAGACTGACCGCGGGGGGAAACCAGGCCTCCCAGGCCGCCCAAGGGAGAAGAATGACGAGGCACGCCCCCACCCCGACCAGCCGGCGCAGGATCCTGGGCGACGCGGGGAGCCACCGGAAGACCACCGTCACCGCGACAAGGATCAGCGCCATCATGATCGCGAACGAGGCCATCCGCCGGAAGCGGATCCGCCACGCGCACCCGCGGCACGCCGGGAACGTGGTCCGGGTCGCCTTCGAGAAGAACATCACGATCGGGAGCAGCACGACCCACCAGCTCGACGACATCGTCCAGAGGGTCACGCGGCGATCGGGGTCGGGAGCGGAGCACCCCACGCACCGTTTCGGAAGGGCGGGCACGAAGCCCTTGGGGAGACGAGCGATCCTTTCCATTCTACCCGGTCGATGTGAGGACCGCCTTGAGCCTGGCGTAGCAGACTTCCAGCGCAAAATCCTTCTCGACCGTCGCGCGTCCCGCGCGGCCGAGGCGTTCGCGGAGCGCGGGATCTTCCAGGCGGCGGAGGCACGCCTCCCAGTCGCCCGCGAGGAGCCCGTTCTCCCCGTCGCGGACCACGCTCCCGACGGCACCCAGGCACGAGGCGACGACGGGGACGCCGGCAGCGAAGTAGGTCAGGATCTTGTAGGGCATCTTCCAGCGGCTCCACGGGTCGTCGGGGAGCGGCGCGAGGGCGACGTCGAAGGAGCGGACCGCGTCGGGCTCACCCTCGAGCGTCCACGGGACGAAGTCGACCTCCGCGCCCGGGAGTTCGCAGGAGACGTCGGCGACGATGCGGACGCGGCGGCCCCGGAGGGCGGTTGCGATATCCCGGAGATTCCCGACGTGCGCCGCGGTCCCGGCCCAGCCGAGCGCCAGGCGCGACGACGCCCACGAGTCCTTGATCCTCCATCGAGCCAGATCGATCGGCGTGGGGATCACGTGGACGTTCCGGGCGCCGTACTCGCGCGCGAGCGGATCGCCCCCCGCGTGGACCGTGACCGCGTCGGCGATCGAGAGGATCTCCCGGAACCGTTTCTCGCGCGTGGACGATGTCTCGACGCGGCCGTCCCGGCGCGCGTAGATCATCGGATCGTCAAAGTCGTAGACGAGCCGCTTCGCCCGCCTCCGGAGCGCGCGGAACTGCCACGCCGGGAGGAGCCGTTTCTGGTGGAAAACGACGTCGACCTCGGAGCAACGTCCGAAGACCTTCCAGCGACCGAAGAGCCCGGAGGGGAGGTCGACGCGCTCGACCTCGATGCCGTCCCGTTGGAACAGGGGCAGGTACTGGAGGATGCGGGTGCGGGTGCTGGGCGTGTCGGCTCCATGACCGAGGATGAGGACGCGCACGGACGTATGAAACACAAAAGGCCCCGGGCCGCGCAAGGGCCGATCCCATCCGTCTAAGGTCACACTTTGTGACCTTAGACCCGATCATGGCCGGTGAAATCCGATCCTGCCCTTCGATGACTCCATGAGCTCCCGGATGGCGTCAAACACACCCTTGAACTGCGCGTCGTACTTTCGCTCCAGAGAGTTGATCTTCCGCGCCAGGTCGGCGTGGGTCTCAATCATCTTCCTCTGTCTCACGAACGTGCGCACAATCTCAATGTTCACGCGGATGGCTCGCTCGCTACGCAGAACACTGGAGAGCATCGCGACTCCCTGCTCTGTGAAGGCGTAAGACCGATACTTGAGGTGCTCGCCCCGCTTAATGGTCACAATCTGTGACCTTAGAGCGGCCCGGGATTCCTCCCAAGTCAGTTCGAACATGAAGTCCGCCGGAAACCGCTCCCGGTTTCTCCGAACCGCCTGCTTGAGCGCTTTCGCGCTCACGCCATAGAGCATCGCAAGATCGGTGTCCATTATTACCTTCTCCCCACGGACTACCAGGATCCGATTCTCGACCTCCTGGATCAGGTTCATGGGACCTCCAAGGGTTCAGAGCTTCACCGGGAGATTTCCGAGCCACACGCAGGCCCCCGCGGCCGCACCGGCAGCGCCGAGGTGAAGCATGACCGGTGACCACGCGACCGGCGACAGGACAAACGTCGCCGCAGCCGCGAGCGAAGCAAAGGCGCCAAGCTTCCCGAGGTAGGCGAGCGTGGACGAGGCCTGGACTCTGCTCCGGAGTGCCACCACGGCGTCGTTTCTCGAGGACGTCCTGCGCACTCACCGCAAATTGAATTCCGCGGCCCTCATGGTGACGCAGCAAGTTTCCGACTTCGAGGGACGGACCGGAGAGGCGATCCGCGCCAATGCGCCCAATCGACTCTTCTTACAACAGACCCCGGAGACCGTGCTCGCGATGGAGAAACTGCTCGATCTCTCCCCGGAGGAGAAGGCGCTCCTCTCCAAGGTGCGGACGGTGAAGGGGAAGTTCAGCGAGATGCTCGTGCAGTCGACGGAGACAAAGGGGATCGCGAGGCTTGTTCCGGATCCCTGGTCGTATTGGGTGTCCACGACCGATCCGAGGGACAACCAGAAGCTGGAGGCGCTCATCCGCGAGAAGGGAAGCCTTCGCGAGGCGCTCCTCGAGGCGGCGAAGGGATGATCGACACGATCTACGAGTATGCCGGATACACCCTCGCGGGAAAAGTGCAATCCGTCCTCTGGGGATTCGGTCTCCCCCTCATCGTCGCGCTGGCGGGTGTGGCCTACACGGTCCACACGGTGACCGAGAAGGGATCGATCAAGGAGCTGATCCTCCATTTTTTCTATCTCGTCTTCGCGGCGTGGCTTCTCTCCCCCACGAAGCAGCAGGGGGTGGCGGCGCCCCGGTTCCTGGCCTACCTCGGCCGCGCAACCGACGCGGTCCAGGCGCGGGCCGCGACTTCGATCCAGAAGGACTTTCTCACCGCGCCCTTCGAGTGGGAGCGGATCGCCGCGCGGGTGAGCCTCGGGCGGGTGACCGACGCGCCCCTCGCGGCGCGCATGGAACGCTTCCTGGATTCGTGCGCCCTGACAACGCTCGCGAGCTCCGGGCCCGCCACGGAGAACCTGTTCCGGCCCGGCGCCCTCCCGTATGGGCCCGAATGCGAGCGGGCCCGCGCCGAGATCTGGGCGCGCCTCGATCAGCACGTAAAGGTGAACGGGTTCCACCGCGGGACCGTGGAGGCCGCAGCCCAGCGCGACCCGGCCCACGCCGCGGCGTTCCGCGAGCGGTACCTGGATGAACTGTGCGCGCGGGTCATCGAAGCGCCGGGGGGACCCGTCAGCGAGGAGGGACTCATCGCCGCCTCGCTCGGCGAGTACTCGTACGCCGACCCGGCGCAATCGACCGGGGTCGTCCCCGGCCTGAGTCGGATCCTCTTCGGGATTTCAATCCCGTGGGTCGACGGGACCGGAGCGAACGCGGCGATCGCGGGCGCGGCGAAACTCCACCAGGACTGGGAGAACCGGTTCAGCGCCCGCCAGAAGTATTACCTCGCCACCGCGCTTGGGCCGCACGTCTACGGCCTGTCCCTCATGTTTCTCCTGGGACTCTTTCCCGTCGCGGGCCTCTTTGCGCTCCTCCCCGGAAAGTGGCGGGTGCTCGTGAACTATGGGAAGACCCTGGTTTCGGTAAAGCTCTGGCCGATCTGCTGGGCCGCGCTCACGACGTTCAACGCCCGGCGCTCCGCGATCGAGGCATTCGATCCGGGCGAGCGGGGATCGGGAGTGGTGTTTGTCGGTGTCGCCGCCTTCTACCTGCTG
>JBGPCZ010000219.1:0-6351 GCA_041482015.1 Planctomycetota bacterium | reverse complement strand
TTCGAGTCCTCCACGTAGCAGAGGTCGAGCAGCAGCTCGTTCTTGAAGACGCCGACGCTCACCGCGGAGACCGAGTCCTTCACCGGCGGTGCCGCGAACCTGACGCCCTCCTTCTCGAGCGCCTTGACCGCGTCCATGAGCGCCACGTACGCGCCCGTGATCGCGGCCGTCCGCGTGCCGCCGTCGGCCTCGATGACGTCGCAGTCGAGCCAGATGGTCTTCTCGCCGAGCATCTCCATGTCGACGATGGACCGGATCGCGCGGCCGATCAGGCGCTGGATCTCGGCGGTCCGGCCGTCGGTCTTCCCGCTCCGTTCGCGGGGCTTCCGCTCCTGGGTGGAGCCCGGGAGCATCCCGTACTCGGCGGTGATCCAGCCCTGGCCGCGCCCCTCGAGCCACTTCGGGACCTCGTGGGCGATGGACGCGGTGCAGAGGACGCGGGTTTTCCCGAATTCGACAAGCACGGAGCCGGGCGAACTCGAGGTGAAGTGGCGCGTGAAGCTGACCGGGCGGAGGTCCTCCGCCTTGCGGCCGTCGAAGCGGCTCATTCTTCTTCTCCTGGTTCCGGGGCGGGTGCGGGTGCGGCCGCGGCCTCGCGGGCGTTCCGCTCCTTCGTCACGTCGCTGATGATCTTCTGGATGGCCATCGCCTTGTCGAGCGAATTGTCGAGCTCGAACTGGATCACCGGGAAGGAGCGCATCTTGATCCGCCGGGCGAGCTCCTTCTGGACGAACCCGTGCGCGTGCTGCAGGCCCTTCATCGTCAGCCTCTTCTGCTTCGCCGTCCCCATCACCGAGACGAAGACCTTGGCGAACTGGTAGTCGTCGGAGACCTTCGCCCGCACTACCGTGAGGAAGCCCTTCCGCGGATCGCGCAGCTCGTAGAGGAGGATCCGGCTCGTCTCCTTCACGATCTCGCTCTCGAGCCGGTTTTTCCTGAATCCTTGTCCCATAAGCCCCACGGAGCCATTGAGCGATCGGCCCAATGACTCAATCACTCAGTATCCCGATGGGTCAATCCCCGTAGATTTCCTGCTGCTGGTCGACCAGCTCGACGCCGCCGAAGAAGCGCGCGTAGTTGACCACGTTCGTCAGCACGCTCTGCACGAACGGCGAGTCGTTCCCCACCGTCGCGATGCCGATCTGCGCCGTCTGCCAGACGTCCTGCTCGTCCGTCTCCGCGACCGCGACGTTGAACTTGTTCGACAGCGTGTCCTTCAGGCTCTTGATCACGCGGCGCTTGTCCTTGAGGGAGTGCGACTCGCGGAGGACGAACCGGAGCTTGAGCGTGCCGACGATCACCTATCTATTTCTTCTTCTCGAGCTTGCGCGCCACCTTCTGGATGACGAACGACTCGATGATGTCGCCCTTCCGGATGTCGTCGTGGCCGGCGATCTTGATGCCGCACTCGTAGCCTTCCACGACCTCCTTCACGTCGTCCTTGAAGCGCTTCAAGCTCTCGAGCTTGCCCGTGTGGACCACCTTGCTGTCGCGGATCAGCCGCACCTGGCTGGAGCGCTCGAACTTGCCGTCCGTCACCATGCAGCCCGCGATCGCGCCCACGCGCGAGATCCGGAAGACCTCCTTCACGCCCGCATGGCCCTGCTTCGCCTCGACGAGCTCCGGCTCGAGGAGGCCCTCGAGAGCGGCCTTCATCTCCTCGATCGCCTGGTAGATCACCGTGTAGAGCTTGATCTCGACGCCGCGGTCCTTCGACATCTCCGCCGCGCGGGCGTCGACCTCCACCTGGAACCCGATGATGAGCGCGTCGGAGGCGTCGGCCAGGAGCACGTCGCCCTCCGTCACGCCGCCCACGCCGGAGAGGAGCAGCTTGAGCTTGACCTCGTCCGTGGAGAGGCCGGGCAGCGCCTCCTTGAGGACCTCGAGCGAGCCCTTGACGTCGACCTTCAGGATGATGCGGATCTCCTTGAGGCTGCCCGCCTCGATCCGCTTGAAGAGGTTCTCCATCGTGACGTGCTGGCGCTCCAGGAGGTTCGCCACGCGCGCCGTGTGCTGGCGGCCCTCGGCGACCTCCTTGGCCTGGCCGATGTCGGGCACCACCTGGAAGAGGTCGCCCGCGTCGGGCGCCTCCACGAAGCCCATGAGCTCGACCGGCGTGGACGGCCCGGCCTCGTGGATGTGGCGGCCCGCCTGGTCCAGCATCGACCGCACGCGGCCGTAGCCGCGGCCGGCCAGGATCACGTCGCCTTTCTTGAGCGTGCCGTTCTGGACGAGCACCGTGGCGATGGCGCCGCGGTCCTCGGTCTTCCGCGCCTCGAGGATGACGCCGCCCGCGGGGCGCTTGGGGTTCGCCCTGAGCTCGAGGATCTCGGCCTCGAGCGCGAGCCTCTCGAGCAGCTTGTCCACGTTCTGGCCCGTGAGGGCCGAGACCTCGCAGCAGCCCGTGGTGCCGCCGTAGTCCTCGACCTGGACCCCGAGCGAGGCGAGCTGGCCCTTCACCTTCATCGGGTTGGCCTGGGGCTTGTCGATCTTGTTGAGCGCGACGACCATCGTGACGCCGGCCGCCTTCGCGTGGCTGATCGCCTCCTCGGTCTGGGGCATCACGCCGTCGGCCGCGTCGATGACGATCACCACGACGTCCGTCGCCTTCGCGCCGCGGGCACGCATGTTCGTGAAGGCCTCGTGGCCCGGCGTGTCGAGGAAGACGACGTACTTCCCGTCCTTCGTGGCGACCTTGTACGCGCCGATGTGCTGCGTGATGCCGCCGTGCTCGCCGGCGGCGACGCTCGTGTTCCGGATCTTGTCGAGGAGCGACGTCTTGCCGTGGTCGACGTGGCCCATGAACGTGACGACGGGCGCGCGCAGGATGAGGTCCTTGGGGTCGTCCGTGAAGGCGGAGTCCGAGTTCATCTCGTCCTCGGCGGTCTTCGCCTTGACGATGGTGATGTCCCGCTTGAACTCGGTGGCCAGCAGGGTGACCATGTCATCGTCGAGGGTGTGGTTCACGGTCACCATCGCGCCCTGCTCGATCAGTTTCTTCATGACCATGCTGACCTTGATGCCCGTCTGCTCGCAGAAGTTCTTGATGCTGATCGGCACGGTGACCTCGATCTTTCTCTCGGCCATCGGGGTGACGACCGGCCTGGGTCTCTGGGGCTGGACGGTGGCCCGGTACGC
This sequence comes from Planctomycetota bacterium, assembly GCA_041482015.1. Classification (GTDB taxonomy): domain Bacteria; phylum Planctomycetota; class MHYJ01; order MHYJ01; family JACPRB01; genus JACQFK01. The sequence continues at coordinate 3,213 of JBGPCZ010000219.1, read as the reverse complement.
GGGCGGAGGCACGCGCGGCCTCTGGTACGGCGAGGGGCGCATGGGGGGCGGCGACATCGGCCGGCCGGTCATCGAGGGGCGCACGGGCGCCACCGGGGTGACGGGCGACGTGGTCTTCGTGATCGGCTTGGCGTGCTGCCGCTTCTCCTTGGACTCCGCCACGTCCTTGTCCTGCGTGAAGACCTCGATCTCGATGGGGCGCATCGCGTGGAGTTCCTTCTCCTGGCCGATGACCTTGTCCACCTCGATGAGGGGCGTGGCGGCCGCCTTCTTGAGCTCCTCCTGCTCCTCGGGCGTGAGCTCGACGTGCTTGTGCTCGCCGGGCTTGACCGGCGCGGCCTTCTGCGCGTCGCTCAGGCGGAAATCCTGGACGACCTTGACCTTCTTCTGGGGCGGTCCCTTCGGGGGGGGCTTGGTCTCCTTCGCCACCGGCGCCTCGGCCGCGGCGGGCTCCTTCTTCACCTCGCCGGGCTCCCGCTTCTTCGTGACGCGCCGGGTCTTGGGCTCGGCGCCCTCGGCGAGCGGCTCCTTTTTCGGTTTCTCGGGCCTGGGCTCGGCCGCCTTCGCCGCGGCGCGCGCGGCCTCGTCGGCAACGACGCGGGCGTAAACGTCGATCAGGGGCGTGCCGGCGAGCTTGGAGCGGTGCGGCACCGCCGCGCGCACGGCCGCGGCGACGCGCGCGTTCAGCTCGGCCCGGGCGTCGGCGATCTCGATCTTCCGGTGCTTCGCGAGCTCGACGAGCTCCGCCGCCTTGTAACCCAGTTCCTTGGCGAGTTCACTAACTCTCATTCTTCTTCTCTTCCGACACGGGGGGTTCGACAGGCTTCTCGGGCACGAGGGATGGATCCGCGGCCACGGGCGCCTCGACCGGCACCGGGGCCGCCTCCGCCGGGGCGGGCGCGTCCGCCGAAGGTTCCGCTGGGGTGGACGCGGACGTGTCCCCGCCCAGCTCGTAAATATCGACCTCCCATCCCGCGAGCTTGGACGCCAGCCGCACGTTGCGGCCGCCCTTCCCGATCGCCTGCGAGAGCTGGTCCTTCAGGACGTAGACGGTCGCACGCTTCTGCGCCTCGTCCAGGATGACCTCCGCGACTTCCGCGGGCTTGAGGGAGTTCTTGATCAGCTCCTTGGGGTTCTCGCTCCAGCGGACGATGTCGACGTTCTCGCCGTTGAGCTCGTCGACGACGTTGCGGATGCGGCTGCCACGGACGCCGACGCAGGCGCCCAGGCAGTCAACGCGGTCGTTGGTCGAGTGGACGGTGATCTTCGTCCGGTAGCCCGGCTCGCGGGCGATGCCCTTGATGACGACCGTGCCGTCGCCGATCTCGGGGACCTCTAGCTCGAAGAGGCGGCGGACGAAGTCCTCGTGGGCGCGCGAGAGGTAGATGCGGATGCGCGTCCCGCGCCGCTCCACGTCGCTGACGTAGGCGCGGAGGCGGTCGCCCAGCCGGTAGTTCTCGCCGGGGACCTGGTCGGGCTTGAGCATCGTGGCCTCGGCCTTCTCGCCGATCTTGGCGGCGAGGTGCGGGCCCTCGAAGCGGAGGACCGAGCAGGTCACGATGTCGCCCTTCTTGTGGGCGAATTCGGAGAAGACGCTCTCGCTCTCGACCTCGCGGAGCTTCTGGACGAAGAGCTGGCGCGCCGCCTGGTAGGCGATGCGGCCGAGGGCGGACGTCTCGATCGGCTGGTCCCCGTCAAAGGCCGTGATGTCGCCCTTCTGGCGGTCGATCCTCACGACCGGCTGCTCCTTGGTGTTCAAATGTTTTTTCGCGGCCAGGGCGAGGGCCTGCTCGATGGACTCGAAGATCAATTCCTTGTCGATACCCTTCTCCCGGTGCAGGGCATCCACGATCCTCAGGACCTCGCCGCCGTTCATGTTCAAGACCATCGTTCACACCGACAAAAAAAAGTGGGTTTGGCCCACTTTCTCGCGACTGCCGTTATTGGGGTTCGGCTCCTTCTACATTGAGGGTCATTCTACCCGACCCCCTGAGCTCGAGTCAAGCCCGCCAGCGGTTGAGAGACGCTCCCTCACCCGTTGGATCCGCCTTGTATGCCCGCATCCTTCTGCTATAATCCGCCGCGTTGCGGATCCGGACCGTGGCGCTGTCGCTGATCCCGGGGGCGGCCCATGTCGATGTGGGGCGCCCCGGCCGGGGACTCCTGTTCTTCATCCTCTTTGCCTTCTGCGCCAACGGCGCGCTGGTGGCCCCTTTCGTCATGGGCGCCCGCGGCGCGCGGCTGGGGGGGCTCCTGGCGGCCACGGGGATCTGGATCGTCGCGCTCTTCGACGCCCTGCGGCTGGCCGCCGCGTCCCTAAAAACGGCCGCCGGGGGCGCTGAGAAGGCGGAGAAGAAAGACGTCGGGAAGCCCGTCGCGTGAACGACACCATGGATCGCTGAAATGCGGCAAATCAAGGACCACTGCGGGCTCTTCGGGGTCTTCGGCACGGCCGACGCCGTCCGCCAGACCTACACCGGGCTCTTCGCCCAGCAGCACCGCGGCCAGGAATCGGCCGGCATCGTCTCCATCCAGGACGGCAAGCTCGTCTACCACAAGGGCATGGGACTCGTCTCCGACGTCTTCACGCGCGACCGGCTCGAGAGCCTGAAAAGCCACGCCGCCATCGGCCACGTCCGCTACTCGACCACCGGGTCGTCCAACCCCGCCAACGCCCAGCCGCTCGTGGTGACCTCCTCGCTCTGCATGATCTCCATCGCCCACAACGGCAACCTCGTCAACTCCCGCACCCTCCGCCAGGAGGTCGAGAAGCAGGGCCACTTCTTCCCCGTCTTCCACACGACCACCGACACCGAGATCATCCTCCACCTCGTCGCCAGCCAGCGCAACCTCGACAAGGGCCTCAAGGAGACGATGCGGATGATCAAGGGGGCCTTCTCGCTCCTCTTCCTGACACCGACCGAGATGATCGCGGTCCGCGACCCCCAGGGCTTCCGGCCCCTCGTCGTGGGCAAGAAGGGGAGCGCGTGGGCCGTCGCCTCGGAGACCTGCGCGTTCGACCTGCAGGGGATCGAGTACCAGCGCGACGTCGAGCCCGGCGAGATCGTGATCATCGACAAGAACGGGCCGCGCTCGGAGCGCTTCGTCCCCAAGAAGGACATCAAGCCTTCCCACTGCATCTTCGAGCACGTCTACTTCGCGCGGCCCGACAGCCGCGTCCACGGCGACGTCGTCCAGTACGTGCGCCACAAG
>JBGPCZ010000218.1:0-7072 GCA_041482015.1 Planctomycetota bacterium | reverse complement strand
GTACTTCACCTGCTTGAGCGGCTTTGCGGCCTGCTTGAAGACGTCGATGAACGTGTGACCGATGATCGTCCGCTTCTTCTCGGGGTCGGACACGCCCTTGAGGTTCTTGAGGAACTTCGCCGCGGCGTCGACCACGACGAGGTTCACGTGGATCCGCTTCTCGAAGAAATCGCGGACGCGCTTGGCCTCGCCCTTTCGGAGGAGGCCGTTGTCGACGAAGACGCAGGTGAGCCGGCTCGTGATGGCCTTGTGGACAAGCGCCGCGACGACGCCCGAGTCGACGCCGCCCGAGAGGGCGCACAGGACATGGTCCTTGCCCGCGGTGCGGCGGATCTCGGCAATCGCGTTGTCGACGTAGGACTTCATCTCCCAGTCGCCGCGGCAGCCGCAGATGGCGTAGAGGAAGTTGCGGATGATCTGGACGCCGAAGGGCGTGTGGGCCACCTCGGGATGGAACTGGACGCCGTAGAAGGGCCGCTTCTTGTGGCGGACGGCGGCCCACGGGCAGTTCTTGGTCGAGGCAAGTGCCGCGAACTCCTTGGAGGTCGCCTCGACCTTGTCGCCGTGGCTCATCCAGACCTGGGTCTCGCGCGGTACGCCGCGGAAGATCTTCTCGTTGTCCTTGATCACCAGGTCCGTCCGGCCGTACTCCCGGTCGGCCGAGGCGGAGACCTTCGAGCCCAGGATCTTGGCGCCGAGCTGCATCCCGTAGCAGATGCCCAGGATCGGGACGTTCAGCTCGAAGATCTTCGGGTCGCAGGTGGGGGCGCGCTTCTGGTAGACGCTCGAGGGCCCGCCCGAGAGGATGATCCCCTTGAGCCGGTGCTTCTTCATGTTCTCGATCTTCGCGTCCGGCGGGAGGATCTCGCAGTAGACGCTGGCTTCGCGGGTGCGCCGGGCGATGAGCTGGGTGTACTGGCTGCCGAAATCGAGGATCGCTACGTAGTCGTTGTCCGGCATGCAGGGGCCTTAAAAAACGATTGAACGCCTCGTTCAACCCCGGTTTCAGGCCCGTACACTATAGTCTTTGCGGAGGACGGTCAAGAGTTCTTTGAAAGTGCGGAGCTCGTGCGCGGGCTTCGTCTTCCCCTCCTCGGGCGCGTGCTTGCCGCGGCGGATGTGGACCGTGACCATGCCGAGCTCGTTCGCCGGGTCGATGTCGTGGGTCGCGTGGTCGCCCACGTACATCGTCTCGCGCGGCTGGACCCCCACCTCTTCGCAGGCCCTCTGGTACAGCTTCGGGTTGGGCTTCGAGATCCCGATCTGGTCGGAGATGAAGATCGCGGTGGGCGTGAAGAACTCGTAGAGCCCGAGGCGGAGCAGCTTGTCGGCCTGCTTGACCGCCAGGCCGGCGGTGATGATCCCCCGGACGAGGTCCGTCCGTGCGAGCCGGGCCAGGACCGCGGGAACGTCGGGGTAGGGGCGGAGCTGGCGGAACTTCGCGTCGTGGTACGCCTGGACGCCGGCGGCCACGAGGACCGCGGGGTTGACGCCGTCGAACGAGCGGCGCGGCAGGCGGAGGAGCAGCTTGTCGAAATGATGCTCGTAGTTCGAAGAGAACTCCGCGATCACCTCGGTCAACTCGCGCAGAACGTGGTCCGCGGGAAGCCGGAGCCCGCAGCGGCGCATCGCGTCCACGGCCCCGCGCCGGGCCCTCTCGGCGAACTCGGTCGTGGAGAACAGGGTGTCGTCGATGTCGAAGAAGATCGCCTTGAGGCTCATCGAGACCCGTGATCGTACCCTATGGCCGATTCACTTATCAAGGACCTGATTTGGGGAACGGGCAAAGACCCGGGGCGCATCAAGAGAAGAAAACCGAGCCAAACAAAAAGGCCCCGGGGGGTTCCCCCCCGGGGCCTTTGGGAGATTGCGAAGACTAGAACGTGCGGTCCTCGTGCTCCGCGAGGTCGATGATCTCGGGCGTGACGATCATCATCAGCCGCCGCTTCTCGTCGGCCTTGCCCTTGCGGGTGAAGAAGAAGTTCAGCACGGGGATGTCCTGGAGGAAGGGCACGCCCGACTCCATGTCGCGCATCAGGATGTCCTTGAACCCCGTGATCATGAGCGATCCGCGGTCGGGGACGGTCACGGTCGTCTCGGCCTTCTGCAGCACGACCCACGGGAGCTGCAGGAGGATGTTGAGGCCCGGCCGGATGTTGACGTTGCGCATCACCTGGAGCTGGGCGAGCGAGGGCCGCAGCTCGAGGGTCACGTACTTGCGGTCGTTCGAGACGATCGGGCGCACGTCCAGCACCACGCCGTGCGTCAGGATGCCCATGATCGGGTCGTACGCCGCGGCCAGCGTGGAGACCTGCGGCTCGTAGTCCTGGATGTACGCGATCTGGGTCAGGAACATGACGTGCGAGCGCTGGGTGTTGAAGACCGTGATCCGGGGGGCCTGCACGAGCACCGCCTTCTGGCCCTTGTGGATGGCGCGCAGGGCGATCTGGATGGCCTGCTCGCCCAGCCACTGGTACTGGAGGCCCAGGCCGCCCTGGTTGAACAGGCGGTTCGAGAACGGGTCGATGCCGATCTGGGTCAGCGGATCGAGCTTGCTGAACGTGTGGAACGTCTGGGCCCGGATGTCCCAGGACTCCAGGCGGGCGGTCTCCTGCGAGGAGAAGCCCGCGCCGATCTGGCCCGTCGGCTCGTCGATCGACGTGTTGGTGAGGCCGGGCACGTCCGTGCCGGGGAGAATCGCGTTCGCGCGGTTGATGACGTCCACGCCCACGTCGTCCAGGAAGTCCTCGTACGCCGCGACGAACCGGCAGGTGACGGACACCATCGTGCCCGTGTAGCTCCGGATCTTGCCCAGGAACTCGCGGAGCTCGCGGTGCACCTTGGGGGGCGCGTTCACCAGCAGCTGCTGGTTGGGTGTCTTGTCGATCGTCTGCTCGCCCTCCCACGTGCCGGGCGAAATGTTCTCCTTGATCAGGTCGACGATCTGCTCCTGGCCGATCGACGACTCCTTGGGCTCGTCCAGCGTGAAGGTGGCGCCCGTCAGCGGGCCGCCGCCGCCCTTGGAGGGCGACACGAGCTCGACCTTCGGACCCTGGAAGTCCTGCAGCTTGACCAGGATGTCGCGGATATCGTGGAGCTCCAGGACGTTGCCGCCGCCGGCCTTCTTGGGGTCGGTCAGCAGCACGACCTTCTCCTCCGTGATCCGGTAGTCCAGGCCGATCTGCTGGAGCAGGAGCTTCAGGACGTTCTTGAGGACGAGGTCCTTCACCTTGAAGGTCATGGTCTTGTTCGGGTCCACCGCGCTCGCGTTCGCGGCGTCGACCACGATGTTGAGGCCCGAGAAGTCGCGGATGAAGGCGAGGATGTCGTCGAGCTTCGTGTTCTCGAACGCCAGGTCGATCTTCATGGTGTCGAGCTTGCGGTTGATGGCGAGGATGTCCGGGTCCTCCTCGAGGCCGCCGGGGCCCTCGTGCTTGAGGACGCTCTCGGTGATGCGCTTGGAGATGTCCGCCCACTCCTCGCGGGAGGGGAAGCGGACCGTCTGGGACCACGGGATGATGGAGCGCTCGTCGTCGTCCGTGAGGCGCTTCCACTCCTCGACCTTCTTCGCGAGGATGTTGTAGTACTCGTCCTTGTGGCGGGTCTTCTCCGAGTCCTCGCGCATCTCCTTGGCGACCGTGTAGTGCGGGTCGATGATGAGGATCTCGTCGCAGAGCTTGATGCACCGGTCGAAGCGCTTCTGGTCGAAGGCCATGTAGGCCATCTCGAGCAGCCGGGCGATCTTGCGCACGACCTCGCGCTTGGTGGCGACCTCGTGGGCCTCGGCCTCGGCCTCGGCGACCCTCTTCTTCTCCTCCTCGACGCGGCGGTCCTCGATGGCCTTCGCGTTGCGGCACATGACGACCGAGTCCTTCACGCGGGGGAGGAGCTCCTGCATCGCCTTTACTTCATAGGGGATGTTCGTGATCTTGAACTCGGCGTTCTCGAACTCCTTGATGGACTCGTCGTACATGCGGGCGTTGTAGTAGCGCTCGCCGTCGCGCACGTGCTTTGCGATCTCGATCTGGGCCTGCTCGATCTGGATGCGGAAGGTGCTGGCAGCGTCCTCCGCGATGGAGCGGGCGCCGAACTGGGCCTTGCCGCCCACCATGATCTGCTGGATGTCGTTGAGGAGCTTGCGGGCGGCCACGTTCTCGTGGTCCGCGTCCACGGCCAGCTGGGCCTCGATCCGCGCCTTCTCGAACTCGCCACGGTTCTGGTTGGCGAGGGCGATCTGGTAGTGCTGGCGCGACTCGGCGATCTTGGCCTGCTCCTCCTGGCTCCGGCCGCGCGCGACCTCCTGGATGATCTTCTCCATCTCGGGGCTCGCCGCCTGCACGACGAGCGCCTTCCCCGGATCGGGCGCGGCGGTGGGGGGCGCAACGGGCTGCTCCGGCGCGGCGATCGGGGCGGCGACGGGCTCCTGTTTTGCCTGCGTGCTGCAGCCGATGCCGGCCGCCAGCGCGATGGCGAGGAGCGCCGCCAAGAACCTCAGGGTATGCTGACGCATCGTTCCAGTCCTCCACCTACCCCAACCCGGGCCGGGAACATATTAAGAGACGGGGGTGCCGGGGGCAACCCTGCAAAATTCTACAGGAATCGCCCCGGCTGGCAAGCAAAAGAAGAAGTTGAGTTACTTCCGGGGCGGGGGAAGCGCGTACTTCTCGAAGCGGGGATTGCTGACGAACTCCACGGTGTCGATCCCCAGCGCCTTGCAGGCGTTGACCGCGCCGATGATGTGCTCATAGGGAGTCTCGCCGTCGGCGTCCAAAACCACCGGCGGCCGGCGGGACGGGTCGTCGCGGCCCGCGCGCGCGGAGGCGAGCGCCGGGTACCGCTCGGCGACCCGCTTCCCCAGCGCGGCGTAGATCGCGCGGTTGTGCGCCGCGCGTTCGGGATGGGCCCCGGTTTCGTACAGGTCGCCGATCCCCCCGCCGTCGACCAGGACCGCGCAGACGTCGCCGGGCTTGCGGACCTTGTCGTGGGCCGCCTTGTCCCCAAGGTGCCGGGCCGTGTCGCCGCCGGCGCACAGGACGACGCGCACCTCCCGGAGTTCCGGCCGGAGCGAGCTGGCCGGCGCGGTGCCCTTGTCCCTGGGGAGCTGCGAGAGGAGCTTGCCCTCCACCTCGCGGAAGTGCATCGAGAGCATGAAGAAGATCAGGAGCTGGAAGACGACGTCGATCATCGGCGTCATGTTCAGCTCGGTCCGCTCGACCTCGGCCGGCAGGCCGCGCCTCCGGCGCATCACTTCGCCTCCTGGCGCGCGCCCAGCTGCACGCGGGTGACTCCGCCGTGCCGGGCCGCGATCATGAGGATCTTCTGGAGGTGCTCGAACGGGGCCGAGCGGTCGGCCCGGACGAGGACCGGGTACGACACCCACTCCGTCCGTCCCGGCGTCTCCTGGTACTGGCGGCTCTGGCGGCGGGCCTCGAACACCTCCTCGAGCCGGCGGCAGTCGTCGCCGAGGGCGGGGGTCCAGAGGGCCCGCCCGCCCGCGCGGATCGTGCCGTCGCTCATCACGTTGAGCACGAGGACCGAGGGGTCCTCGGCCTTCTCATTCATCGCCTGGCTGGCCGAGGGGAGGGCGACGGGCTCCCTCTGCGTCCGGGCCATGTCGTTGACGAGCATGAAGAAGATGATGAGCTGGAACGTGCAGTCGATCATCGGCGTCATGTCGAAGCCGTCGACCGGGAGTTCCGCGGGCAGCCCGCGCCGCCTCATGATGAGACCTGCGGCGCGGCCGCCGGCTTGAGCCCCTCCACGATCTCGAGGGCGACGCCCGACAGCTCGAACGACAGGCGCTGCACCCTCATTTTGAACACGTAGGAGAAGAACGTGGCGGGCATCGCCACGAGCAGCCCCCACACGGTGGTGACGAGCGCGGTGAAGATGCCCTTGGCCAGGTCCTGGGGGGAGGGCGTTCCGGCCGACTGGGCGATCTGCGTGAACGCCATCACCATCCCGACCACGGTCCCGAAGAGCCCCATGAGCGGCCCGATCGAGCCGAAGAGGGGGAGCCAGCTGATCTTGTGCTGGAGCTTCAGGTTCTGCTCGTCGGTCGCGGCCGCGGCGGCATCGAGCATCGCCTCGCGGCCGTCCTTTGCCCTCGCGAGCGCGGCGCCCACGATCGCGGTGATGTAGTTCTTCGCGGCGTCGCAGAGGCGGAGGGCCTGCTCGTGTTGCCCCTCGTCCAGGAGCGTCTCGAGCTCCACCACGACCTCCGGCGGGACCAGGCGGTCGCGCTGGAGGGTCACGAAGTGCTCGATCACCGCCGCGAGCGTGGCGATCGAGCACACCTCGATCGGAAGCACGAAGATGAAGCCGATCCCGCCGCCGCCGAGGATCCAGACCGTGAAGAAACTGAAGTCCGCCTCGCCGGCCTTGCCCGCGCCGGCGTCCTGCGCGTGCGCCGCGGTGGCGCCCAGCGCGAGCTGGAGTGCGGTCACGATCGCCGCCGCCCACGACCAGGAGACCGCCGAAGGAAACCGGATCGTTCTCATCGCATCGCCCCCCGCTTCATGGGACGTGCCGGAGCCCGGTCGTGCCTCAAACAAATGGCTTATCCGGGTCTTGTCTCCTCCTGCGCCCCGGAAATGAAAGAAGCCGCGGTCCGACTTATCCCCAAAAGAAAACACCCGGGAGGTCCGCTCCCGGGTGTTGTGGGTTCCGTTCGTTTCGGGCCTAGAAGTGCTTCCGCTCCTCCTCGTCGGGGATGATGATCTGCGGATTGACCATGATGATCGTCTGCTTCCGCTGGAGGCCCTTCACCTTGAGCGAGCCGATGTTGCCCAGGATCGGGATGCTCCTCCAGATGGGGATGGAGCTCTCGGCGTTCTCGTCGAAGAAGACCGTCAGGCCGCCCAGCATCAGCGTCCCCCGGTCCGGCACGATCACGGTGGTCCGGATCCGCTGGATGTTGATGATCGGGGTTTCGATCGTCACGGGCAGCGCGTCCGTGATCGGCGCGCCCGGGACGGTCACGTTCGTCGTGATCGTGAAGATGCCGGGCGGGGGCGGGAAGAGGGTCGCGATCGTCGGCCGGAGCTCGATCGTCACGAAGCGGCGGTCGGCG
>JBGPCZ010000217.1:0-7184 GCA_041482015.1 Planctomycetota bacterium | reverse complement strand
TCATGCCGCCGCCCGCCATCACCGCGAAGGTGACCTGCGGCCAGTGGTCGCGGCTGTTCGACTTGTTCAGCTTCGGCGTCCGCCCGAACTCGCCCCACATGACGATCGAGACGTCCTTGTCCATCCCGCGCTCGTGCAGGTCGGTGACGAGGGCGGTGAGGCCCTGGTCGAGCATCGGGAACTCGACGCGCGACATCGGGTAGTTCATGCCGTCGCCGCCGTGCCAGTCCCAGCGGCTGTAGTTGAGCGAGACGACGCGGGCGCCGGCCTCGACCAGGCGCCGCGCGACGAGGAAGTTCTGGATCATGCGCGGCGAGCCGTCGCGCTGGAAGGTCGGGTCGTTCGGCCCGTACCGCTCGACGATCTTCGGGTCCTCCTTGGAGAGGTCGAGCGCGTCGGAGAGCTTCGACGTGGTGAGGATGCCCATCGCCTGCTGGCCGTACTCGTCCATGCCGTCCATCGCACCGCTCGAGTCGCAATCGCGGCGGAAAGTGTCGACCGCCTTGAGAAGGTTGCGGCGGTCCTGCAGGCGCTCGAGGGAGATGCCCTGGAGCGTCAAGCCCTCGGGCTTGCTCGTCGTGTCCTTCCCCACCAGGTTCATGGTCGCATGCTTCAGGCCCAGGAAGCCGGGCTTCCCCGGGTCGCCCCAGGTGCGGTTGCCCGTGGGATACATCAGGCCGATGTTGGGAGGCGTGTTGCCGACGCTCCCCTGCAGCCGCGAGATGAAGGACGCCATGCAGGGCCATCCGCCCGCGATCGGCTGCTCCTTGCGCGGCCGGCCGGTCATGCACTGGTAAAGGTCGTGCGCGCCCTCCGAGCCGACCAGCGAGCGGATGATGACGAACTTGTCCATCATCTTCGCCATGCGCGGGAAGAGCTCGCAGATCTGGATGCCCGGGACATTGGTCGAGATCGGGCGGAAGTCGCCCCGGACTTCCGTGGGCGAGTCCGGTTTCAGGTCGAAGGAATCCATGTGGGAGGGGCCGCCGGGCAGGTAGATGTTGATGATCGCCTTGTGGCTGCTGCCGGTGCCCGCCCTGGCTTCTAGGGCGAGGAGGTTGGAGAGCGCCAAGCCGCCCGCGGCCATTCCGCCGACCTTGAGGAAGCTGCGGCGGGAAAGCGGCGCCCAGTCCCTAGGCTGCTCCCCGGCAGGCTTTCCAAAGAGGTTCAGCATCGACTCGCCTCCTGAATATTGTACACCGGTGACGAATCAGACGGTGTGTTTCGCCATCACTACTTGCGGGGGGAGGCGATGCCCAGGTTCTCGTAGATCTGGCGCGTGGCGTCCGACTGGTTGAGCGTGTAGAAGTGGAGCCCGCGGACCTTGTGGTCCAGGAGGTCGCGGCACTGCTCGGTCGCCCAGTGGATGCCCACGCGCTTGACGGCCTCCTCGTCGCCCCGGCACCGCTCGATGGACCGGAGCAGGCCGGCCGGGAACCGCGAGCCGGCGGCGAGTTCCGCCATCCGCTTCATCCCCTTCTCCGAGGTGATCGGCATGAGGCCGGCAAGGATCGGCACCTTGATGCCGGCCAGCTCGCACCGGTCGCGGAAGTCGTAGAAGCCGTGGTTGTCGAAGAAGAGCTGCGTGACGATGTAGTCGGCTCCCGCGTCGACCTTCGCCTTGAGGTGCTGCAGCTCGACCAGCCGGTTGGGGGTCGCCGGATGTCCATCCGGGAAGCCCGCGACGCCGATCCCGAACCCACGCTTGTCCGGATGGCGCCCCTTCGAATTGAACTTCTTGAGATGGGCGACGAGGTCGGTCGCGTAACGGAAGGCGTCCTTCGATCGATCCCACTTCGGCCGATCCGCCGGCGGATCACCCGAGAGAGCGAGGAGGTTCGAAACCCCCTTCGAGGCCCACTGCTCGACGATCTCGTCGACCTCCTTGAGCGAGTGGCAGACGCAGGTCAGGTGCGGGATGGCGTCGAGCTTCGTCTCGCGGCGGATCCGGAGGACGAGGTCGTTCGTGAGGTCGCGCGTGCCGCCCCCGGCGCCGTACGTCACGTCGACGAACGACGGCTTGAGCGCCTCGAGGTGGGCGATCGTCTGGAAGAGTTTCTCGGACGCGCCGGCGGTCTTGGGCGGAAAGAACTCAAAGGAGAACGTGGTCGCGTGGGCGGCGAGGATGTCCTGGATGTGCATCGCCTCGGAGGATAAGGCGCGGGTTTCTCCCCGTCAAGACTGATTCCCGGAAAACGTGTCACAATAGGGCCGACGGCGACAACCTACACCAGAGAACCGGGGAGGGATCCATGAGGCTTCTGTTTGCGATCATCCTGCTCGCGGCGCCCCAGGGCGCCCCCGAGATCGCCGCCGACGACTTCAAAAGGCTCCACGATCAAATACGGCCCCAGTCCGGCGAGAGCCCGTGGCGCGACATCGAGTGGATGACGAGCATCCGCGACGCGCGCCTGAAGGCCGCCGCCGAGGGCAAGCCGGTGGTCGTCTTCACCGCCGCCGACGGGAGCCCGCTCGCGCGGACCTGAGGGGCCTGCACGTCGAACCGGGCCCGGTGGTTCACCGGGTCGCAGGTCGACCCCGCGTACATCATGAAGCACTTCATCCCTGTCGCGCTCGACACCTACTTCCGCGGCGCGGGCGACGAGCTGGACTTCTGCCAGAAGATCAAGGCCGGCGGGAATCACATGGTCGTTTCCACCGCCGGCGGCAAGGTGGTTGGCCAGGGGGACCATCTCCGCATGCGCGAGAAGGAGCTCGCCAAAGTGCTCGAGGAGTTCAACGGCCTCCCCGAGAAGGAGCGCAGGCCGAAGATCGAGGTCCCGGCCGACGTCGCTCCCCCCAAGCGCCCGCTCCCGCAGCCGCCCGCGAACGGGCTCGTCCTCAAGGGTCACTGTATCTACGTGCATCCCGACGAAACCGGGAAGATCGTCCGGTCGAAGGAGTGGTACTACCGGCAGAACCCCGACCGCTGGCCGGTCGAGACCCAGAGCGATATGCTCTGGCTCACCGAGGCCGAGTGGAGGTCGCTCGTCCCGGCCGATCCGAAGAAGGGCGACCGGGCCGACGTCGCGGCCCCGATCCAGAAGAGATTCTTCACGACCATCGGCATCGACTACATGGAAGGCAGCGTCAACGCCCTTCCCGCCCGCGAGACGTCGATGACGCTCACGGTGGAGGCCGCGTCGGCCGAATCGATCGCGATGAGGCTCGACGGCTCCGCGAAGCTCGGGAAGGAGCAGGAGGAGAAGGCCCTGCCCGTGAAGAACACCCGCGGCTCCGAGGTGCGGATCCTGGGCTATGTCGCGTACGACCGGACGAAGAAGTCGCTCTCGCGCTTCGACGTCGTGGGGCTCGGCCGCGCGTGGGGCAACAAGATGGAGTACGTCTCGCGCGAGGTCAAGCTGGATGCCTACCCCTGGATGTACGGAATCGCGGTCGAGCTCGTGGAGGGCCGCCGGCCGATCGACGTCGTGCCCCCGTACAACATGCTCCACTACGGCTCGGGGCTGAAGTACTTCGAGGAGCGGTAAGCTACTTCTTCTCGATCCGGTAGAGATGAGTGTCGGTCCGGATGAAGAGGGCGCTGCCCGAGATGGCGGGCGTCGCCTTATAGTTCTTGCCGACTTCAAGCTGACCTTTGCCCAATTCCTTGAACTCACGCCCCGCCGCAATGACGACCGCGGGATCCTTGTCCGGGAAGAAGTAGATTGCGCCATCGGCGTAGAGCGGCGATGCAGAGAAGGCGTTGCCCACCCGGTTCTGCCAGATCTGCGCGCCCGTCTTGGCGTCGAGGCAGGCGGCCGCCCCGCCGTCGTTGACCATGTAGATCAGATCGTCTACCAGGATCGGCGAAGGCTTGTGACCCGCGCCCTTCGCCTTCCACGCCACATGGGTCGCCGTCACGTCGCCCGCGCCGTCGGGCTTGATCGCCACGAGTTCGCCGCCGGCGCCAACCGTCACGTAGACCAACCCGTTTCCAAAGAGTGGCCGGCAAGCCGGAGAATGGCCATTCAACTTGGCCCACCAGATCGTCTTCCCCGTGAGCGGATCCATCGCGATCGCGCCTTTCGAGGCGACGCTGATCATCTGGGTCTTGCCGCCAACCTCGATGAAGGTCGGCGTCGAGTAACCTTTCCGCTGGTCGCCGTCGCTGGTCTCCTTGTCGTGGGAGCGGTCGACTTTCCAGACGGTCTTGCCCGATTTCTTGTCAAGCGCGATGACGTACTGCACGTCGTAGCCGTCGAACTGGAGGATCAGCAGGTTCTGATAGAGAACAGGCGAGGACGCGGGGCCGCGCCAGTGGTCGCAGAGCATATCCGCCCGCGCCCAGACTACCTTCCCCGCCTTGGTGTCCAGGCAAGCCGTCCCGTAGCAGCCGTAGTGGACGTAGACCCGGCCCTCCTCGATGACGGGCGACGGCGACGCGTAGCTGTTGTTGAACTTCGCGCCCCATTCGGCGTTCACCTTCGGGGGCTCGAAGAGCTTGTGGTCGACGAGGATCTTCCCGTTGTCCTTGTCGACGCAGACCACCGAGAGCTCCTTCCCGTCGGGAGCGCCTGTCGTCATCCAGATCTGTTTGCCCCAGATGACCGGCGACGAGTAGCCCTTGCCGTGGATCGCCGTCTTCCAGGCGACGTTCTGCGTCTCGCTCCACTCGCGCGGAAGGCCGGTGGCCTCGGTTCGTCCGGTTCCGCCGTTACCCCGGAATTCCGTCCAGTTGTCCGACGGACGCCTGGAGAACGCCACGCCGCATAGGGATGCCGCCACGACCGCCAGGCTGAATCGCCTCATATCCGGTCCTCGCAAGGGGTTACATGCTATACGCCGCCGGCACCCCTTGGTACTCTTATCCTCCAACTGTTAAGTGACAGATCCGATCTCTCACTTAACACTTGGAGGACCCATGGACCCCAGGCCCCGAAGGTGCTGGCCCGGCGGCGACGACCCCCTCATGGACCGCTACCACGACGAAGAATGGGGCGTCCCGGCCCATGACGACCGGCGCCATTTCGAGTACCTCATCCTGGATGCGTTCCAGGCGGGGCTGAGCTGGCGGACGGTCCTCCACAAGCGCGAGAATTTCAGCCGCGCCTTCAGCCGGTTTGATCCGGGCCGCGTCGCCCGCTACACCGCGCGCGACGTCCGGAGGCTCCTCGGCGACGCCGGCATCATCCGCAACCGGCTCAAGATCCAGGGGGCCGTCCGGAACGCGCGGGCCTTTCTCGACGTCCAGAAGGAGTTCGGACGATTCGACCGCTACATCTGGACCTTCACCCGCGGCCGGACGATCCTGAACCGCTGGAAAACCGTGAAGCAGGTCCCCGCACGCACCGCGGAGTCCGACGCGATGAGCGCGGATCTGAAGAAGCGCGGCTTCACGTTCGTCGGATCGACGATCTGCTACGCCTACATGCAGGCGGCGGGCCTCGTCAACGACCACCTCCTGGGCTGCCCGCGCCGCTGATTTTTCGGGAAGAAGCCAACTCCCCGCCGCATCCAACGAATAGTAAATGACCATGTCATTCCTCCTGGCCGCCATTTCTTTCCTCGCCGCCGACGATCGCACGGGCGAGCAGATCTACCGGCAACTCTGCGCGTCGTGCCACGGGGCCAACGGCGAGGGATCGAAGGACAATCCCGAACCCCTGGTCGGCCACCGCCCGCTCGACAAGCTCGCGCCGTGGATCGAAAAGAACATGCCCAAGGACGCCCCGAAACAGTGCACGGCCGACGAGTCGAAGAAGGTGGCGGACTACATCTACAGCGCCTTCTACTCCCCCACCGCGGCGGCCCGCAACAAGCCGCCACGCGTCGAGCTCGCGCGCCTGACCGTGAAGCAGTATCGCAATGCCCTCGCCGACCTCCTCGGCTCGTTCGGGGAAACCGGCAAGTGGGATGACAAGCGCGGCCTGCACGGCGAGTACTACAACAGCAAGCGCGCGCAGAACGACAAGCGCGTCATCGACCGGACCGATCCCGTCCTCGAGATCAGCGCCGGCCACCCGCCCCCGGCCGACAAGCTCAACGGCGAGGAGCAGTTCTTCCGCTGGACCGGCGGCCTCCTCGCGCCGGAGACCGGCGAGTACGAGATCAACCTAGAGACCCAGAACGGCGCCCGGCTCTGGGTCAACGACATGGATCACACCCTGGTCGACGCGTGGGTCCGCTCCGGCGACGCGAAGAGGCACGCCGAGACGGTCACCCTCCTGGGCGGCCGCGTCTACCCGGTCAAGGCCGAGATCTTCAAGGCGAAGAACGAGAAGACCGTCTCGGCCGCGCTGAAATGGAAGAGGCCCCACCACGCCGAGCAGCTCGTGCCCGAAAGCCATCTTTCCCCCGGACGGTTCCCCGAAGTCTACGTCGGCCGCACCGCGTTCCCGCCCGACGACCGCAGCCTGGGCTACGAGCGCGGGACCTCGATCTCGAAGGCGTGGGACGAGGCGACGACCGATGCCGCGCTCGAGGCCGCCGCCCACGTCTTCTCGCACGCCGAACGCCTGTCGGGACGGAAGCCCGGCGCGACGGACGCGCGGGACCGGCTGCGCGACTTCCTCCGCCGCTTTGCCGAGCGCGCCTTCCGGCGGCCGCTCACCCCCGAACTCCAGAAGTTCTTCGTCGACCGCCTCTTCGAGGGCGACATGGACGTGGAAGCGGCGGTCAAGAAGAGCGTCCTCCTCGTCCTCATGTCGCCCCGCTTCCTCTACGTCGATGTCGATTCCCGCGACCCCTTTGACGTCGCGTCGCGAATCTCGTTCGCCCTGTGGGATTCGCTCCCCGACGCGGAGCTGCTCGCCGCCGCGAAGGGGGGCAAGCTCGATTCGCCCGAGACGGTCGCCCGGCAGGTCGAGCGGATGATGCCCGACCTGCGGACGCGCGCGAAAGTCCGGGAGTTCTACCACCACTGGCTCCAGCTCGAACGGCTGCGCGAGGTGGCGAAGGACGCGATGCAGTTCCCGGACTTCAGCCCCGAGGTCCTCACGGACCTGCGGACGTCGCTCGACCTCTTCCTGGACGACGTGACGTGGAGCGAAGCCTCCGACTTCCGGCAGCTCCTGCTGTCGGATTCAATCCCCCTGAACGGCCGCCTGGCGAAGCTTTACGGGGCCGAGCTGGCCGAGGACGCCCCGTTCCAGAACATCGCGCTCGGGGCCGACAAGCAGGCGGGGATCCTCACCCATCCGCTCCTCATGGCGGGGTTCGCCACGAATTCGACCAGCTCGCCG
>JBGPCZ010000216.1:0-7188 GCA_041482015.1 Planctomycetota bacterium | reverse complement strand
GGGACCAGCTGAACCACGAGGACGCCGTCCGCGACACGCTGGCGAGAGTCCTCATGTCCCCCCATTTCTGTTATCGCTTCAATCTTCCCGAGGGGGGGACCGCCCCGCTTTCGGACGTCGAGCTCGCGAGCCGGCTCAGCTACTTCCTCTGGGCGAGCCTGCCGGACGCCGAACTGCTGGGCCACGCCGCCGCGGGCGACCTCCACCAGCCGGCGGTGCTGACGGCCCAGGCCCGGCGGATGCTGCGCGACCCGAAGGTCCGCGGGCTGGCAACCGAGTTCGCCGGCAACTGGCTCGACGTCCGCCGCTTCGAGGAGCACAACGCCGTCGACCGCGAGCGCTTCCCCAGCTTCACGAACGAGCTGCGGCAGTCGATGTTCGAGGAGCCGATCCGCTACATCATCGACGTCGTCCAGCGGAACCGGCCGATCCTCGACCTGCTCTATGGAAACGACACGTTCGTCAACCGGTCGCTGGCGCGGCACTACGGCATCCCCGAACCCAAAGAGGAGTGGGCGCACATCGAGGACGCCGGGCAATACGGCCGCGGCGGACTGCTGCCGATGGCGGTCTTTCTGACCAAGAATGCGCCCGGGCTCCGGACCAGTCCCGTCAAGCGCGGCTACTGGGTGGTCCGCCGGCTGCTCGGCGAGGTGATTCCCCCGCCGCCGCCGACCGTGCCCGCGTTGCCGAAGGATGAAGCGGCGCTCGGCGAGCTGACGCTGCCGCAGGTCCTGGCCCGCCACCGCGACGACAAGGCCTGCGCCGGCTGCCATCGCCGTTTCGACTCGGTCGGCCTGGTCTTCGAGGGCTTCGGACCGATCGGCGAGCGCCGCGCGAAAGATCTCGGCGGCAAGCCGGTCCAGACGATCGGCAATTTCCCCGACGGCAAGGACCGCGACGGGCTGGCCGGCCTGCGCGAATACCTTCGCGACCACCGCCAGGGCGATTTCGTGGGTAATCTCTGTAAGAAGCTCCTGTCGTATGGCCTGGGCCGCAGCCTGCTGCCGTCGGACCGGAAGACGATCGAGGAGATGCAGGCGCGACCGGACTTCGGGGGCCTGGTCGACGTGATCGTGACGAGCCCGCAGTTCCTGAATAAGAGAGGTCCCTCATGAGGTTGAGCCGCCGCACGCTGCTCAAAGGCGCGGGCGTCACGATGGCCCTGCCCTGGCTGGAGTCGCTGCCGGCCTGGGGGGACGTCAAGGCAACGCCCCCTCGCCGATTCGCGGCGCTCTTCATGGGCAACGGCATCAACCAGAAGCACTGGTGGGCGAAGGGCAAGGGCGCGGAGATGGAGCTGGGCAAGAGCCTGGAGCCGCTGGCGTCGCTCCGGTCGCGGCTGAACGTGGTTTTTGGATTGTTCAACAAGGCGGCGACGGGGGTCGGCATCCATCCGGGTCAGACCGGCAACATCCTGTCGGGCGCGGCGCTTCAGAAGGGGGCGGTGCTCCGCGGCGGCGTCAGCGTCGACCAGGTGCTGGCCGCGCGGCTGGGCGAGGAGACCGCGCAGCCGAGTCTCGTTCTGGGCTGCGAGCAGCCGATCACCGGCTTCCACGAAACCAATTTCTCGATGGCCTACAGCTCGCACATTTCGTGGCAGGATGCGAACTCGCCGGTGCCGATGGAGGTCTACCCGTCGCTCGCGTTCGACAGCCTCTTCGACAACCAGGGCAGCCGGCGGACGCTCAGCATCCTCGACCGGGTCAAGGAGGAGGCGGCAACGCTGGGCGGCCGGGTGAGCGCGACCGACAAGTCGAAACTCGACGAATACCTGGCGAGCGTGCGCGAGGTGGAGAAGCGGGTGGAGCGGACGCGCGTCGAGAAGGCCAAGGCCGACGAGCGGGGTCCGGTCGCGGTCACCGTGAAGCGGCCCGACAACGGGCTGCCCGAGGACATCCGCGAGCACATGCGGCTCATGTGCGACATCGTCGCGCTGGGCTTCCAGACCGACAAGACGCGGGTGGCGACGCTGCTCCTGTGCCGCGACCTGTCCGGCTTGTTCTATCCGTTCCTG
Source organism: Planctomycetota bacterium (assembly GCA_041482015.1). Taxonomy (GTDB): domain Bacteria; phylum Planctomycetota; class MHYJ01; order MHYJ01; family JACPRB01; genus JACQFK01. The sequence continues at coordinate 5,171 of JBGPCZ010000216.1, read as the reverse complement.
GACGTGCGGACGGCGCACCACCCCTCGTCGCACGAGGACGAGGGGGACGCGTACGAGCGGATCACGCGGTACTACGTCGGCCAGCTGGCCTACCTGGCCGGCCGCCTGGCGGCGATGCCGGAGGGCGATTCGACCGTGCTCGACAACTCCTGCCTGATGTTCATTTCAAACCTGTGGTCCGGGAGCCGGCACGATTCGGGCAAGCTGCCGCTGCTCCTCGTGGGCGGCCTGGGCGGAAAGCTCGAGACCGGCCGGGTGCTCGACTACCTGGGCAAGGGCATCGAACAGCGCAAGCTGTGCAGCCTGTACCTGTCGCTGATGGACCGGATGGGCGTGAAGGCCGACCGCTTCGGCGACGCGACCGAGCCGCTGGCCGGGTTGTAAGCGCCCAGCAAAAACGGACCGTCTCCTTTTGCGTGAACCGGCAAAAAGAGACCGTCCGTTTTTGTCAATTCGTGCAAAAGGAGACGGTCCGTTTTTGCGCGGCCGGTCCCTAGAAGCCCAGCTCCTTGCGGCCCCAGGCAAAGCACTTCTTGTTGTTCTCCTCCTCGAAGGCCAGCTGCTCGGGGAGAGATTTCCCGCTGATCCGGGGGAGCGGCTCCTTCGGGGGATGCTTGCGCACCAGGCTCATCGCTTGGGCCAGGTCGCCTGCCGGCCGCCCGGGGAACGTGGCGAAGAACCCCGGAGTGAGGCACGGGACTTTGAGCGGGTCGCGCGTCGCCATCTCGAGGTTGAAGGCGATGCCGGGCCGCGCCGCCCGGAGCGCGGCCACGATCGCCGGGAGGTCGAGGAAGCCGGTGCCGAGCGGGACTTCGCTCAGGAGGAACCCTTCGTCATAGGGTTCGACGGCCATGTCCTTCAGGTGGACGCTCAGGGCGAACGGAGCCAGGGCCTTGATCGTCTCGAGCGGATCTTCCAGCAGGGCGATGTTGTTCCCGGTGTCGACGCAGACGCCGACCCACTCGCTGGCCAGTTTCCGCAGCATCTCGACCTGCTCCAGGGAAGTCTGGTCCTTGTGGTTCTCGACCGCCAGCTTGAGCGCGTGTTTCTTCAGGATCGGTTCCGCGAGCTCGAGGCTCCGTGCCCCCCGCGCCCGGAAGTCGCGCAGCTCGTCGGCCGTCTTGAAGGTCTCGTAACGCCGGCCTCCCATCAGGACGGCTCTCGCGACGGTGGCGCCCCCTTCCCGGGCAATCCGCACGTCGCGCTCGAACTTCTCGAGATCGCCCTCGGCCCTCGGAAGCCCGAACTCCGCCTCAAAATAGCCCTCGGTTTTCTCGACGTGCTCGCGGAACCTGCGGATCGCGGCGGCGTCCTGGGTGCGGAGCCCGGTCTGGACGCCGTCGGCCCCGATCTTCCGGGCGTAGTCGTAGAAAGTCTCCGCGTCGCTGAACGAGGTGCCGGGCTTCTTCTCGGAGACCGCCCTCCAGTGAAGGTTGCAGGAGAAGTTCGCCAGGCCCAGCCGTCCGGCCCCGGCGATCCCGCGCGCGGCGGCCCCGAGGTTCCGGGCCGAGGCCAGGGCGGCGAGGCTGGCCAGGAACGTGCGGCGATCCATCTGGAAATCCTCCACAAACGCGAGACTCCCTATTGTACGTCGACCGGGAGCTTCCCCACTCTTTCGATCCGTCTTCCCGCCGGAAGGATTTCGTATACTTCCCTGCTGATGAACCAGAAGGGGGTCGTGCGCCACGTGGTCCTTTTCAAATTCAAGGACGATGCGCCCCCGGATCAGGTCCGGGCGATCGAGACGAAGTTCAGCGCCTTGAGGGGCCGGATTCCAGCCATCCTCGATTTCGAATGGGGGACTAACATGAGCCCCGAGAACCGCGCCGAGGGTTTCACCCACTGCTTCGTCCTGACCTTCCACGATGCGGCCTCGAGGGACTCCTATCTCCCCCACCCGGCGCACCAGGAGTTCGGGGCCCAGCTCCGACCCTTCCTCGACAAGGTGCTCGTCGTCGATTACGTCTCGCGGGACTGATGGACGCGCCTCGAACTGTCCTGGTCACTTCATCGGCCCAGCTGAGGGAGTCTGCCGGGAAGCTCGCGGGGGCCGGACGGTACTATCTCGACACCGAGTTCGAGATGACGGGCCCTGCGAAGAAACTCTGCCTGGTCCAGGTCTCGCGGGGAACGGAAGAGATCACCCTCATCGACACGATCGCCCTCTCGGCCCTGGAACCCCTGGGGGGCGCGATCTCGCGACCGGATGCCGAGTGGGTGGTCCACGCCGGAGACCAGGACGTGGCCCTGCTCCGCGAAGCCATGCATCTCGAGGCATCTCCCCGCGTGTTCGACACGCAAGTGGCGTGGGGCCTTCTCGGGGCCGAGTATCCCGTCTCGCTCGCGTATCTCCTCTACCGGATCCTCGGGATCCGGAGCGCGAAAGGCGAGCAGGCGGGTCCCTGGGCATCGCGGCCCCTCACCCAGGAACAACTGGACTATGCCGCGAGCGACGTCGCGTATCTTCCTTCCCTCCGGGAATGGCTGGTGGATCGTCTCGGGAAGTCGGGTCGCGAAGCCCTCGTGTACGACGTCTCCGCCGAAACCGTTCTCCCGGTGCCGGTCGAACCCCTTTCCCTCGACGACTTCCGGAATGCCTGGCAACTCGATGCCTTCGGCCAGGCCGCGCTCCGGTACTTGATTGGATGGTGGAATGGCCTTCCTGCCGGTGAGCGGATGGAGGCCCCCCAGCCCAGGACCTTCCTGAATCTCGCCAAGATGCTCCCGGAGACCGGTCAGGATCTCTCGAAAATCCGGGGCATCTTCTTTCCCTGGGCCAAGCGGCATGGCGACGCCTTCACCGGGAAGCTCATGGTCGCAAGCGCGGCCGCCTCCCGCGCGGAGTTCGTCCCCCTCGAGCCGCCCCCCTACAACACCTTCGAGAGAATCCTCGCGGGGGCCTGGATCCGGAAGGCGGCCGCGGAGATCTCGGTGGAATTGAGCCTGGCGCCCGAGCTCGCCTTTCCGGAGCGTGTGATCCGCGCGATGATCCAGGCCGTCGAAGAGAAGAAGTCGGCGGCGGAGGTCCTGACGGGGTGGAGGGAGCGGATCCTCCGGCCTTCCTTCCTGGCCCGTTCGCCGTGATTGTCCCCATCCATGGAGTATCATTCTAGAACTCGGAGAGACCTCGGCATGGGTAAGAGCATCGTCCACTGCTCGCGGTGTGGAGAGGCCATTCGGGAGGAGGACCTTGCGTCCCGGAAGGCCGTCATCCTGGAGCATCGTCCGTACTGCTCCGACTGCCGACCCGCCGAGCGGCCGACTTCCCGAAAGAGCTCGACGTCGCGCATCCCGATCACTCCGAAGACCGCCCGCATGACCGTGCGCCGCCAGAAGCCGCTCCTCCCGATGGTGATGGCGACGGTCGCCGCGCTCGGCCTGATCCTGATCCTGGGGATCACCTTCCTGCGAAAGGATCGCGCGGAGGAGGCGACGGCCGAAACGGCTTCGAAGCGGGCTGTGCCGCGCTCCGGAGTTCCGTCGCCTGCAATCCAACCGCCGACGCCGGAGAACACGGCGACCCTGAAGGAGAAAACTCCCCCCGACCCGCTGCCGAAACCGGTGAAGCCGGAAAAAGAAGACCCCGTCCCGGCGGTCCCGGAGAAGCCGAAGGTCCCCGAGGTCGGGACGTTGAGACCGACGATCAAGTCCCCCTCCGACGGCGCCCTCTTTGACGCGCCGGCGGCCGTCGCGATCTCCGTCGACGTCCCGGGAGATCCGGACCGCGTGGAGTTTTACGAGGGCTCGACGAAGCTGGGGGAGTCGGCCCAACGGCCCCACGCGTTCGTGTGGAAGGACGTGCCGGCGGGGACCTACACGTTGACCGCGAAGGCCATGGAGAAGGGCGAGGTCCTGATCTCGCCCCCGGTCTCCATCCTGGTCAAGGCCCTGGCCGAACCGGCCCCCGAGGTCAAGAAGCCCCCGACTCCGCCGGTGAACTTCGGGGTCGACCCGCGGCGGGTGGACGAAGCCATCGCGAAGGGGGCCGCGTACCTGAAGGCCTCCGGGGTGAAGGAGTCGATGAACCCGGCCGCGGCGCCCGGACTGGGCGAATGTCCCGAGCTCATCCTCTGGACGCTGGTCCATGCGGGCGTTCCCGAGAACGATCCCGACTTCGTCAAGCTCTTCTACTACGTCCTCGGCCGGAAGCTGGAGCGTACCTATTCGGTCGCGCTCCAAGCCATGATCCTGGAAGAACTCAACCGGGTGAAGTACCAGGTGCGGATCGCGCAGTGCGCCCAGTTCCTGATGGACGCCCAGTGCGCGAACGGACAGTGGTCCTACACGGGGCCGGCGCAGATCGGCACGCCCACGATGGGCCTGAAACCCGAGGTGGCCACGGGCGGCGGATCGAATCCCCCGGCCGGCACGGGCGCCCGGGTGAAGCCGAAGGTCGTCCGGAAGATCACCTCGATCCACAAGATGCAGGAAGGCCCGCCGACGGGCGACAACTCCAACTCGCAGTACGCCGCCTTGGGGCTCCGGGCCTGCCACGACGCCGGCATCCAGATCCCGAAGGCGGTCATTGTCCGAGCGCAATCCTGGTGGCGGATCTCCCAGCACGACGAGGAGGGGAAGGACGCCGAAAAGCGGCCGGCCGTGGCCTCCGGGGGAGGCGTCCCCGCCCTTCCCGCGGGCTGGTGCTACGGCCCCAAGGACCACGGACACGCGGCCTACTCGTCGATGACCGCCGGCGCCGTGGGAAGCGTGGCGATCTGGGATTATCTCCTGGATGAAAAGACCTGGAAGAAGGATCCGACGCTCCAGAAAGGGATCGCCTGGATCGACCGCCACTTCACCGTCGCGGCGAACGACGGCCCCTCGGAGCACGTGCCGGATCCCGGATGGATGCTGTACTACTACCTCTATGCCTTGGAGCGCGCGGGAGTGCTGGCCGGGACGGAGACGTTCGGGGCCCACAAGTGGTATGTCGAAGGGGCCGAGGCGATCCTCAAGGCGCAGAAGCCGGACGGCTCATGGCTCTCTCCCCTCCCCCATGGCGACCGGAGCCTGGCGACCAACGGCGCCTGGGACACCTGCTTTGCCATCCTGTTTCTCAAGCGGGCGACCCGGCCCCTGGAGGAGGTGGCATCGACGGATGACCGCGGCCGGAAGTAACGCGCCCGCTATTTCCTCTCTTTGGGCTCCATATAGGCGGCCGGGTTGTCCCG
>JBGPCZ010000215.1:0-7387 GCA_041482015.1 Planctomycetota bacterium | reverse complement strand
GCGGTCACTCCGCTTCAAGGAGGCGGAGAGACGCGCCTTGACCGCCGGATCCCGGAGGACCAGCTGCAGGTCGGGGACCGACGCGCCCTCCTCCTTGATATCGAGGGTGAACGGCCCATGCTCGACGAGGTTCGTCCCGGGGAGCGTGACCGTGCCCGCCGCGACATCGACGGTCCACGTGCCATCCTTGCCGCGCGCCACGATCTCCGGCGCGGCGGCCAGCCCACCGCCGCCCGAGAGCGTCGTCGTCGCCCGGAGGAGCCCTCCTTCGCGAGACGCGCGGCCCTTCGCGTGGAGCGGCGCGACCCACCCGGGGAGTTCCGTCCCGAGCGCCTTGAGCCAGAGGCACGGACCGTCGACGGAAAACTCTCCTTTGAAGTCGCCGCCCTTCGAGACGCTCCCTTTCAGCGTCACGCGATCCGGCCCCCCCTCGAGTTCCGCCTCCACGAGCTCGCCCTCGACCGAGCCCTTGCCTGTCACGACGGGCGCGAGCGCGGTCCCGCGCGCCAGGATTTCGCGTGCCACGATCTTCTCCGCGGAGTACGTCCCCGAGAGGCGCAGCGATTCCCACGCGTGACTGTCAAACGAACCGGCCGCGGACTCGGCGGTGCCGTCGAACGAGACCGCGCCGCCGGCGATACGGACGCTCCCCGCGACCCGCACCCCGGAGGCCTTGAGGGACGGGGGTGCGGCGAGGAGTCGGAAGTAGGGCTCGAGCCCTTCCGCCTCCGCGCGGCCGGACAAGTCGAGCTCGAGCGCGCCCTTCCATCGGACCACGCCCTCGACCTCCGCGTGGTCCTTCCCCGCCGAGAACCCCGCCTTGACCACCAGCCTCGAGAGCGTCCCCTGGAAGCAGGACGCCTCCGCGTAGTCGATCTTCAGCGATTCGAAGCTCGCGTTCCGCGTCTTCGCGGCGACGTTCGAGAAGGTCCAACCCTCGATCGGCCCCTCGAGCGGGCCTTCCGCGACGCACCGGAGCTCGACGTCCGCGCGGAGCGGCTCGCGCACCGGAACGGTCCCGTCGATGTCGAGCCTCACGCGTCCGGCGACGAGGTCGATCGCGGAGTCCGCGCGTCCCTGCGGAACCGCGAGCCTCCCTTGCGCGCGCGTCGGCCGACCCTGGCCGTCACACGCGAGCGTTCCTTCCCAGGCGATGGACTGGTCCTTGTAGGCGCCCGCGATCTTGAGGGATTGCGCGAGACCTTCCAGCCGCCCCATCTCCACTCGTGCGGAACGGACCGGCCCCTCCTTTGCCTCTCCTTCGATCAGGATCGCTCCCCCGTCGGACCGGTGAGAGGCCAGGGTCACGGCGCCGAATCCCCCGGTGCGGAGCGACACTCTCGCCTCGTCGCCTTCGAGCTGGCCGTCGGCGATGTCCAGTCGGCGCCCGTCCGGAAGCACGACGCCCGACTCCGTGACGCGCACCCGCCCGTCGAAGCGGAGCGACCGGAGGACGGGCACGGCGTCCCGGACCGTCTCGTGCACCGGGGGCCGCGGCCCCGGTTTCGGCGCGAACTCGATCTCGGCGCCCCGCGCGTCGATCCAGAAGGGGCTCCGGCCGAGGAACCCGTAGCTCACCGAGGCCGACCGGACCGTGCCCGCGCGGACCGGGGAGCCCGGACGGGGGCGGAGTTCCACGCCCTCCGCCTCGATCCCCCAGAGGAGGCTGCCGCCCAGGCGGGTGAAGGAGACGTCGGCCTGCAGGTTCTTTTCCGCGAACTTCGCGATCTCACCCCGGACGCGCCCGCCGAAGAGAGGCCAACGGAGGAGATAGACGGCGACCGCAAGCGCGGCCAGGACGCCCGCGCCCTTCAGGATCCAGCGAACGGCTTTCTTAGCCTTCGACATTATTCCGACATTCTAGGACGGCGCCCCCTGAACGCAAAGGCCCCCGGCGGCGACTCAACTCCTTGATTTGAGACGCTTGCGCCGATACAGTCTCCTCTTCCCCATTTGGAAAGGTGACCCATGAGGTTCCCGATCGGATTCGCCGTGCTCGTGGTCGCAGGATGCAGCCAGTCGCCCGCACCGGCCGGCCCGGTGGCCTCAAAGAAAGTCGAGGCGCCCCCGGTGATGGCCGTGAAGACGCCCGAGGCTCCGGCTCCGGCTCCGGCTCCGGCACCGAAAGTCACGCCCATCAACAAGACCCCGATCGTGGTCGACCTCAGCAAGGTCAAATGGGGGCAGGAAGGCGACAACTTCGGGTGGGACGATGGGGACATGCGGCTGCATTACTACTCCAACGGCTTGGGCGAGTTCACGGTGAAGGTCCCGGCCGACGGCGAGTACCAGGTCGTCGTCACGGCCTCATCGCAGCCGGCGCTGAACGAGCACGCGAAGTTCAAGGTCGCGGCCGACGGAATGCCCGTCGGCGCGGAAACGGCCTGCACGGCCGAGGACGCGAAGGAGTACGCGTTCGTCGCGACGCTCGCGGCCGGCGACCGGAAGATCTCCGTCTCGTTCACGAACGACATCTACAAGGAGAACGAGTACGACCGGAATTTCTTCCTGAACGGCTTGAAGCTGGTCCGGGTGAAGTAGGAGGAACCCGATTCCTCAGAAGTCGCGCTTTCCTTTCATCACCTTCTCGATCTCGTCCATCTCGCGGGGGGCGCCGGCGGAGAGGCGCTCGAAGCCGTCCTTGGTGACGAGATAGGTGTCCTCGATCCGGATGCCGTAGCCGTTGTCCTTGTCGTACCAGCCCGGCTCGATGGTGATCACCATGCCGGCCTTGAAGGGGTCCCGGTAGCCGCCCTGCGAATCGTGGACCGCCATCCCCACCGTGTGGCCGAGGCCGTGGCGGACGCCGTCGTCCTTCGAATGGCCGTACGACCACTTGGTCAGCCCACGGTCCTCGAAGACCTTCCGCGCGGCGCGCTCGAGGTCGACGAAGCTCACGCCCGGCTTGAGGATCGACTCCGCCGCCTTCTGGGCGTCGAGCACGCACTGGTAGTGCTTTCGCTGCTCCTCGCTGTACGTGCCGGACGTCGGGAGCGTGCGCGTGATGTCGGTCACGTAGTTCTCGATCGCCGAGCCGATGTCGCAGACGATGAGCGTGTCCTTGGGAATCTCCTGGTTGTTCTTCATGTAGTGCAGGGTCGTCCCGTTTTTCCCCGCGGCGACGATCGACGGGAAGCCGAGCTCGGGGCACCCTTCCTTCTTGAACGTCCCCTCGATCACCCCCTGGAGCTCCTTCTCGTTCATGCCGGGCTTGAGCGCCTTCATCGCGGCGAGGTGGGCCTTGTTCGTGGCGTCCGCGGCCTTCTTCATGAGGCGGATCTCGGCGTCGCTTTTCACGAGGCGCATCCGGAGGATCTCCCCGGCGACCTTCGAGCCGACGATCTCCGCCTTGGGCACGGCGGCGGACAGGATCTCGAGATCCTTCCGGCGGAGCTTGACGTAGATCTTCGGCTGCCCCGCGAGGTGCTCCTCCGCCCATGCGCCGAACTTCCCGAGCGGCAGCACCTCGTCGGCCCCCGGCGCCGCGGCCTTGGGGTCGGACAGGAAGAGCGTGAGCTTCCCATCCTTGATGGCGAGGACCCCGTCCTCCTCGTGCGCGCCGCAGAGATACTTGAAATCGAAGACGGGCGTGTTGGCATCGGCGCCCACCTCGCCCAGCGGGCCGGCGTCGAGGACGATCGCCCCGCCGGGAAGCTTCTCGACGAGGGCAGCGCGGCGCTTCTGGTATTCCAGGGCGCCGATGCGGAGGGTCTCGGCCTCCTGCTGCCCGATGAGCGAGCGGGCCGGGAGGAGAAGAAGCAGCGACAGGAGAACGCGCATCGGGCCTCCGTGAAGGACTTACCCCAATATACGATATACGACGGATGGGCTACGGTCGCTCCGCGGCCATCAGCTTGACCTCCGCGTCCTTCCGGTCGCGGACGACCTTGAGCGCGACCGCGTCGCCCGGCTTGATCGTCGCGAGCAGGGCGCGGTACTGCCCGGCCGTGTCGACGCGCTTGCCGTTCACCTCGCGGATGATGTCGCCCTTCCTCAACCCGCCCTTCGCGGCGGGGCCGCCGGCGGCAACGGCGCGGACCTCGAGCCCGCCCTCCAGACCGATCTCGTTGGCGAGATCGTCGGGAATCGTGCGGTAGGAGAAGCCGAGCGTCGCGCCGAGCGTGTCGTCGGCCGGCGCGAGCCGAATCGTCCCGGCCCGGTAGTCGATCGTCGAGACGAACCGCGAAAGGAACGTGTAGCCCAGGACTCCGTCGCAGCCGTCGGGGACCCCCGCGACCGCGACCTTCACCTTCTTCGCCGCGGCCTTCCCCACGGCGATCGAGTCGACTTCGACGATGCGTTCCCCCAGGCCCAGCTTCCCGGCCGTCTCGGGCTTGAGGACTGTCATTCCCGCGCCGGTATCGACGACGAACGTGAACGGACCCTTCCCGTTGACGGTGGTCTCGACGAGGATGACGCCGTCCCTGAGCTGGAAGCCCACCGTGTCTCCCGCGTCCTGCGCGCGTGTCGTCCCGGAGAGCGCGGTCAGCGCTCCCACCACCAGCCCGATGCGATGCATGCGCGACCTCCCCGGGGAATGAGCTAATGACACCGGCGAAGACAGCATACAGGGCGATGGGAGCGGGAGAGGCCCATTTTCCACGAACTTATGGGTGGCCGCCCCGTCTAAGGGGAACCCACGAGGGAACCCAGGGGTTGAAATAATCGGGCCGCCGTTCACCTTATGTTTGAACACGTACTATATTTGAGTGACACATCGGTAATGGGTTAGGGGAGGCGTTCGCATGCTCGACACCAACGCGATGAGCACGTTTGAGAAGTACGTCCAGGGGCTCTCCCTGGTCACCGCGGACCAGCTGGCCCGGTGCAAGAAGGTGCAGCTGGGGTTGCGCGAGCTGGGGATCCAGAAGGGGCTCGAGGAGCTCACGATCCGGCTGGGCATCCTCGACTCCGAACGCCTGGGCTCGATCCTCGCCGACATCAAGAAAGCGTGGGGCATCTCCGTCCCCCGCCCCGTCATCGAGGACTTCACCGACGAGAACGACCGTCTCCTGCAGGAGAAGCTCGTCCAGCACAGCCCCGAGAGCGCGTCCCAGGTCCTCGAGTGCCGCGAGATCCAAGAGAAGGCGCAGCCGCTGGGCGTGGCGATGAAGGTCACGGAGATCCTCATCGCGAAGGGGTACTACGTCGCCATCGCCCCGGAGGAAGCGGCCCCCGTCACGGCGCTCCCCGCCGAGGGGCCGTCGTCCAAGCCGGCGGAGCCGGCGACCGGCCTCTCGATGGACGAAATCCTCAAGCTCCTTCCCGACATGCCCCCGGCCGCGAAGCCCGCGGCGGCGGCCCCTCCGCGCAAGTCCCCGCTCGCGCGCAAGCCGGCGCCCGCGGCCCCGGTCAAGCCGGTCGCCGGTCGTCCCGGCCGCCCCGAGGCGACCGAGGAGAAAGCGCCCGCCCCAAATCCCGCGAAACGGAACAAGATGACCTTCTGGATCGGGATCGGCTCCGCCGCGGCGATCTTCATCGTCGCCATCATCATGCTCCTGGTGACCTCCAAGGGCGATCCCCCGCGCCGCGAGCAGGTGCCCGTCGCGGAGAAGTCGGACCTGAAGCCCGCGAAACCCGTGGCGGCCAAGCCGGAGACGAAACCCGCCCCGGCCGATCCGGCGCCGGTCGCGAAGGTCGACGACAGCTTCAAGGTCCCGGACCACACCAAGGTCAAGAAGGACCCGGAGCCCGCAAAGCCCGAGACCGCGCCGGTCCGCGCGCCCGACCTGTCTGCTGTCGGGATCTGGAAGTTCGACGAGGGCGTGGGCGACGCCACGGCCGACGCGTCGGGACACGGGAACCTCGGAAAGATCGCCAACCGCGTCGCCTGGGTGGAAGGCGTCTCGGAGAAGGCGGTCGCCTTCGACGGGGTGAGCAGCTACATCAGCTGCGGCGTGACGGGGATGCCGGCCGCGAACACCGCCCAGACAATTGCGGGCTGGTACTCGGTCTCCGCGATCCCGCGGAACGCCCAAGTCATCGCCTGCCTCTGCAATGACGAGGCGAGCTCGGGAGTCTTCGTGGGATTCCGGAACGCGCAGCTCTCCGCCTGGAAGTTCGGCGGGGACCTGCTGGTCTCCGCCGACCCGCCCGCTCCCAACGCGTGGCACCATTTCGCCTACACGTACGACGGCACGACCCACCGCCTCTACGTTGACGGCGCCATCGGCGGCACCTCGACGCTCCCCGCGACGACGGCGGTCCCGAACAAGCTGGAGTTCGGACGCTGGCAGGGAGGCACGCTCCGGCAATATTTCCGGGGGATGCTGGACGAGGTGCGCATCTGCTCCAAGGCCCTCAGCGACGAGGAGATCCGCGCCCTCGCCCCGGCCGACCTGGTCGCCAAGGGCGCACCCGTGATCGCAACCGAGGCCGACCCCGCCCCGGCACCCGCGCCGGCCCCGGCCCCGGCTCCGGCCCCCGCGGCGGGCCCGGCGCCCGACGCGAAGCCCGCGCCCGACGCCAAGCCGGCGGCGGGAGGGGCCAAGAAGCCCCCGGTTGATCCGGCGCGCGAGGCCCGAGAGAAGCGGGCCGAGGCCCTCTGGGACCTGGCGGACAAGCTGGAGAAGGACAACAAGTTCACCGAGGCGCAGGAGAAACTCCGCGAGCTCCGCTCGCGGTACCGCTCCACGCACGTCTACTTCGACAAGATGATCGAGATCACGGACAAGATCAACGACCTCGGCCAGAAGATCGCCGCGGCGGCCCTCGTCAAGACCGCCTATTACAAGCGGCCGCACATGGACGCCTGGTGGAGCTTCGAGTTCGTCCCGCCCGACGGCTGGAAGGGCGTCCCGTCGCAACCCAACCTGGTCGGCGACCAGGACAACGATGAGTCGTTCTACAAGGGACGCACGTACCAGATCGCCCGGTACAACTCGCCCTACCTCGACAAGCTCTACATCGTGATCCTCAAGACGTTCGCCTGCACGGGCCTGGACAACCTGGAGTCGAAGGTCACCGGCGAGCTGGAAGAGCGGTACAAGGGGCTGAAGGAGGAGACGAAGGCGAACCTCACCGGCAAGAGCGCCTACGTGAAGAAGACTTACGTCTCGAACGACGGCGACCGGATCGTCGCCTACTACTACTATGGCGACCGGAAGGGGATCGCGCTCGTGGGCGTCTGGCGCGCCGGCGGCGACGGGCTCTACGTCTCGATCAGCATGATCGGCCCCGACGGAAAGCGGACGACGCGGAAGACGTCCGACCATCCGATCTCCGAGGGGGACTTCGCGGCCGCGATCAAGGTCTTCGACCAGTGCGCGAAGACCTTCTGGATCTACGACGCGGCGTCGCGCGCGGGGAAGCGGACGGAGCTCGGCATCGGCGGCTCCCTCTGCAGCGACTGGAGCGCGCTGAGATCCTCGAAGGGGAACTACATCAT
>JBGPCZ010000214.1:0-7512 GCA_041482015.1 Planctomycetota bacterium | reverse complement strand
TGGAGCGGCCGCCGGCCGCGCCGCCTTCACGGCGGAGAAGGCGGTGGAGATGGCGTCGAAGGGCGAGCGGGTGCTGCTGGTCCGCAAGGAAACGTCGCCCGATGACATCGAAGGCATGGCTGCCGCCCGGGGCGTGCTGACGGGCACGGGCGGCATGACCAGCCACGCGGCCGTCGTGGGCCGCCAGATGGGCAAGCCTTCGGTCGTCGGATGCGCGGCCATCGTCGTGGACGAGCACGCGGGGACGATGACCGCGGGCTCCACGACCGTCCGGGAGGGCGATTACGTGTCGATCGACGGCACGACGGGCGAGGTCTTCGCCGGCGACCTGCCGACGCGCGATTCCGACATCCTCCAGATCCTCGCCGGGAAGATGAAGCCCCAGGAGTCCGAGATATTCCAGTACTTCGACACGTTCATGAAGTGGGCCGACGAGGTCCGCACCCTGAAAGTCCGGGCCAACGCGGACATCCCGCGCGACGCGAAGGCCGCCCTCGCTCTCGGCGCGGAGGGCATCGGCCTCTGCCGCACGGAGCACATGTTCTTCGCCCCGGAGCGGCTGCCGGTCGTGCAGCGGATGATCCTGGCGACGACGGAGGAGGAGCGCAAGGCGGCGCTCAAGGAACTGCTTCCGTTCCAGCGCGAGGACTTCAAGGGCCTCTTCGACGTCATGAAGGGCAAGCCCGTCACGATCCGCACGCTCGACCCGCCCCTGCACGAATTCCTGCCCAAGCGCGAGGAGCTGATGGTCGACGTCGCGCTCGGCAAGAACAAGGACGAGAACGAGAAGCTGCTCAAGCGGGTGAACGAGCTGCACGAGTTCAACCCGATGATGGGCCTCCGCGGGTGCCGCCTGGGCATCGTCTTCCCGGAGATCACCGCGATGCAGGCGGAGGCGATCTTCGAGGCCGCGCTCGACGTGGGCGACGTGATCCCCGAGGTGATGATCCCGCTCGTCGGCACGGTGGCCGAGCTCAAGAACCAGAAGGACATCGTGGTGGGCGTGGCCGAGGAGGTCTTCAAGCGGCGCGGGAAGCGCCTCAAGTACCTCGTGGGCACGATGATCGAGGTCCCGCGCGCGGCCCTCGTCGCCGACGAGATCGCGACGGAGGCGGAGTTCTTCTCCTTCGGCACGAACGACCTGACGCAGATGACCTTCGGCTTCTCGCGCGACGACGCGGGCAAGTTCCTGCTTCCGTACGTCGACAAGAAGATCCTGCCCGTCGACCCCTTCGTTTCGATCGACCAGGTGGGGGTCGGGGCCCTGGTGAAGGGTGCGGTGGCGAAGGGCCGCGAGGTGCGGGACCACATGAAGATCGGCGTCTGCGGGGAGCACGGCGGCGACCCCGACAGCGTGATCTTCTTCCACGGCGCGGGGCTCGACTACGTCTCCTGCTCGCCGTACCGCCTGCCGATCGCCAGGCTCGCGGCGGCGCACGCCGTGCTCCGCGAGAAGGCGGCGGGGAAATCCAAGGGGAAGAAGAAGTAGCGGATGGCCCAGCCGACGAGCCCGAGGCAGCGGAGCCTGGAAGTCCGCAGGCACTTCCGCCGGTGGTCGCGGAACTCGGTGAACATCGCGGCGAAGGTGGAGATCGTGACGCTCGACGGGAAGCGGTTCACGACCGGGACGGCGATCATCCGCGACGTGAGCCTGCGGGGCGCGAGGCTGGGGCGCATCGTGCTCAAGAAGGCGTCCCTCCCGGCGAAGTCCTTCCGGATCAGGCTGCTCTTCAAGTCGGCGCAATACCGGGGGATCGGCGCGCTGTGCCGGCCGATCCGGTTCGGCAAGGGACCGGAATTCGAGCTCGCCGTCGAGTTCGAGGACTTCTGGGCGAAGACCGCGCCGTAGGTTCGTCAGAAGGCTCGTCGATGGATTCCTCGAGACTCCCCCGAAGGCCGCTTTGTTTCCGGAGATGCTCTTGGAAAAGGCCGGAATGGGCGATATCCTTCATGACGGGCATCAGGCGGGCGCGCTCCATCCCTGGCCGGGGACAGCGGTCGGGGATGGGGGATTAGCGCTGCTACGCCGTCCGGGAGCCGCATAACGCATGTCATTCAAGGGCGACCTTTCAACGATCGGGCTCGCCGAGGTCTTCCAGATGATCTCGATGAGCCAGAAGGAAGGCACGCTCATCGTGCAGGACGCCGAGAGCCGCAAGGCCATCTACTTCGGGCCCACGGGCATCAAGCTGGTCTCCACCGGGAAGCGCAAGGGCCTGCGCCTGGGCGACATCCTCGTCCGCGCGGGCAAGATCACCGAGGCGAACCTCGACGAGGCGCTCGAGAACGGGAAGATCCAGAAGAAATTGCTGGGCGAGGTCCTCGTCGAGAGCGGCGTCGTCAGCGACCAGGAGATCCAGCAGATCGTACGGGAGCAGATCGAGGAGGAGATCTACGACCTCTTCCTGTGGAAGCGGGCCAACTTCGAGTTCGTCGAGGGCCCTTCCTCGGAGGGCCTCAAGGACCTCGACGCCCCGGTGACGCGGCTCTCCTTCGACGTGAACGGCCTGCTGCTCGAGGCCGTTCGGCGCGCGGACGAGTGGGTCGTCATCAACCAGAAGCTCCCCTCGATCGATTCCATCTTCGCGTGGAGCTCGCCGCAGGCGCGGTCGGAGGAGGACCAGTTCTCGAACGATTCCGCCAAGCGCGTCTACCGGTTCGTCGACGGCCAGACGTCCGTCGCCGAGGTCGTCGAGAACGCCGGCATCCCGAAGTTCGAGACCTGCAAGATCCTGATGGACCTCGCGGACCGCGCGCGGATCCGCCTCCTGGAGGTCCAGGAGACGCTCGACGTGGCGGCGAAGCGGATGGGGGATGGCCAGCGGGAGAAGGCGATCAAGATCTACCTGGCCGCGGCCCTCCAGGCCCCGGAGGACCCGAAGGTGGCCGCGACGGTGGCGCGCATCCTCGAGGGGGAGGGCCAGGCGCGCGAAGCGGCGCTTCAGCACGCGAAGACGGCGCGCCTTTTCCTCGTGCAGGGCGACCTGGACCGGGCCCTGGACCACATGCGCAAGGCCAACGATCTCGCGCCCGAGGACCCGGACATCAAGATGGGGATGTTCGAGGTGCACGCGGCCTCGGGCAACCTCGAGGAGGGAAAGCGACTGGCGTCGGAAATGGCGAACCAGGCGCTGATGGCGGCCGACTTCCCACGCGCCCGGTCGCTCTGCGACCGGATCCTGCGCGTCGACCCCGAGGACCTCGACTTCCGGATCCTTCGCGCGAAGGTCCTGCACCGCACGAACCAGAAGCGTGACCTGGAGGAGGACCTCACCTTCATCCGAAAGAAGATGCCCGAGGACCAGAAGAAGGCCGAGGAGGTCAACCTCGCTCTCCGCGAGGTGATGGCGCGCACGCCGACCACGAAGGCATCCCCCTCGACGGTCCGGGGCAAGCCTCCCGTCCGAAAGAATCGAACCGGGGCGAAGATCGCCGCCGGCGTCGTGCTGCTCGGCGGCCTCGGACTCGGGGGCAAGTACGAGTTCGACGCCGGCAAGGAGTTCGCGGCGGCGAAGGCGCGCGCCTCCGACCTCATGGAGAAGCAGTCGTTCGCCGGCGCCCGCAAGGAGATCGACGCCTTCCTGGCGGGGATGCACCGTTTCAGCCCGATCCAGAAGCCGAAGGCCGAGGCGGTCCTCCGGGACCTGGAGTCGCGCACGGCGAACTCGGAGAAGGAAAAGGCGGACCGCGAGGCGAAGGAACGCGAGACCGCGTTGGCGAAGATGAAAGCGCTCGAGGCGTCCGCCACCGACGAGCGCAGCTTGAACCCGGAGTCGGCGCTCGAGAAGGCCGGGGAGCTCCGCCTCGTCGCGCTGGGGGCGAAGGACAACGAGTACGTGAAGCGGGCCGACGAGATCATCTCGTCCCTCAGGAGGAACCTGGACGAGTCGATCCAGCTCATGACGCAGGCCGACGAGTTGGAGAAGGCGGGCAAGCTGCATGATGCGGCGCTCGTCATCGAGAGGCTCGTGCGCGAGTACCCCAACACCCGCTCGGCGCGGGGCGCCCTCTACCCGCTCGAGATCACGACGCGCCCGGCCGGCGTGAAGGTCACCAGTGTCCGGGCGGGGCGGGTGCTCGGCGAGACGGGCGCGCAGCCGGTCCTCTACCGGATGAAGGACGGGGAGTCGGTACGGCTCCTGTTCGAGAAGGCGGGCTACGGCAGCGTCGAGGTCCCGGTGAGCGTGAAGACGGTGGGGCGGCTGCACGTCCCGCTCACCGACAAGAAGGAGAAGTGGATGATGCCCCTGGGGTTCGAGGCCGCCGGGGAGCCGGCGATCGCGGACCTGGGCGCCGCCGAGGGCGCCGCGATGTTCGTGGCCGACGGCAACCGCCTCTGCGCACTCCGGCTGACGACGCAGCGGCTGCTGTGGACGGAGATCCTGGGGGGATCCATCCAGGGATCGCCGCGCGCGTCCAACGGGAGGGTCTTCGCGGCCAGCGCCGGGAAGTCCCTCTTTGCCTTCGATCCCCGGCAGCCCGAGAAGCGGGTCGCGTGGAAGTTTCCGCTGGGCGACCGCGCGACGTCCGGCGCGGGGCTCTCGGCGGACGGGGCGATCGTCTATGTCGTCGCCGGCGATCGCCAGCTCTACGCGGTCGACGCGAAGACCGGGGAACTCGCCTGGAAGAAGGCGCTCCCGGCCGAGTCGGTGACGGAGCCCGTCGCGATCGGCGCGGTCCTCGTGGTGGCCTGCGAGGACGGGACCGTGGTGGGGCTGAAGGCGGGCACGGCCGAGGAGGCGTGGCGGATCCGGGGCGACGCGGGGTACGTCTCGTCGGGAGTCTCGGACTCCTATCTCTACCTGACCGGCTCGGACAACACGGTGCACGCGATCGACGTCCGCTCCGGCACGCGCGCGTGGAAGCGGACGCTGCCGGTCGCGCTGATGGGCCGGCCGGTCCGGGTGGCGAACTCCATCTACCTCGCGGGACGGGACGGCCGGGTCTTCTTCCTGGACGCGGGGACGGGCGAGTCGACGGGCCTGTACGAAGCGGGCTCACCGATCCTGGGCGGGCTGGTTTCGTCGGGCACCATGCTTCTTTTCGGAAGCGAGGACCAGGTGTTCACCGCGTTCGACACCACGCGGGCGACGCCGCTGTGGAAATACCGGTCCAAGGAGAAGCTGCGGAACCCGGCGGTCGTCTCGGAAGGGATCGTCTACTTTTGCGGCGAGGGCAGCCTGTACGCGATCGAGCTGAATTGAGAAAACACGGGCGACAGGTCATTTGACAGGTTGCGGGGCATTGGGGTAAACTCCAAGGCATCGGAGGGATCCATGGGGCTGTTCGACTCTAAACGACGTCACCTCGACGAGTTGGAGCGCGAAGTCCTGGCGAATCCCACGCCGCAGAACCTGGTCTCCCTCGTGGAGCGGTACATGGCCGCGGGCGACGAGGGGAAGGCCGTGGAGATGGCCCGCAAGGCCGTCGAGAAATTCCCGGACAGCGAGAAGTGCCAGAGCACGTTCCAGAACGTCCGGCGCCTGCAGCTGCAGAGCGAGATCACGGAGCTCAACAAGTCGATCCGCAAGAGCCCGTCGCGGAGCCACTACGAGCGGCTGGCGGACATCTACCACCGCGAGCTGGGAAACCGGACGAAGGCGTTCGAGACCGCGCTCGAGGGCCTGGCGAAGTTCCCCTCGAGCGACGGGCTCCACATGATCTCAGGGCAGATCCGGATGGAGCGTTTCCACCAGGACTTCCTTTCAAACGACTTCGTGGAAGCGGCCCGCCATTTCGAGAAGGCGGCGTCGATCAACCCCCACAACTACAAGGCGCTGGTCAGCCTCGGGAGGCTCTACGCCGAGGCGGGCGCGTACTACAAGGCGAAGCCCGTCCTCGAGCAGGTGCTCCGGGCGAGCCCGGGCGACCAGAACGCCGAGCAGCTGCTCCACCTGGTCTCGGCCAACCTCGCGAGCGCGTCGGCGAACCTGGACGATGCGCTGGCGGAGATCGAGACGCGCCGGGCGCTCTCCGAGTCGGGCAACGAGGCGTGCAAGATCTTCGAACCCGCGCCGCGGTCGAACGTCCCGCAGGTGAACCCGCAGAAGCTGGACGGGTTCCTCGTCGGGTACGAGTCGATGAGCGGGTACAAGTGCTCGGCGGTCCTGTCCCGCGACGGGGCGTGCGTGGCGGCGCACACGCGCGGCATGGTCGCGCGCGAGAAGTTCACCGCGTTCCTCCAGGACATCTACCAGTGCTCCGAGGACGCCTCGAAGAAGATGGATATCGGGACGTTCGTGAGCGGCGAGCTCGACACGTCGGTCGGCCGCGTGGCCATGGCCGAGTGGAAGGGGTTCATCGTCGGGATCCTGGCCGATCAGCCGGCCAAGAAGGAGGACCTGGCGTCCGCGGTCGAGAAATTCGTCTCGTTTCTTTCGGTGGGATAAGGAGCCATGAAGGACGTCCTGTCGAGTCTCAACAAGGAAGTGGGCGTCAAGGGCTCCATGATCGTCACGCGCGACGGCGTGGTGGTGGCCTCGGAGATCCCGTCGCCGCTCAACAGCGAGCAGGTCGCCGCAATCGCCTCCAACTCCATCCAGAGGGTGAACTCCGCGCTGCGCGGGCTGAGCGCGAACAACTTCTCGCGGTACCTGTTCAACTCGAGCTACGGGAAGATGATCTTCACGGAGACGGGGGACGTGTACCTGGTGGTGGTGCTGGACAAGCACATCAACATCGACTTCACGATGCTCGCCGTGGCTTCCGCGGCGCGAAAGATCCGGAACTTGGGGAGCATGGCATAGGAACGGTCCGGATGTCCGGTTGACAGGGGCGGATTGTCGGGGTAGAATTCACGCGCAACACCCATGGTGCAAATCAACTTTGCGAGACGTGAAGTAAATTGCAAGATTGTCTTCTATGGTCCGGGCCTGTCCGGCAAGACGACGAATCTCGAGATCATCCACAAGAAGGTCCCCGACACCGCGCGCGGGAACCTGACGTCGATCGCCACCGAGCAGGACCGCACGCTCTTCTTCGACTTCATGCCACTCGACCTGGGGCAGGTGGCGGGGATGAAGACGAAGCTGTTCCTGTACACGGTCCCCGGCCAGGTCTACTACGATTCAACGCGCAAGCTCGTCCTGCAGGGAGCGGACGGGGTGTCGTTCATCGCGGATTCGGACCCGAGCCGCATGCCCGACAACATCGAGTCGTTCAGGAACCTGGAGAAGAACCTGAAGGAATACGGGGTCGACATCCACAAGATCCCGATCGTGATCCAGTACAACAAACGCGATCTGCCCGGCGCGCTGTCGGTCGCGGAGTTGAACGCCAAGATCAACAGCATCGGCGCCCCGACGTTCGAGGCCGTGGCCGTCAAGGGCGAAGGCGTCATGCAGACGCTCAAGGGAATCTCGAAGCTCGTCGTCGACCGGCTGAACGAGGAGTACGCGCCCGTCAAGACCGCGGCGTCTCCGACGCCGGCGCCGGCCGCAAGGCCGGCTTCTTCCCCGGTTCTCCCGGTGGCGAGACCTCCGTCCCCGCTGCCCGCGCACGCCGCGCACGCCG
>JBGPCZ010000213.1:0-7732 GCA_041482015.1 Planctomycetota bacterium | reverse complement strand
TCGGTCGCCAGCAGGATCGCCTTGCGGATGCCGTTGGCCACGGCCTGGTAGGAGGCCTCGAGTTTCGGATCGGGCATGCCGACCTCGAGCTTCGTCGAGAAGTATCCGTTGCCGAGGTTCCGCTTCTCGCGCTCCCCGCGGAATTCGATCCGGTAGGACGCGTGGCACCTCGCGCAGTGGTTCTTGTCGATCTCCCCCGTGAGGCGGAAGGCGTCTTCGAACTTTCCCGCCTCGACGAGCTTCTTCAGCGACGCCAGGTCGGTCCTCGCGCCCGTGGCGAACCCCTTGAACTTGTCCTGCTTGCTCGCCTTGAAGAACTTCTCCGCGGGAAGGAGCTTGAGCGTCTCGTCGAACGCCTTGTCCATCCCGTCGATCTCCGCCACGGCCGCCTTGTCCTTCTTGTCGACCTGCTCCAGCAGGCGCCCCCACGAAGGGCCCATCGCCCGCATGAGCAGGTTGACCCGCACGACCGCCGCCTGCTCCTTGGCCGCGTCGTCCGCCCCCTCCCCCTTCTTGAGCGCGTCGACGAGGGCGGACGGGGCGCCGTTGATCGCTTCCGGGACGTAATCGAACCCGTCGAACTGAGAAAGGAACAGCTTCGACTCCAGGGCCTTGTCGTCCTGGTTGTCGAGGATCCGGACCAGGTGGATCATCTTCTCGCCCACCGCCACCGCGACGCCGACCCGCACCGCCCCCTTGGGCGCTTTGACCGTCACCACCGTGACCACGCACCGCGTCTTCTCGGACGTCGAGAAGTGCGGAACAATCGCGGCGCACTCCCACAGGGCGGGGGCCAGGTCGGCGGGGTCGAGCTTCTCGCCCAGCGCCTTCTCGATCTTGTCCTTCGCCGCCGGGGGGATTTTCTTCGCGAGCTTCTTGATCTTCTCCGCGTCGGGGACGATTTTCTTCACAACGTCGTCCTGCAGGCCCGCGAACAGCACCGCGACGACGAGGGCGATTCTCATGAAGCTTCTCTCCGCCTGCCCGATCGGATCCAGAGGACGACGGCCACAAGGGCCGGGATCGCGGGTACCGCCCAAAGCCACGGGGGCCGACGGGGGCCGCGATCCAGACTATTATACGCCACGGCCCGCTTCTCGATCTCCGCGTAGCGGGTCGAGTGCTGGGACACGCGGAGGGCCTTCAGCGTGTCGCCCTGGAGCGCCTCTGCGAACGCAATGTACTCCTCGCCCGTCCGGTACTTCTGCGACCCGGCCCTGTGGCACGTCGCACAGTTCTCCTTCAGGATCGCTCGCCGGTCGGCAACCGACGTCTCGTGGAACGCGTGGCAGGAGCTGCATCCCTTGACCTTTCCCGAGTCGTCGCGCGTGTCCTCGGCGTGGGCGCTCGCGTCGAACGCGGCGAACTCCTCCTTGTGGCATCCGGCACAGAGGGCCGGGTTGGCCTTCTTCGTGCCTCGCTTGAAGCCTGTCGTGAAGAGGTGGGGCTTGGACTTCGCCGGGTCGACCGTCTCGGCGCCGTGGCACTTGACGCAGCCGACGCCCTTTCTCGCGTGGATCGATTCCCGCCAGTCCTCGACCTGGGCCTCGTGGCACTTGATGCACCCGGCGTCGGTCTCGACGCGCTGCGACTGCAACGCGGCGGCGAACAGAAGAAGGATCACCGGCGCAATTATAGCGCGGCTGAAATCCCTCCGCTAGAATGGACGGAGTGAAGAAGCTCGCGAAGCGGAAGCCCGACTCCCACAAGGGCGACTACGGCCGCGTGCTCGTCGTCGCGGGATCGCCCGGCATGTGCGGCGCGGCGGTGCTCGCCGGCGAGGCGGCCTACCGGTCGGGCGCGGGGCTCGTCTACTACGCCTGCCCGTCGTCGGTCCGCGACATCCTCTCGATCAAGCAGACCTGCGGCGTCGTGTGGCCCTTCGAGGAGAAGACGGCCGCGGACCAGGTCGTCGAATTCGCGTCGAAGTGCGACGTCGCCGTGATCGGCCCGGGGCTCTCGCTGGCGGAGCCGATCGTCCAGGCGGTCCACGAGGTGGTGCAGCGGATCGAAATCCCGTTCGTGCTCGACGCGGACGGCCTCAACGCGTTCGAGTCCGACCCCGAGCAGCTCCTCCGCGGCAAGGCGCCGCGCGTGCTCACGCCCCACCCGGGCGAGGCCTCGCGGCTCCTCCGGCTGACGCCCGCGGCAATCCAGGCGGACCGCGGGAACGCGGCCCGGCAGCTCGCGAAGCGGTTCCTCGCGATCGCCGTCCTCAAGGGACACCGGACGATCGTGACGGACGGCAAGCAGCTCACCGTCAACAAGACCGGGAATCCCGGGATGGCGACGGGCGGCTCGGGCGACGTGCTCGCGGGCGTGATCGCCGCCCTGATCGGCCAGAAGATGTCGCCGTACGACGCGGCCTGCCTCGGCGTCCACGTGCATGGCAAGGCGGGCGACCTGGCCGCCCGGTCGGTGGGGCCGGTCTCGCTCATGGCCACGGACCTTCTCTCCCATCTTCCCGCGGCCTTCCGCACGGGATGAATCCACCTGTTGGATCTATCCCACGCTGATATAATCACCCAGCCATGAAGACCCAGCTCCGAATGATCCGCGGGGACATCACCACGGCCGACGCGGAGGCGATCGTCAACGGGATCAACAACGACCTCGTCCTGGGCGGGGGCGTGTCGGGCGCGATCCGGCGCGTCGCCGGGCCGGCCGTCCAGGAGGAGTGCTTCAAGATCGGGACCGTCCCGCTCGGGACCGCGGTCGTCACGACCGGCGGGCAGCTCAAGGCCCAGTGGATCATCCACGCGGCCGTGAGCCCCCTGGGGCTCTGGGCCGACGCGAAATCCGTGCGGAACGCCACCCGCTCCGCGCTCAAGAAGGCCGACGAGAAGAAGGTCAAGCGGCTCGCCTTCCCCGCGATCGGCACCGGCGCCGGCGCGCTCCCCGTGGAGCGGTGCGCCGACATCCTGATCGAAGAGGTGATGAAGCACTGCGCGGACGACCAGACCTCGCTCGAAGAGGTGATGTTCGTGCTTTACGACGAGAAGCCCTTCGCGATCTTCGAGGAGCTGTTCCGGCAGAAGGTCCTGGGAGAGGCGCCCCGCCCCGAGGCGCCGCATCCGGCCGCCGTCCCGGTCGCCCCTGCCCTCCCCGCCGGCCCCCTGCCCGGCCGGGGTCCGACTCCCGGTCCCCACGCGCCCGCGTCCGGCCGGCGCCCGGCGCCCGCTGCGAGACCGCCTCCCGCCCCCGCCGGCCCGCCTCCTCCGGCGGCCCCTCCCGCGTCCGCCGCCCCGCCCGCGGCACCCATAGCCGGCTCTCCTCTTTCGGCGCCCCCTCGCGCACCCGCCGCCCCTCCTGACGGCCCGGCACCCATCCCCGCCACGGAGCCTCCGCCCCCGGCCATTCCCCCCGCGCCCGCACCTTGAGCTCGGGCGGTCCTACCGGAACTTCACGTCCTTGAACTCAAAGGGGATCCGCTTCTCGCGCGACCCCGCCGGCGAGGAGAACTGGAGCGACGCCGCCTCCGCCGCCGCGGGCAGCGTGAACTCGACCGACATGACGATCGCATCCTCGGTCGACTGCTCGCCGCGCGTGTAGCGGCCCGGGTACTCGCGCCCCTCCTTGTCCACCGCCTTCAAGTCGAGCCGGCTCGTCAGGTCGCCGGGCCGCACCTCGATCTTCGCCCGCAGCCGCGCCCGGTCCCGCGCGCACGAGACGAGCTTCACCGAGCCGCCCTCCCCCTTCTGCAGCGCCCCCGCCGACTCCTCGGGCTTCTGGAAGGCGAAGACGAGCATCGACTCCGGGAACGACAGGTCCAGCGAGCCCTTGATTCGCGCGAACTTCGACGCGCCGGCGGGAGGGACCTTCGCCATCTCGATCGGCTGCTGGGTCATCACGTACGCGAAGCCGACCGGCCGGCCTCCGGTGTCGGGCAGGTCCCCGACGTAGGAGTTGCCCAGGTCGTCGACCAGTTCGTCGATCCGCAGGAGCGCCTGCTGCGGGCGGGTCCCCTTCTCCCAGCCCCACCGGAAATCGAACCGCGTCCGCGGGGTCTCGCCGCCCTGGAGGTCGTAGTAGGTCGTCAGGAGCAGGCTGTCGAGGCGAACGAAATACTGGTCCTTGATCACGCGCGGCGCGTCGGCGAATTTCCCCTCCGAAAGCGTGATGGTCACCTCGTCGCGGCGGGATTCGACCGAGTAGCTCGTGTTCCGCGCCGAGCGGCACAGGGCGTCCACCGCCTCAAAGAGCGGCGTGTTCTCGAAGGAGACCGTCACCGTCTCCTCCTCGGGCGCGAAGGAGTGGGCGATCCGGCAGGACGTCTGCTTCTGGATCTCCTCGATCGCCTCGCGGAGCGGCGCGTCCTTCTTCCGGAGCGTGATGCGGCTCGGGCCGGCCTCGAACAGCCGCGTGCGCTCCGCCTTCTCGATCTCCGAGATGACGAGCGCGGCCCGCCCGCGGACTTCACCGCCCCCCTTCATCGCCTGGCGGAGCGCGGGCTCGGCGCGGCGCCCCGCCCGCACGAGGTCCGCCGTCGCGCGCTCGCGGACCTCGATCGCATCGTCGCCCAGGTCGCGGATCCACTCCGCGATCTTCGCGTCGTCCTGGACGGACAGCGCCAGCGCCAGCAGGAGCGTGCTCATCGGAGCACCACGTCCCTGAGCTCAAAGAACACCCGGCGCGGATACGACTCCGTCACCACGGAGACACGGAGCTTGTCGATGGCCCCGAGGCCCTCGCGGTCGCGGAAGGTGAGACGGTAGCTCGCGCCCGACGCGGACCCGTTCATCGAGCTGCCCCACCTCTGGAACGGCCGCCCCTCGGCATCTTCCAGCGTCAGGTTCTCGGTGTCCGGCCACGGGACCTTCTCTTTGGCCGAAAGCTCGACCTCGACCCGCACCTCGTCGCCGGTCCGCTCGGCCTTCTTGAGCACGGCCTTCACGCCGCCCGACTCGCGCTCCTGCGCGGGCGTCTTCGAGACGTTCTCGAAGACGATCTCCTCCGTCTTCTTCGCCACCGCGAGCGTGAACGTCCCCCGGAGGACAGCGATCTTGCGCGCCCCGGGAGCCGGAACTTCCAGAACGACCTGCGCGAGGGCCAGCCCCTCGCCGGCGCGGACCCGGAGGGTCGGCTTCGAGCCCTCCTTGAGCAGCGAGCGCCCCGTGTCGTCCTCCGCGCGAGCGAGGACGAACTCGGGCTCCGCATCGAGCACCCTCTGGCGCGGATCGGCGCGAAGGGAGAGTTGGAGGTTCAGCTGGGACGTCGGCTCCTCGCGGAAATTCACCTCCGTCCGTCGGACGAGCTGGACGATCGACGCCGCGAATCCCGCGCGGTAGAGGCGCGGGCCGTGCAGGCCCTCGCCCTTCAGAAGCTGGAGCCTTCCTCCCGCGCCGCGGGCGAGGATGAAGCCGCCCTGTCGGCAGACCTCGTCGAGCGCCTCGAGGTAGGGCGTCTCCTTGAACGCGACGGTCACGGGCGGGTCCTCCTCGGGCGCGTCGACCGGCCGCCCGCGGGCCAGCACGAGGAGTTCGCGCAGCACCTCGCCCGCGTTCCGCTCCTTCGCCGAGAGGGTCACGCGCAGCGGCGGCGTCCAGGCGTCGCCGGCCTTCTCGCGCGCCTCGAGCTCGGCCAGCGCCGCGCCGGCCCACCACGCAAGCTCGGGGTCCTTTCCCGACGCGAGCTCCGCGAGCTTCCCTTTCATCTCCGGCTTCGCACCCAGCTCGTCGACCGCCGTCCATCCGCCCTTGAGCAGGTTCGCGGCGGGATCGGCGTCCTGGGCAAGCGCGAGGAGAAGGAGAAAGTGGAGCTGGAACATCGTCAGCCATTATAACGGAGTCGCGGCTGGCCCGTTGGACGTTTTCATCCTAGAATGTCGGCCATGGCCGCGATCCTCCTCGCCTTCCTCGCGCAACCGGAGACGATCGACGCGCTCCTCCGCCGGTTCTCCGACGACGATCCCTCGCGTCGCGACGAGGCGACGAAGGCGATCGTCGAGCGGTGGAAGGAGTGGAAGGACGCGGATCTCGGGAAGCTCCGCAAGGCGGGCGACGACCCCGAGCAGGAACTCGCCGGCCGCGCACGCGAAGCCTTCACCACGATCCGGCTTCGACGCCGCTTGGGGGAGGCCGTGCTCCGGGAGCTCCCGGACCTCGAGAAGGCGATCCGCAACGGCTCGCACGATCAGCGATGCAACCAGCTTGTCCACGCGGCGATCGCCTGGAAAACCGGGAAGCTCGACGAAGGCCAGCTCCGGGTGATCGCGGCCATCGCCACCGAGGACGGGTGGAAGCTGGAGGCCGAGGAGCGGAGATGCCTGGGCTGCCTGCCCGAGGTGGGCATCCTCGTGCCTCCCTACTCGACGCTGGTCGCGCCGGTCCTGAAGGACCCCGATCCGGAGGAACGGACCAAGGCCGCGTCGCTGCTCGGAGTCATGAAAGCGCGCGAGCACGCCTCCGACGTCGCGGCCCTCTTGAAGAATGTCGACAAGAGCCCCCGAGTCGCCGCGTTGAAGGCGCTGGCCGAAATGGGCGCGCGCGACTACATCCCCGCCATCGCCGGCCAGCTCGACCCCACCGAAGCCTACGAGATCAAGCTGGCCGCAATCGAGGCGCTGGGCCGGCTGGGCGCGGCGGACGCATACGCGGCGAAGATCGTCCCCCATCTCCAGGATGGCGCCCCGGACCTCGTCCGCGCGGCGGTCGACGCGCTGGGACACGCGGGGGTGCGCGGACAGGCGGCGGCCGTAGCCCAGCTGCTCAAGTCCGATTCCCTGCCGACCCGGATGGCCGCCCTGGACGTGCTGGGCCGCATGGGGGCGACCGAGCTCGCGCCCGCCGTGGCGGCGGTCCTCCGGGAGCCCGACCTGCGCGCGAGCGCGATCGAGGCGCTGGGGCGCATGGGGGTGCGGGAGCAGGCGGATGCGGTCGCGGCCTTCCTGAAGGACCCCGAAGGATCGGTCCGAAACGAGGCGGCCCGCGCCCTCGGGCGGATGGGCGCGGCCGACCGCGCGGCGGATCTCCTTCCCCTCCTCGACGACCCCTCGAACGACGTGCGCTGGACCGCGATCCACTCGCTGGGCACGCTCCTCACGCCGGAGACCTCGGAGGCCGTCGCCAAGCTGCTCCGCTCGGACACGCATTTCATCCGCGGCCTGGCCGCGAACATCCTCGGGCGGATCGGCGCCGTGGAGCGCGCGGATGCGATCGCGCAGCTGCTCGACGAGGGCCAGCCGTTCGTGCGGTTGGAGGCGGCGAAGGCGCTCGCGGCGATCGGATCGACCCGGCACCGGAAGGCGATCGTGCCGCTCCTCGAGGACGAGTTCGAAGAGGTGAGGACCGATTCCGCTCTCGCGCTGGGCGAGATGGTGAGGGTCCCGCCGGTGGGCGCCGAGCGCGATCTCGTCCTCAAGGGGCTGGAGGAGGCGACGCAGAGCCTGACGTCGCCCGCGCAGCACGCGGCGCGCGTGGCCCTGGCGCTGCACGGGAAGGACGGCCGCGCGGGCCAGGTCGCGGTTCTCAAAGGGGTCCGCGAGAGCGGGCAGGAGTACCCCGAGGCGCTCTTCGATGGGCTCGCCTGGGAGCACGAGAAGCCGTCCTTTGAAAAACTTTCGAGGCCGATCGCGCTCGACCGCGCGGTCGACTCGATGGCGCGGGTGCACGAGACGCTGGCGTCGGTCGGCCTGCACCTCGAGGGCGCGGACTCGGTCCAGCTGCGGGGCCGGATTCCGCCGGGCACGCGCACGACGGCGCGCCGCCTGCTCCAGGAGCTCTGGGAGACGAAG
>JBGPCZ010000212.1:0-7801 GCA_041482015.1 Planctomycetota bacterium | reverse complement strand
TCGAGCAGGTGGTTGATCTCGTGGATCATCGCGTGCTCCCAGCCGATGATGTGGCCGTGGGGCCACCAGTTCGACATGAAGGGGTGGTGGCCCTCGGTCACCGAGATCTTGTGGAAGCCCTGGGTCTCCTTCGGCTCCTCGCCGACCCAGAAGACCTCCAGCTCGTTGAGGTTCTCGAGGTTGAATTTGATCGAGCCCTTCTCGGCGCTGATCTCGAAGCAGCCGAAGTTCTTCCGGCCCGCGGCGAAACGGGTGGCCTCGATGGTGCCGATCGCGCCGCCCTCGAACTCGATCAGGGAGACGAAGTTGTCGTCGATGTCGACCTTCCCCATGCCCTTGCCGTTGGGCATCGGGCGCTCGGTGGTGAACGTCCGCGCCAGGCCCGAGACGGCCTTGATCTCGCCGACGAGGAAGCGGGCCAGGTCGATGAGGTGCGCCCCCAGGTCGCCGAGGGCCCCGGAGCCCGCCTCCGCCTTGTTGTACCGCCAGATGCGCGGCACGCCGTAGTTCGCCATGGCCCATTCCTGGAGGTAGACCGCGCGGTAGGTGTAGATCTTCCCCAGCTTCCCCGCCTTGATGAGGTCGTAGGCCTGGCGGATCGCCGGGAGGAAGCGGTAGTTGTAGGCGCACTGGTGCTTGACCTTGGACTTCTTGACCGCGTCGAGCATCGTCTTCGCCTCTTCGGCGGTCCGCGCGAGCGGCTTCTCGCAGAAGACGTGCTTCCCGGCCTTCACGGCCTCGATGGTGGGCTCGGCGTGCGTGTCGTTGGGGCTCCCGTTGTCGAAGAGCTGGACGTCCTTGTCCTCGAGCATCTTGTGCCAGTCGGTGTAGTGCTTCTGGTAGCCGTAGCGCTTCTTCGCCTCGACCACGCCCGCCTCGTTGCGCCCGCAGATCGCCACGAGGTCGGGGATCGCGACCGGGGGGTACATCATGTAGGGGATCTTCTTGTACGCGTTCGAGTGGGCCTTGCCCATGAACGCGTAGCCCAGCATGCCGATGCCGACGTGGGGGGCCTCATTGGCCGCCTTGGCGCCGGCCATCTCGGTGAACCCGCCGCTCTTGCTGCTCATGATCTCTCCTGCGAGAAATTAGTACTTCTGGAACGCGGAGTCGAACGCCGCGCCCGGCGGCGCGTAGTTGAACCGGCGCACCGTCTCGAGCGCGTCCTTCACGCCCTTGATCCGCTCCATGCCCGAGTCCTCCCACTCGATCGAGAGGGGGCCCTTGTAGCCGATGTGGTTGAGGGCGCGGATCATCCGGTCCCACGGCACGTCGCCGTAGCCGACCGTGACGAAGTCCCAGCCGCGGCGCGGGTCGCCGAAGTCGAGGTGGGACGAGAGGATCGAGTTCCGCCCCGTCAGCTTCACCTTCGAGTCCTTCATGTGGACGTGGATGATCCGGTCGCCGAACTCCTGGATGAACTCCGCCGGGTCGACGAACTGGTGGATGAAATGGCTCGGGTCCATGTTGACGCAGAACGCCGGGTGGTTGTTCACCGCCTTGAGCGCGCGCTGCATGGTGTAGATGTCGTATGCGATCTCGGTCGGGTGGACCTCGAGGCCGAATTTCAAGCCGAGCTTCTGGTACTCGTCGAAGATCGGCGTGAAGCGCCTGGCGAAGTCGGTGTAGCCTTCTTCAATGTCCGCCTGCGAGGTGGGCGGGAAGAAGTAGAGCTTGCCCCAG
Source organism: Planctomycetota bacterium (assembly GCA_041482015.1). Lineage (GTDB taxonomy): Bacteria > Planctomycetota > MHYJ01 > MHYJ01 > JACPRB01 > JACQFK01. Next base: position 6,118 of record JBGPCZ010000212.1, on the reverse strand, counting down.
ATGCTGGAGCCGGTGAAGCCGTTGACGATCGAGACGCCGAGCTTCTTCGCGGCGCGGCCGGCGTCGATCAGCCACTTCGCGGCGCGCTGGCGCACGCCTTCCGGGTCGCCGTCGCCCCAGACCGCGGGCGAGACGATCGCCTTGTGCCGCTTGTCGATCGGGTCGCAGACGCACTGGCCGACCAGGTGGACGTCGATGGCCCAGCATTTCTGGCCGTACTTCTCGAGCGTCGCCTTCACCTCTTTGACATAGGCGTCGTCCTTGACGGCGCGGTCGACGTCGAAGTGGCCCCACGTGTTGAGCTCGAGGCCGTCGAGGCCCCACTCCTGGGCGTGCTGGCACGTCTTCTCGAGCGACCAGTCGGCCCACTGGCCCGTGCAGAGCGTGATGGGACGTGCCATGAGTCCTCCGCGGTTTTCCCGGCTCCGGGCGCGACAGCAAGCCGATTGTAGGCAAGCCCCGCGGTGAGTCAAGGAATCGGAGGCCCCCCCGGCCGCTGATAAGCGGAGTGCGCCGCACTCCGCTTATCACCCGGGTTCCGCCCCCGGGAACTTGATCAAGCGGGCGGGATGGCAGTGGTTCTGCTGATAAGCCGGGTGCGGCGCACTCCGCTTATCACTTGAGCTCGGACACCCAGATGTTGCGGAAATACACGGGGTTGCCGTGGTTCTGGAGCTGGATCGGGCCGGGGGTGTCCTCCTCCTTCTGGCCGCCGCCCGTCGAGTTCTTGAGCTCGACGTCGTGGTGGATCTCGACGCCGTTGTGGAGCACGGTCGCGCGCGCGTTGGCGCTCTTCTTGCCGTCGGCGTACGTCGCGGCGTGGAACTCGATGTCGTAGGTCTGCCACGAGAGGGGCGGGAGGCACATGTTGATGCGCGGCGCGACCAGCGTGTAGAAGCCGCCGCACTCGTTGTTCTCGCCCTTCAGGCCGAAGCTGTCCAGCACCTGGCACTCGTAGCGGTCCTGCAGGTAGACGCCGCTATTGGCGCGGCCCTGGCCGCGCGCCCGCGGCATGAAGGGAAGCCGGAACTCGATGTGGAGTTTGAAGTCCTTGAACGCCTTCTTCGTCGTGATGCCGTTGTTCAGAAGGTTGCCCTCGACGAGCTTGCCGCCCTTCCACTCGTCGGCCTTCGTGCCGTCGAAGAGGACAACCGCGCCCTCCGGCGCCTTCGCGCCCTCGGTCGTGCTCTTGCGGACGACCCGCTTCATCGCGAATTCGCCGTCCGGGCCGTGGCCCTTGAAGGCGCCCGCCGCGATATCGCCCGCCCACGCGCCGCCGAAGTGGACCTTGCCGTCCTCGGGCTTGCAGGTCGCCCGCGCCTTGGTCTTCTCGTCCCAGCCGGCGCCCGGCAGGCCGCCCGTGTAGAAGACCGCGGTGAACGCGCCGTCGCCGTCGGCGATCACCTGCGCGCCGAGCTTCTCGCCCGCGTATTCGCCCTGCACGGCGAAATCGGGGCCGGCCTTCTCCTCGTCGGTGAACGTCTCGACGGGCTTTTTATCCTGAAACGCGAGCAGGGCGGCCAGCGCGATCGCGATCGTCTTCATGGGTTCCTCCGTGACTGGAAATACAACAAGCTCCATCGAATTAGCGTTGCATCCCGGCGGCGGACGCCTATCTATGGAATCATGTGGCGAGCCATCCCCTGGGTCGGGCTGATCCTCTTTCCGGCGGCGGGCCTGCGGCCCCAGGATGCCGTCGATCTCCCCGGCCGCTTCACCCGCGACATCCGCCCGATCCTCCAGGCCCGCTGCATGAAATGCCACGGGACCGAAAAGAAGAAAGGCGGGATTGACTACGCGGCGATCGCCGACGGCAAGGCCGCACTCCGCGAGCGGAAGACCTGGCGGAAGGCCGCAGTCCAGGTCGAGGGCCTGGAGATGCCTCCCGAGGGCGAGAAGCCCCTTGCGGACGCGGAGCGCTCGACGCTCGCGGCGTGGATGAAGGAGGCGGCGGCGAACGTCGAGAACGTCGGGGAGCTCGATCCCGGGCCGCCGCTCGTCCGTCGTCTCAACCGCACGGAGTACGACCTGTCCGTCCGCGACCTCCTGGGGATCGATATCGACGTCTCCGGTCCGGCCGGCATCGCGGAGGAGGCGACCGGTCACACCTTCGACACGATCGCCGATGCCCTCGTCCTCCCGCCCGCGCTGATGGAGAAGTACTTCACGGCGGCGGACCTCGCCCTCGACCGGCTGTTCATGGATGCGCGGCGGCGCGCCGCGTTCATCGGCAGCGACGGCGCGAGGAAACTCCTGGAGCGCGTGATCCGCCGCGCCTACCGTCGGCCGGCCCGCGAGGGCGAAGTCGACCGGCTGCTCGTGCTCTTCGAGCGCGGCGAATCCAAGGGGAAGCCGTTCGAGGAATCGATCCGCCTGCCGCTCAAGGCGGTCCTCGTCTCCCCGCACTTCCTCCTGCGCATCGAGGAGAACCGCCCGGGAACGGGGGCGGTCCGCGTGGGCGACCTCGAGCTCGCGATGCGCCTCTCGTACTTCCTCTGGTCGACGATGCCCGACGAGCCGCTCCTCGCGCTGGCCGGGCAGGGGAAGCTCTCCGAGCCCGCGACGCTCGAGGCCCAGGTGCGGCGGATGATCGCGAGCCCCAAGGCGCGGGCGCTCACCACGCGCTTCGCCGCCGAGTGGCTCCAGCTGGCGAAGTTCGAGACGGCCCGGCCGAGCACCGAGTTCTTCCCGTCGTTCACGGGCAATCTCAAGCGCGCCATGCGCCAGGAGACGGAGATGTTCTTCGACGCGCTCCGCACCGAGGACCGGAGCGTCCTCGAGCTCCTCGACGCCGACTACACCTACGCGAACCAGGAGCTGGCGAACCACTACGGGATCGAAGGCGTCACCGGCACGCAGGTCCGGAAGGTCGCGCTCAAGCCTGGAAGCCACCGCGGCGGCCTTCTCGGGATGGGGACGATGCTGGCCGCGACGTCCCACACCCACCGGACGAGCCCCACCCTCCGCGGAAAGTGGATCCTCGAGGTCCTTTTCGGAACGCCGCCGCCCCCGCCGCCTCCCGACGCGGGGACGATCAAGGAGGAGGGCCGCAAGGGGAAGGAGCCCAAGTCCTTCCGCGAGCTCATGGCGATGCACGCGACGCTCCCGACCTGCGCCGCGTGTCACCGGAAGATCGACCCGCTCGGCTTCGCGCTCGAGAACTTCGATGCCGTCGGCGGCTGGCGCGACTCGCAGGGCGGGAAGCCGCTCGACATTACCGGCGAGCTCCCCACGGGTGAGAAGATCAGCGGGGTCGACGAACTCAAAAGGACCGTGCTCGCGCGGGCCGACGCGTTCGAGCACAACCTGGTCGAGCAGATGATGTGCTATGCTTTGGGTCGGGACCTCCAGGGCGACGACGAGGTCGCCGTGCGGGAGGTGAAGGCCGCCCTCGGCAGGGACGGCCACCGCTTCTCGGCGCTCGTCCTCGGGATCGCGCGGAGTTTCCCCTTCCAGAACCGCCGCGGGGCGGAGCGAAAGGACTGAGGCATGCTCTACTCGAGACGCGACGTCCTCCGCGGAGCGGGCGCCCTCGTCGCGCTGCCGTTCCTGGAGTCGGCGCGCGGATTCGCGCAGGCCGCCGTCCGGCCCCCGCTCCGGATGGGCATCGTCACGGTCACGGGCGGCACGGTCGTCGAGTCGTGGCGGATGAAGGAGTCGGGCCCGCTCGGCACGAAGCTGCCCTCGATCCTCCGATCCCTCGAGTTCGCGAAGGACGAGCTCCTCCTCCTCGACGGTCTTTCCCACTCGGGCCGCGGCGAGGGCGTGAACGGCCACGAGCACGCCGCGTTCCTCCACCTGACGGGCGCCGAGGAGGTCCGGAAGGTCGGCGGCAAGGTCCGCGCCTCGACCTCCGTCGACCAGGCGGCCGCCGCGGTCGTGGGCGACCGGACCCATCTCCCCTCGATGGAGATCGGGGAGACGAACCAGGAGACCCGCTACTCGTTCCGCGCCGTCGACCAGCCGGTCCCTTATGAGGCCGACCCCAAGGTGGTCTTCGACCGCATGTTCCGCGGCCGGCCGATGGCGGTGCCCAACTGGAGCCGTCGCGCCGCCGCCCCCGCGGCCCAGCCCGCGAAGTCCGACTCCGACGACCAGGCAGTCGTCGACCTCGTGCTCGACGAGGCGAAGCGGCTCAAGCCTTCGCTCAGCGCGTCCGACCGGCACCGCCTCGAGGAGTACCTGCACTCCGTCGAGTCCGTGGAGCGGCGCATCCGGTCGATCGACGCGCTGCGCAAGGAGGCCGAGGCGGACCTCAAGGATCCCGGTCCGTCGAAGCCGCAGGCGCCGGGCGCGCTCACCGGCGGCGCGAAGGCGCGCCAGGCGATCGGCCGCGACCCCGAGCTCCACGGCGACTACCTCCGCGTCCTCTCGGACCTCATGGTCCTCGCCTTCCAGACCGACACGACGCGCGTCTGCACGTTCGCGATGGGGAGCGACGAGGCCCAGTTCCCGGGCGTGGTCACGGTGGGCTACGAGCGGCACGCCCACACCCTCGAGCACCAGGGCAACGCCGACCGCGTCGAGCATGCCGACCCGATCGCCCGCGAGGCGTGCCGGCAGATCCATGCCTGGTACACGCAGGCCTTCGCCGACATGGTCCGGCGGATGAAGTCGATCGACGAGGGCGGCTCGTCGCTCCTGGACAACACGATGCTGCTTTACACGTCCTACATGGCCGACGGCGGCCACGGCCGGGACGACTATCCCGTCTGCCTCGCCGGCCGCGCGGGGGGGACGCTCAAGACGGGCCGGCAGGTCACTTTCAAGAAGAAGACCCCGGCGGCGAATCTCTACGCGGAGATGCTCGACCGGATGGGCGCGAAGGTGGACTCGTTCGGCGACTCGAAGACGTCGAAGCACGCGGCCTACGATGGCCGCCTGCCGGGGCTCGCGTGATGCGGTTCCTCGCGGTCGGCCACAACGGACTGCGCCTCGTTTCGGAAAACGGGAGCGAGTGGAAAGTCTCGGCTTCCGGCAAGGAGGGCGAGGTCTACCGCGCCGCCGCCTTCGGGAACGGCCGCTTCGTGGCGGTCGGCACGTTCGGCGGGAGCAACATCTTCGCCTCGACCGCCGACGGATCCACGTGGGACTCCTGGTCCAAAGACGGCCGGTACGCGACCTATGTCCGCGGCCTCGCGTTTGGGGACGGGCGGTTCGTTGCGATCGGCGGCGATCCGGGGGCGGTCGGAAGCTCCTCGCCGGTCGCGCTTCACTCGACCGACGGCATCCAATGGACCGACTTCATCCCGCTCGGCGGGAAGCACATCCTCCGGCGGATCGCGTTCGGCAAGGGACTCTGGGTCGGCGTCGGCGACCGCGGCCGCCGCGCCTCCTCGAAGGACGCGAAATCCTTCACGGACGACGAGGGAATCAAGGCGGTTGACAGCCTGATCGACGTCGCGTTCGGCAAGGACGTCTTCGTCGGCGTGGGCCTCCACGGCCTCCGCATGCTTTCGGAGGACGGGGTCAAATGGACGCGCCGGTTCGCGGGCGAGGAGGGCGAGCATCTGAACTCGATCGTCTGGGCGGGCGGCCGCTTCGTCGCGGTGGGGCAGGGCGCGACCTACCTCTCTCCCGACGGCGCCGAGTGGAAGCGGCTCGAGAACAAGGATGCGCCGCTCACGGTCGCCTGCGGGGAGGGCCTCTTCGTCGGGGCGAACTGGAAGGGCCGGATTCTCACCTCGAAGGACGGCGTCGAGTGGACCCAGGTCCACAAGGCCGACCACCACATCGAATCGATCGCCTACGGGAGGTGATAAGCCGGGTGCGCCGCACTCCGCTTATCACCTAAAAAGTGCCTGGTGGAAGACGGCCGTCTACGGAGCCTGACCCGACCGGCGCGACCAGAGCAGGGTTGCGATGAGGGTCGAGCCGTAGACGATGTCAAAGGCCGCGGGTCCCCAAGAGTGGCGGACCGCGCTGTGGATCCCGAAGAGCACCGATATCCCGGCCGCCCCGAAGCCGGCGTACCACGCCCACTCGCGCTCGCGCAGAATCGTGTCCTTCCGGCAAGCGTGCGTAGCGCAAATTCCTGAGCGGCGGAATCGGTGAACGCGAGCCCCCAAGGCGTGGGGATCCTTTATCGCGAGACTTTCTGAATTGGTTACCGGCGAGC
>JBGPCZ010000211.1:0-7870 GCA_041482015.1 Planctomycetota bacterium | reverse complement strand
GCGTAGGCCGTGAAGAGGAACGACTGCGATGCGACCAGCCAGGAGAGGCGGTTGACCACGAGCCCGTCCTCGTGCTCGAGGCGCCCGCGGATCATGCGGTAGAACTCGAGGTCGCTCAATTCCGCGGGCTTCGGCGCGTCGGTCATGCGGGTCGATCCTAGGATGCGCGGAGCCCGCGATCAAGAAGGTCGTGAGTGCGTGAGGGATTGTCATTAGACTTCACGGCATGAAACGACTGCTGATGCTGCCGATCCTCCTGGCGGCTTCCTGTGGTCAGAAGGGGGACATGGACGCTCCGCAGACCGTCAAACTGTCCTGCGCCGACTTCACCGAGGACATCCCCGAAAAGTTCGCACGGATTCCTCCGAAATTGACCTGGTCGAATCTTCCCGCGGGAGTGCGGGAGATGGCCCTCGTCGTCGACGATCCGGATGCGCCGACCGCCGAGCCCTACGTTCACTTCGTCCTGACGCGGATCCCGCCGGCGGAGGGGGGGCCCGCACCCATCGTCGGGAAGAGCGAGTCGGGGAAGACGGAGTGGGAACCGCTGGAGCCGCCCCGCGGCGAAACGCACCGGTACCGGTTCCGGCTCTACGCGCTGGACACGCCTGTCGCACCATCGCCGCTGACGAAGACCGAGCTGCTCGCCGCGATCAAGGGGCACGTCCTCGCCTGGGGAGAGCTCAAGGCCCGGTACGGGAGGAAGTAGTTCGCGGGCCTGCTCCCGGGGTACTGGCCTCTACCGCTCCATGAGCGAGCGTGCCGCCGCAACCACGTCCTCCGCCTTGGGTAGAAAAGCGTGTTCGAGAGGCGGCGAGTATGGCGCCGGCGTATCGGGCGCCGCGACCCGGACGATCGGGCCCTCCAGCTCCCATATGAGCTTCTCCGCCAGGATCGCCGCGAGCTCCGCCCCCACGCCGCCGCGTTTCGAGTCCTCGTGCAGCACGATCGCGCGGTGCGTCTTCGCGACGGAACTCAAAAGGAGCTCCTCGTCCAGCGGGACGAGCGACCGGAGATCGACCACCTCGAGCGAGATCCCGTCCTTCGCCAGCGTCCCGGCCGCCGCCAGCGCTGTATACACCATGGCGCCGTAGGTCAGCACGGTGACGTCGCGCCCCTCCCGCCGCACGATCCCCTTCCCCAGCGGCACCTCGAAGTCGCCGAGCGGAACCTCCTCGCGGAGGTCCGGTCGGAAGATCCCGTAGAGTCCCTTTGACTCGAGAAAGATCACCGGGTTGTTGTCGCGCATCGCCGCCGTCAGGAGACCCTTCGCATCCGACGGCGTCGAGGGCGCCACCACCTTCAGCCCCGGCGTCCGCACGAACCACGCCTCGGGACATTGCGAGTGATAGGGGCCGCCGCCGAGCAGCCGCTCCATCGTCCCCGTCGCGCCTCCATAGGGGAGGCGCACCACCATCGGCACCGCCCGACCCCAGCGCCAGCGCACTTTCGCGGCATTGTTGACGAGCGCGTTGAATCCGCACGCGACAAAGTCGGCGAACTGTATCTCCGCCACGGGACGCATCCCGCCGATCGCCGCGCCCGCCGCGCCGCCGAGGATCGCGCCCTCCGCGATCGGCGTGTTCAGGCAGCGCGCCGCGCCGAACTGCTTCGCAAGGCCGCGCGTCACTCCGAACGCGCCGCCGTAGCGGCCGCCCACGTCCTCGCCCAGCACGAAGACGCGCGGGTCGCGCTCCATCGCCTCGATCAGCGCCTGGCGCACCGCCTCGTCGTACGACATCGTCCGCGTCTTCAAAGGGGCGGCCTTCGGGACAGCCTCCTCCCGCGGGGCGAAGCAGCGATCCAGGAAGTCCTCGCGGCCCGGCCACGGGGCCCGCTCCGCCGCGCTCACCGCCTCCTCGACGCGCTCCTTCGCCCTCTTGAGTTCCGCGGCCGCGACTTCCTTGCCGATGCGCGACTCGTAGAGCGCGATCGGGTCGGCCGCCTCCCATGCCTTCCGCTCCTCCTCGAACTCGTATCCTTTGAGCCCGGGGCCGCCGTGAAACCGGTCGTCGTCGTGGTGCGCGTGGCCCGCGCGGCGGTACGTCATGAGTTCGATCAGCGCCGGCCCCTCTCCCGCCCGCGCGCGCTCCGCGGCCCACGTCCCCGCCGCGGCCGCCTCGTCGGCGTCGTTCCCAAAGATCGTGACACCCGGGATCCCGTAGCCGGCCGCCTTTGACGCGAACCGCTTCACCGCGTTCTGCTCGGTCGAGGGGGTGCCGAGCGCCCACCGGTTGTTCTCGACGACGAAGACGACGTTCAGCCGCTGCACCGACGCGAAGTTCACCGCCTCGTGCCACTCGCCCAGCGACGTCCCGCCCTCCCCGATCAGCGACAGGAAGACGCGGTCCTCGCCGCGGAGCTTCGCCGCGTAGGCCATCCCCACGAGGACCTGCGTCCCGCCCGCGAGCGGCGCCATGGGAGGCACCACGCCGCGAGCGAGATCGCCCAGGTGGAGATCGCGGCCGTCGACCGCCGTCCCCTTCTTCCCCACCTGGGCGAGGACGACGTGGAGCGGATCGTCGGTCCAGAGGAGGAAGAGCGCAAGGTCGCGGATCATCGGGCTGATCGCGTCCCCGTCCTCGCGGCCCCGGCGCAGCCGCACCCCGAGCCCCGCGCACGCCTCCTGGCCGAGCGACCGGAATCCCTTCTGGGGCGACGGGTAGCCGTTCCACGCCTGCTTCTTCTCCATGAAGAGCCGCTTGAGCGCGTCGTCGAGCATCCGCGCGAGGACCATCGCGCGGTAGATCGAGAGCCGCTCCTCGGCCGTGATCGACGCGAGGATCTCCTCGCGGCGGAAGTAGCCGTCGATCGAATCAAGGAGGGCGTCGCGGCTCCATCCCGCGGCGTCGGCCGCCGTCGCACCCGGCCAGAGAGCCCCTTTTGAATCCGCGCCCGCACAGGCCTTCTCGACCGCCTCCCTCAACGCCTCCCGTCCGCCCTCCGCGTGGGGAAGGAGGAACGGGCACTCGAGGGAAAGGAAGTGGCGCAGGTCCATCGCTCTTAACTATAGCGACACCGCCCGCGACGGGGTACATTCGTGTCCATGCACCGCAGGCTCCTCGCGCTGGCGCTCCTCTTGGCCGGATCGTGCTCGCCCGATCCAGCGGACAAGAACACGCTCCTGTGGGCCCGCGGGGACGACTGCCGGACCCTCGATCCGCCGGAGATCGAATGGGGCGAGGACGCGAAGATCACCCAGAACGTCTTCGAGTCGCTCATCACCTTCAAGGACGACTCGGTGGAGATCGAGGGGCGGCTTGCGAAAAGCTGGAACTTCTCCGCCGACGGAAAGACGCTCACGTTCGAGCTCCGCGAGGGGGTGAAGTTCCACGACGGCACCCCGTTCAACGCCGACGCGGTGGTCTACACGTTCAAGCGCATCCTCGAATCGAAGCTCCCGGAGGAGGAGAGGCCCAAGTTCATCCCCTATGAGCCCAATTTCGAGGTCATCGCCGACGTCCGGGCCGACGGCCCCGCGCGCGCGGTCTTCACGCTCAAGAGCCCGAGCGCCGTGATCCTCTACGACCTCTCGCTCTTCGGCGCGGCCATCGTCTCGCCCGGGGCGGTGAAGAAGCTCGGGAGGAAGTTCGCGCAGAATCCCGTGGGGACGGGACCGTACAAATTCATCCAGTGGGACCGCGACGTCCGGATTGTCCTCGACCGCTTCGAAGGCTACTGGGGGCCGAAGCCGCCGATCGCGCGCGTGATCGTGGTCCGGGTCCCGTCGCCACAGGCCGCGATCGAGAAGCTCAAGAAGGGCGAGGTCCACGTCGTCGACCACCCCACCGTGGCCGACGTCAAGCCGCTCCAGGAGCACCCCGCGACGAAGATCGACACCGAGACGTCGCTCAACGTCGGCTTCCTCGCGTTCAACATGAACAAGGCCCCGTACAACGATCTCAACTTCCGCCGCGCGGTGTCGCTCGCGCTCGACCGGAAGACGCTCAACTCGATGGCCTACTACGACCTGGGCGAGATGGCGACGAACGTCGTCCCGCCCGCCATCTGGCGGGGGATCTGCCCGACGCCCGAGTACGAGCTCGACCTGGCGAAGGCAAAGGAGGCGCTGGGGAAGGTGAAGCTGGAGTCGAAGCAGGTGAATCTCATCCACGTGACGGTCCCGCGGCCCTACTTCCCGGAGCCCCAGCGGGTGGCGGAGTGGGTGAAGGACCAGCTCGCGAAGATCGGCCTCGACGTGAAGCTCGAGGGGTTCGACCGGGCGGCCTTCGACCAGAAGTACAAGGAGAAGGACCACCCGATGGTCCTCCTGGGCTGGAACGCCGACTTCCCCGATCCCGACAATTTCTTCTACCCGCTGCTCCACGGCGACAGCGCGGCCAGCATCAACAGCTCGTTCTTCAACGACCCGGTGTTCAACGACGTGGTCAAGAGGGCGCAGTCGGAGCTCGACCCGGCGAAGCGGAAGGCGCTCTACACCACGGCGTACCAGCGCTACCGCGAGGAGCTGCCCACGATCCCGCTCATCCACGTGAAGCAGATCATCGCGCTCTCGCGGAAGGTCGACTACAACATGCACCCGATCGAGTTCCGGTTCTATATCGCGTCCCTGAAGAATTGACCCGCGGGACGTATGACGCAATACGTCCTTCGCCGGCTCCTCCTGCTGCCCTTCGTCCTCTTCTCGGTCTCGTTCATCGTCTTCATGCTGATCCACGCCGTGCCGGGCGACCCGGTCACGAACATCGTGGGCGAGAAGGCGACGGCTGAGGTGCGCGAGAAGGTCCGCCGGAGATACGGCTTCGACCGGCCGGTGATCGTCCAGTACGGAAGCTACCTGGGGCGGCTCGTGCGCGGCGACCTCGGCCAGTCGTACAAGCGGGACGAGGAGGTCAGCCGGGAGATCGCGCAGAGGCTTCCGTCGACCATCGAACTGGCCTTCGCGGCGATGGCAATCGCGCTCGTAGGCGGGCTGGCGCTCGGGGTCCTCTCGGCCGTGCGCAAGGGGGGCTGGATCGACTTTCTCTCGATGACGGTGGCACTCGCGGGCGTATCGGTCCCGGTCTTCTGGCTGGGCCTCATCCTCATGATCTCCTTCGGCGGCATCTTTGCGACCGGTTGGGAGATCGATCCGAAGTGCTTCCCCCCGCGGATCACCGGATTCCTGCTCGTCGACACGCTCCTCAAAGGGGAGTTCCGGATGTTCCTCGACGCGCTCCGCCACCTGGCGCTCCCGGCCGCGGCGCTCGGGTCGATCCCGCTCGCGATGACGGCGCGGATCACAAGGGCGGCGATGCTCGAGGTGCTCGGCAGCGACTACATCCGGACGGCCCGCGCGAAGGGGCTCACGCCGTGGCGAACCGTGATGCGCCACGCGTTCCGGAACGCGGCGATCCCGATCGTGACGCTGGTCGGCCTCGAGTTCGGATACCTGCTCGGCGGCGCGGTGCTGACGGAGACGGTCTTCTCGTGGCCGGGGATGGGCACCTACATCCTCCAGTCGGTGGGCGAGCGCGAGTGGAACGCGATCGGCGGCGCGGTGCTGGTCCTCTCCACCGTATTCGTCCTCGCGAACTTGGCGGTGGACATCCTGTATGCCTTCATCGATCCCCGGGTGAGGTATGGAACGTAGCCGCGCGCTCCTCGTCCTACGGCGCCACCGGGGGGCGATGGCCGGCCTCGCCGTCCTGGCGCTGTTCGCGGCATTGGCGGGGGCGATCGGCCTTCTGAGCCCGTACGACCCCGTGAATCTCTCCGACGCCGCGCAGAGGCTTCAGCCTCCGTCGGGTTCGCACTTCCTCGGGACGGACTACGCGGGGCGCGACCTCTTCACGCGGATCTTCTTCGCGGCGCGGCTGTCGCTCCTGATCGGCGCCGCGTGCGTCGCGTTCTCCATGGCGGTGGGCGTGCCGCTCGGCGCAGCGGCGGGCTACTTCCCCGGCTGGGTCGACATGACCATCTCGCGCCTGCTCGACATCCTGCTCTCGTTCCCCTCGGTGCTGCTGGCGATCGTGATCGCGGCGCCGATGGGGGCGAGCTTGAAGACGGTGATCCTGGCCGTGGGGATCGTGGGGGTGCCGCAGTTTGCGCGGCAGGTGAGGGCGAGCGTGCTGGCGCTCCGGGAGCAGGATTTCGTGACGGCAAGCCGGGCGCTGGGGGCGGGCGACGGCCGGATCCTCTTCTTCAGGATCCTTCCCAACGCGACGGGCCCGATCATCGTGCTGGCGACGCTGGGCGTGGGGAGCGCGATCCTGACGGCGGCGGGGCTTTCGTTCATCGGGCTGGGCGTGGAGGCGGGGACGCCCGAGTGGGGGGCGATGCTGCACGACGGGTTCACGGACCACCAGACGTCGCCCTACCCCGCGCTCTTCTCGGGGATGGCGATCTCGCTGGCAGTGCTCGGCTTCAACCTGTTCGGCGACGGCCTCCGCGACGCGCTCGACCCGAAATCCCGCCTGTAACGAACACGCGCGGCGTCTTCGTCAACTCGTGAGCGCCTTCCAAAGGGAGTCGGGCACGGGCATGACGGACAGCCGGCCCATGCGGACCAGGGCGAAGTCCTTGAACTTCGGGTCGGCCTTGATCGACGCGAGCGTGACGGGCCCGACGGGCTTCACCGGGACGATCTGGACGGCGTCGCCCTTCGCGTCGGCCGATGCCTTCGCGACCCCGACCACCGCCTTCACGGCCGCGGTGTGGTAGATCGCGATCTCGTCGCCCTTCTTCACCTGCCGGAGGTGCTTGAGCGCGAGGGCGTTGGCGATCCCGTCCCACGTCGCGCGGCCCTCCTTCACGAGACGCTCGAACGAGTACTGGGACGGTTCCGTCTTGAAAAGCCAGCGCGCCACGCCGCTACCTCCCCAGCGCCGCCTTCAGGATCGCCAGCGGCCCGGCGAGCGGGCGGAGACCCTTGAACGTGCGGAGCAGCTTGTGGCCCTTGCGGTGAGCCTTGGGCCGGAGGGTCGCGTCCGAGTCTCTGAGGTTGTGGAGGGTGTCGGCCACCTTGCAGAACTTGGCGGCGAGCGGGGCGCGGGAGAGCTGGGCGAAATACGCCCGCTCGCGCCGGCCCTCGGGCAGGCGCTTGTCCTTCGTGAGGGCGGCGACGAGGTCCGCGACGCGCGTCCCGAACTCCTCGGCCACCGCGTCGTAGTCCGTCGCCGTGTCCTCGATCGTGTCGTGGAGGAGGCCCGCGGCGAGCACCTCGGGGTCCTGGACGCCGAACTCGTCGCGCAGGATGGCCATGACGGCCTTCGGGTGCTCGACGTAGGGGGTCACGCCGTCGCGCCGGAACTGGTGGCGGTGCCGGTACGCGGCGAACGCGACGGCCCGCTCGAGAAGCCCCCTGCCCATGGGGGCAGTATGACGGCGATTGCGGCCCCGTCAATCTTTCATCCGCCTTCCATCCACCCCTCCACCGTTCGATGTTACATTTTTGATGGACTTGATGTATAATAAATGGTGCTGTAACGAAGGAGGCGCATACGGGAGCCGGCGCGGGCACGAGCACGACCACCCTCATCTCCCCGGCGCTGCTGGAGGTCCTCGGCCACCTCAAGCTCGCCGTCGCCCAGCTCCGCCTCTACCCCAAGGACAGCCCCCAGGTTGTCAAGATGGCCACCGCCGCCTACCAGGCCGTCGCCCGCCACCTCGAGCACGCCCCCTCCCTCGTCCTCTCCCAGACGCCCGGCGGGCTCCTCGTCGACGCCCGGAAGCTCGCCGCCCGGGACTTCGCCACGATCACCCTCGAGGCCTCCATCGTCTCCCTCCTCCTCGACGCCGGCATCCGCAGCATCACCTTCCGCAGGGGTGTCTCGATGGAGGAGCTCCTCACCTTCCTCGACGCCCTCACCCACAAGTTCTGGGAGGTCCGCGAGGGGAAGGAGATCAACCGCCTCCTCCGCGAGCAGCG
>JBGPCZ010000210.1:0-7947 GCA_041482015.1 Planctomycetota bacterium | reverse complement strand
GTGAAGAAGATCCTGGAGGCGTTCGGCGGGTCGAAGGTCGTGGGAATCGAATAGAAGCGAGGTCAGCATGTTTCCGGGCGGAATGAACATGGGGAAGTTCGGCAAGCAGTTCGAGGACATGCAGAAGAAGCTCGCGCGCGTCGAGGCGGACCTGAAGGAGCGCGTCGTCGAGGCGACCTCCGGTGGCGGGATGGTCAAGGTGATGGTCAACGGCGCCGAGGAGATCGTGAACATCAAGATCGAGAAGGACGTGATCAACCCCGACGACAAGGGGATGCTGGAGGACCTGGTCCTCGCCGCGGTGAACGAGGGGGTGAAGAAGGCGAAGAAGCTCCGCGAGACGGAGCTCGCGAAGGTGACGGGGATGGTCCTCCCAGGATTGATGTAAATGGGTTACGCCGAGCCGATCGTCCGCCTGATCCAGGAGCTCGGCAAGCTCCCCGGCATCGGGGAGAAAACGGCCGAGCGCCTGGCGTTCCACCTGCTGGCGCAGCCCAAGAGCGAGGCGATGCTCCTCGCCACGGCGGTGCGTGACCTCAAAGAGCAGGTGAAATCATGCGCATCATGCTATAATATCAGCGAATCGGAGGTCTGCGAGATCTGCTCGGACGCGAAACGGGACCACGGCCTCGTGTGCGTGGTAGAGCAGATGCGCGACGTCTGGGCGATCGAGCGATCGGGGTCGTACCGGGGCGCCTACCACGTGCTGCACGGGCACCTGGCCCCGCTGGACGGGGTGGGACCGGAGAACCTGACGATTCCCGGACTTTTGAACCGCGTGAAAAAGGGAGGGATCCGCGAGGTGATCCTGGCGACCAATCCGACCCCCGAGGGCGACGCGACGGCCTTCTACCTGCAGAAGGGACTGGCGCCCCTGGGCGTCCAGGTGACCCGCATCGCCCGCGGCATCCCCGCGGGCAGCACCCTCGAGTACTCCGACCGCACCGTGGTCGGCGACGCCCTCTCGGGGAGAAGAGAGTTCTAAGCCCATGAAGATGGAAGTGCACCTGCAGCAGCGCCTGGAACAGCGCATGCACCTGTCCCAGCAGATGCTGCAGAATCTCGAACTCCTCCAGCTGCCCATCATGGAGCTCCGCGACGTCATCCTCAAGGAACTCGAGGAGAACCCGACCGTCGAGGAGAAGCAGGACGTCGAGGAGGCCGAGACGCCCACCACGGCGGCCGAGGAGAAGCCGCAGACCGACGCCCAGGAGTTCGAGGAGTCGGCGAAGAACGAGATCCTCGAGAGCGTGGAGGACCAGTGGGCCGACAGCGAGCGGCGCACGCGCCGCAGCGATTCCGCCGAGGACGCCGAGCGGCGGATGGAGATGCTCAACAACGCGAGCGAGAAGACCGCCTCGCTCCGCGACCACCTCATCAACCAGCTCTCGCTCCTCGAGCTTCCCGACGACGACCGCGCCTTCTGCGAGCACGTGATCCAGAACATCGAGGACACCGGCTACATCAAGTTCTCCCTCGAGGACGTGGTGAGCTCGCTTCCCGAGGAGCTCCGGCAGGAGGCGCCCGAAATCCTCCTCCGGAAGGTCGAGCACGCGCTCACGATCATCCAGCAGATGGAGCCGCAGGGCGTGGGCGCGCGCTCGATCAAGGAGTGCCTACTCCTGCAGCTGGGCATGGCCGACCGGGACTATCCGCTCCTCCGCAAGCTCATCGAGAACCACTTCGAGGACGTGGGGGCCAACCGCCTCCCGCGGATCGTCAAGGCCTTCTCGACGGACCCCGAGGTGCTGGACGAGATGGGGATCAAGGGCGAGCCGGACCCCAACCTCATCCTCGAGGAGGTCAAGAAGCTGATCGCCGCCGTCAGCAAGCTCAATCCCAAGCCCGGGTCGACCTACTCGGCCGACAAGGTCCCCAAGGTCTACCCCGAGGTCGTGATCAAGAACGTCGACGGCAAGTACGAGATCATGCTCGAGGACGGCTGGCTCCCGCCCATCTCCGTGAACCGCAACTACGAGGAGATGCTCAAGGAGCGCAAGCTGACGGAGAAGGAGCGCGAGTTCGTGCAGGCGATGTCCAAGGACGCCAAGTTCCCGAAGGAGGACCGCGAACTCCT
Organism: Planctomycetota bacterium; assembly: GCA_041482015.1. Lineage (GTDB taxonomy): Bacteria > Planctomycetota > MHYJ01 > MHYJ01 > JACPRB01 > JACQFK01. The sequence goes on along the minus strand of JBGPCZ010000210.1, from coordinate 5,870 downwards.
CGCCGAGATCGGCCGCGGCAAGCGCATCATGCCGGGCGACCGGATCCGCTTCGCCGAGCTGGCCAAGAACGCGACGCTCCTCACCGAAAGGGAGCAGGTCCTCATCGCCGACCTGTCGAAGGACCCGACGTTCAACAAGACCGACCGCGACTTCATCAAGCACAAGATGGACGCCGGCCGGAAGCTCATCACCGCGATCGAGCAGCGCCGCGGCACGATCTACCGGATCACCGCCGAGATCCTCAAGCGCCAGATGGATTTCTTCGAGAAGGGGATGGAGAACCTCAAGCCCCTCAAGATGCAGGAGGTGGCCGACGCGCTCGGGATCCACCTCTCGACGGTCTCCCGCGCCATCTCCGAGAAGTGGGTCGAGACGCCGCGGGGGATTTTCCCGCTCAAGTTCTTCTTCGCCTCCGCGGCGCCCCGGGCCGAGCCCGTGCCCGGTTCGAGCCCGTTCAGCTTCCCGTCCTCCGACGGCAGCGGCGGCGGCGTCGATCCGCAGGACGACCAGACGCGGCTCGCGCTCATGGAGAAAATCCGCGAGATCCTCGACGGCGAGGACAAGAAGGAGCCCTGGTCGGACCTCGAGGTCGTCCGCCAGCTCAAGGACCGGCACCGGATCACCGCGGCCCGCCGCACGATCGCCAAGTACCGCGAGGAGATGAACATCCCCTCGTCGCGGCTGCGGAAGCAGTATTAGCGGCCCGCATCAAGCATCACGAATCAAGGGGAAACCATTCCATGCCCTGGGGCAAACCAGCCCGGCAGCCAGTCCAGGATCTCCGGCGTCAGATAAGAGGGATGAGACACTTCCGATGGGCCGCGTTGGCCGCCACGCTAGGCTGTCAGGCCACCCCGGATCGAAGCAGCGGCATCGTACGCATCGGCATGGACATCGAAGACGCCGTCCGGCTCATCAAGGAATCGGGAGGCAGGACATTCGAGTGCGGCTACAAGTACGAGCACCTCAACTCCTGCATGACGCTCCGGAGCGGGATGACGGTGCATCTTCACGGCAGTCCGACGATCTCCTGGATCGAGGTCTGCAACTCGACCATCCTCCACTGCTGCAAGGGGGAGACCTGGTACCGGGTCGACTCGATCGACCCGCGGGCGGACAGAGCGACATTTGCCGTCGCCCCCAATCGCTGGGTCTCCAAGGGAATGTCGCGGATCGAGATCGAGCGCGTCCTGGAAGCGGCCGGATGCAGGCGAGGGGACGCCGACGAGGCCTGGCTCGCCTCACTCCCGAAGCGCGGCGAGTGGCGCCGCTATAGCCTGCCCGAGGGTGTGACCCTCGTCGCCAACGTCTCAGCCCGGGACGAATCGACCGTGGATCTTCTGATCCTCGAAGCCACGACAGGCGGGGATCCACCCTGGCCATGCCGGCGAGTTCGGGTCGAGTGCGAGCTCGTCGATCCCATCTCGCCTCTCCGCAACGATTGGTCCTGGGCCTTCGGAAAGGATTGGGAGTGGAATCCGGAGGATCCCGACTGCATCAAGAGGAGAGGAAACCGTCGTTAGCGCCGGCGGGAATCGCGATTCTTGATTCTTGATTCTTGATTCCCTCTCGTCATCGTCTAAACTCTTATGATCCCCGGGGACACTGAATGACCATCGAAGACCAGGCGAAGAAATTCCGCGAGAACGCCGAGATGCTCCAGAGGGAGATCGGCAAGGTCATCGTCGGCCACACCGAGGTGGTGCGGCAGACCGTCGTCGCCATCCTGGCGGATGGCCACTGCCTGCTCGAGGGCGTCCCCGGGATCGGCAAGACGCTCCTCGTCCGCACGATCTCGCAATGCCTCAACCTCCGGTTCTCGCGCATCCAGTTCACCCCCGACCTCATGCCCGCGGACATCGTGGGCACGAACATCGTGGTGGAGGACGCGCAGGGACGGAAGCACTTCGAGTTCCAGAAGGGCCCCATCTTCGGGAACATCGTGCTCGCCGACGAGATCAACCGCGCGACGCCGAAGACGCAGTCGGCGCTCCTCGAGTCGATGCAGGAGAAGAGCGTCACCGTCAGCGGCACCCGCTACCCGCTCGACGAGCCGTTCTTCGTCCTCGCCACGCAGAACCCCATCGAGATGGAGGGCACCTACCCGCTGCCCGAGGCGCAGATCGACCGGTTCCTCTTCAAGGTCGAGGTGCCGGCCTCCAAGCTCTCGGAGCTGATCGAGGTGATCGACCGGACGACCGGGAAGGAGACGCCGCAGCCGCAGCAGGTCCTCACCGGGCCGCAGATCCTGGAGATGCGGGCGCTGGCCCGCGAGGTGCCGATCGCGTCGCACGTGAAGGAGTTCGTGGCGCGGCTCGTCCTCGCCACCCACCCCGCCGAGGGGAGCGCGGTGGCGCGGAAGTACCTCCGCTACGGCTCCAGCCCCCGGGGCGCCCAGGCGCTGGTCCGCGCCGGCAAGATCCTCGCGCTGATGAAGGGACGGTACAACGTCGCGTTCAACGACATCAAGGAGGCGGCCTATCCCGCGCTCCGCCACCGCCTGATCCTCAACTTCGAGGCCGAGGCCGAGGGCATCCGGCCCGACACGATCCTCGAGAAGATCCTGGCCGAGATCCCCGAGGTGGCGACCGCCGCGGCGAAGTGACCGCCGGGCTTCACCTCTCCCATTCGTGCGGCTCGAACTCGATCGTCTTTATGTTTTTCGCCCGGCACAACTCCACCAGGTGGAAGACCTCCCCCCATGGGACGTCGCCCGTCGCGTCGATCACCACACCCGCATTCCCGTAGTCCGTGACCATCTGGCCGACGATCGCCATCAGGTCTTCGTCGGAGTCGACCATCCCTCGATTGCCGCACTTTCGGATCGTGGCCTCCTGGGAGGGTAACCATTTCATGAAGACCCGGATCTCCTCCAGGACGACCGAATCCGACGAGCCCAATCCCGCGGATTTCGGAAGCCAGACTTTCACCCGATCCCGGCTCCAGCCGAACTTGTCCATTCCGGCGCGGGCGCATTCCCTCATCAGGCCCTGGACGAACCCCCAGGGGGCCCATTCGTCTCCCTGGATCTCGACCGTCCGAGCCGGGGTCTTGCGAAGCGCGTGCCGTAGATCCGCGGGGTCGGTCACGTCCCGATCGCCGTTCCGGAGGCGCCAGTGCGATTCGTCCCCGCAGCGATGGCGCGAGTCGGGATGATCACCGGGCGGACCTTCGTGAACGATCCGGATCTCGCAAGGCGCGTCGCGCTTCAGGCTGGCATCCGCGGGCGAGGCCGCTTGCGGAGAAGATCGGACGATCGCCCACAGGGCCAGGGCGCTGAACAGGAGGCCTGCGGCCAGGCTCACCCCTGCCGTCAGCGGGGTGCCTGTCTTTGAATCCATAAGGATGCCAACGAAAGGCGCTCGTTGAAGGTTCGAAGTCCTTGAGGGAGGCGGGCGCTACTTCGGCACGAGGAGCCACGCCCGGCAGGTGTGGGTGAAGCTCAGCTCGCCCTCGCGCTCGCGGACCCCGAGGCCCGCCTTGTCGCCCTCGATGGAGTCCTGCATGAGCTTGCGCGTCTTCTTGAGCACCGCCTCGCCCGGGTCCACGAACGCCATCCAGTGGTTGAAGTGGCGCTTCATGAGCGTGGTGATCTTCCCCTTCGCCTCGAGGCCGCACTTCTTGAAGAAGGCCTGGAACTCCCGGTCGCCGTACATCTTCACGTGCGACGGGTCGCGGGCCAGTTCGATCTCGTTGTGGCGCTTCGACTTCTTCTCGTCCGCGCTCGCCAGGGTGTCGTAGAGCACGATCCGCCCGTCGGGCGTCAGCACGCGCTTCATCTCGCGCAGCGCCTTCTCGGGGTCGGCGAAGTGGTGGAATGTGAAGCGCGACGTCGCGATCTCGAAGGACGCGGGGCCGAACTTGAGGTCCTCCGCGTCCCCTTCCACGTACTCCACGTTCTTCACGCCCCGGTCCGCCGCGACCTTCCTCGCCAGCGCCACCATCTCCGGCGTCAGGTCGACCCCCGTGACGCTCTTCACGAGGGGCGCGATGGCGAGCGGCACGAAGCCCCAGCCCGTCGCAACGTCGATCAGCCGGTCCGACGGCTTCGGGTTCGCCAGGTCGATCATCGGCGCCACGTTTTCCGTGCGGCGGAACTGGACGGTCTTCCCGTGGACGCGTGCCTGCGCGGCGAACTGCTTGCGAAGGAGGTCCTTGTGCGCCTTGGGGTCCATGAAGTCCACGAGTATACGGGCGGTCCCGGATCCGGAGAAGAAAAAGGGGCCGCTCTTACTTGTCCTTCTTCTTCTTGTCGAGCAGGTTCTTGATCGCATCCGCGGCCTTGTCCTTGATCAGGGTCTCCGCGGCGTTCTTCGCGAGGTCGAGGAAGAGCTTCTTGTAGTCGAGCATCGGATGCTCCACCGTCCCCTTGAGCGGGATCCAGAACCGCTGCCCCAGGTACTTGGCGAGACCCGGCTGGGACTTGACCATGGAGTCCGTCATCGGGATCTCGACCTCCAGGTCCATCTCCCGCTCGGATCCCCGCGTGTTCGAGGCGAACGCGACCCCGCCCCTGAACTTCACGTCATACTTCGAAAGACGGAGCACCATGTTGTCGTACCGGCACCAGCCCACCTTCTTGTTCCCGAGGTCGATGTCGCTGGCCACGAGTTCGCCCTGGATCGAGTTGCCCTCCCCGAGAAGGGTCATGAGTTCGGTGACCGTCGGCGAACCCACGATCTTCAGGTTCTTCATCCCGAAGACGCCCGTGCCCTTCAGCGACCCCACGGCCGCGCCCTCCCAGCCCGCCTTCTCCCACGCGGGATCGAGCTTGCCGGTCCACGCCAGCTTGAAGTCGGCGTTGATCTGGCCGTCGACCGTGCTCTCGCCCTTCTCGTCGACGTGGAAGATCGGGTTGATCGCTTGCAGGATCTTCATCTTCCCGTTCGCCTGCACGTCCTTCGCGTTGAAGTTGATGGTGCTCGCGGGGTTCTTCTTCTCGTCCCGGAAGTCGGCCGTGCACTGGAGGTCGGTCTTCCCCTTGTTGAGCTCGAGCGGCGTGCCCGTCGTCAGCCGGCCGTCCCGGAGCGCCAGCTGTGTCTTGCCCGAAACCGTGAGCCCGCTGTCGGGCATCGAGAACTTCGCCAGGTCCAAATCCACGCCCGCCTGGAGCCCCCGGAGCAGCGCGAGAACGTCGCCCGAGTCGGCGCGGCCGTCCACCGTCACCTTGAGAAGCTTCTCCTGCGCGCCTTCGAGCTTCCCGGGAAGCCAGGGGGCCAGCACCGCGCCCAGCTTGTCTGGGAAATACTTGAAGTCGACTTTCAGCTTCTCGAAGGCCTGCCCGCGGTCGTCGATCGTGACTTTCCCGGTGACCGACCCCGCCAGGAACGTGGAGCTGACGTCGGTCTTCCGGAGCGTGATCACCTGCGACTTCGTCTTTCCGGTCTCCTTCGTCTCCATCCCGATATCGTGCACGATCGTCAGGCCCGGGTCCTTCACGACGTTCTTCTTGTCGTCGGTGATCTCGAGGTTCGCCAGCTTCGTCGTGCCGGTCGTCCCCTTGTCGGCGTTGTACGTCACGCTGGCGTCGAGTCCGCACTTCGCCGCGTAGCCCGCGTCGACCCAGTCGAAAAGGGCGGTCTTCGCCTTCGCCAGGATGTCCTTGTCCTTCATCTCGACGGAGAAGTCGAGCGGCGCGGACTTCGCGGTTTTCGTCACCGGCTTCCCGGTCACCGCATCCTTGGATGTCATCGTCAGGCCGTCCAGCTGGGTCGACCCGGTCACCGTGATGAGGTGTGGCTTCAGCGAGACCGACGTGGCCAGCTTGATCTCCGGCCCGCCCATGCCGAGATCCGGCATCCATTTGGAGAGCTCGACCGGCTTCACGGACACGCCGAGCTTCACCTGGCCTTCGCGGTTGTCCTGCTGG
>JBGPCZ010000209.1:0-7991 GCA_041482015.1 Planctomycetota bacterium | reverse complement strand
CCCGATGCCTCGGTCGCCCAGGATCAGCTCGCGCTGGCCGCGGCCGATCGGGATCATCGCGTCGATCGACTTCCAGCCGGTCTGGAGCGGCTCCTTGACGGGCTGGCGCTCGACGACGTTCATGCCGCGGCCTTCGACGTTCCGGAACTTTTTGGCGGGGATGGGGCCCTTGCCGTCGAGCGGCTGGCCGAGCGCGTTCACGACGCGGCCGAGCATCTCGGGGCCGACGGGGACCGAGGAGATGCGGCCGGTGCACTTGGCGATATCGCCTTCCTTGATGCCCCGGTCGGAGCCCAGGATGACGCAGCCGACCGAGTCCTCTTCGAGGTTGAGCGCGGCGCCGAAGATGCCTCCGGGGAACTCGACGAGCTCGCCGGCCATGACGTTCTCGAGGCCGTAGACGCGCGCGATGCCGTCGCCCACCTGGAGGACCACGCCCACCGACTCCATCTTGAGGTCGGTCTGGTAGGACTGGATCTCCTTCTGGATGACGGCGCTGATTTCTTCGGGTCGAATGGCGGCCATAAGGGGCTATCTCCTCTGCAACTCGCGGAATCTTTCTCCGAGCTCCTTGAGGCGCTGGGCGACCGAGCCGTCGATGACGGTGTCGCCCACCATGACGAGCATCCCGCCCTTGAGCGCGGGGTCGGCTTTCGCCTCGAGCTCGATCTTCTTCCCGGTCAGCCGCTCCAGCTTCCCCTGGAGGGTCGTGCGATGGGCGTCCGAGAGCGGGCGCCAGCTTCTTACTTTCACCCGCACGACGCCCTTCGAGGCGTCGGCGAGCCGGTCGAACATGTCGGCGATGTCGGGGATGATGTCCTGGCGGTTCTTGTCGACGAGCAGCGTCAGGAAGTCGAGGAACGACGGCTTCGCGCGGCCCTCGAAGGCCTTGCGGAGGATCGACTTCTTGAGCGACTTCGGCACGCGCGGCTGCGCGAGGATCGCCCGGAACCCCTTGTCCGCGAGGTAGGCGTCCTTGAGCGCGAGCAGCAGCTGCTCGACCTCCTCCGTCGTCCCCTCCTGGTCGGTCATGCGGAGGAGCGCGGCCGCGTAGCGCTTGGCGAGCGTCTTTTCGATCACGACTTTTTCACCGTGTCGACCCGGTCGAGGTACGTCGCGACCAGGTTCTCGTGGATGGGATCGTTCATCGTGGCCTGCACCAGGTACTCGGCGGCCCGGAGCGTGAGCTCGATGGCCTGCTGCCGGAGGTCGAGGACGGCCTTCTCGCGCTCGGTCTGGATCTCCCGCTTCGCGCGGTCGGCCGCGGCCTCCGCCTGGGCCTGCGCGTCGGCGAGGGCCCGGACGCGGGTCCGCTCGGCATCGTCCATCGCGGCCTTCATCTTCTGCTGCGACTCCTCGGTGATCTGGGCCAGCCGGAGCTTGATGCTGGCGAACTGGCGGGCCGTCTCCTGCGTGTCCTTCTCGATCTTCTGGAACGTCTGCTCGATCTCGGCGGTCCGTCCGCCCAGGATCTTCTGGAGGGTCGGGACGACGAACTTGACGATCACGACGATGACGACGACGAAGCCGAGGGCCTGGACAATCGTCGCCTGCCACCACTCGGGGTGGCCTGCCGCCAGCAGCGAAGGGATCACCCTAGCTCCTCTCCGAGACGAACTTCTGGACCGCCGCACCCGCGGCGGCCGGGTCCAGTTTCGTGTCCATGACCTTCTCCGCCACTCCCTGCGCCAGCCGGGCAACCTCCGCGCGTAGCTGCGCGAGGCCCCGCTTCTTCTCCAAGTCGATCTCGGCCTGGGCACGCCCGATCTCCGCCTTGGCGTCGGCCTGCGCCTTCGCGACGGACGCGGCCGCCGCGGCAAGCGCCTGCTTCAGGATCTCCTGGGTCCGGTCGTAGGCCTCCTTCTCGACCTTCGCGATGTGCGCCTCGTACTCCTTCGTGAGGCGCGCCACCTCGGCCTTGTCCCGCTCGATCGCCCCGTGCGACGACGTGACCTCCTCCTCGCGCTTCTTCATGAAGCCGAGGGCCTTCCCGAACAGGACGCGGCTGAGGACCAGGAAGGTGACCGAGAAGATCACCACCTGGGTCGCGAGGACCTTGGGGTTGACCCCCAGGTCGTCGAGGAGCCCGGACGCGAGGAGCGCGGAGAGCATCGACTATTCGCCGAGCTTGCCGCCCCACATGAAGCAGATCAGGAGCATGTAGATGACCAGCGTCTCGATGAGCGCGAGGCCGATGATCATCATGCCCTGGATGCGGGCGCCGGCCTCCGGCTGCCGCGCCACCGCGTCGACCGCCTTGCCGATCGCGTTGGACTGCCCGAGCGCGCCGCCGAACGCCGCGAGCGCCAGGCCGATGCCGAGCGCGAGGCCGAGGTACTTCTTGGGACCTTCGTCGTCCAGCTTCTTCGTCTCCAGCTTCTGTGCCTCTGTCTGTTGAAAGGCCAGCGCCGGCGTCGCCAGGAGCGCCAGGACCGCCATTACTGCGAGACCCTTCTTGAGCATTACCAATCCTCCAATCCTGTTTCTCATATCAATGATGCTGCGCGCCATGCGCAGGCGATTCCTCGTGATGTTCGTCGTGGCCTCCCTCGTGGACCACCTTCGAGGCGATGTAGATCGTCGACAGGGTGGTGAAGATGAAGGCCTGCAGGAAGCTGGTGAAGAGGGCCAGGAGCATCATCGGCGCCTGGACGGGGATCCAGCCGCCGAGCGTCATGAGCTGCTCGATGACGTTGTCCTCGCCGAAGATGTTGCCGAAGAGGCGGAGCGAGAGCGAGAGGGGCTTCGCCAGCTCGCCGATGATCTCGACCACGAACATGAGCGGAGCGAGCCAGAGCACGTCGCCCATGAAGTGCTTGAGGTAGGCGACCGGGCCGTTGGCGCGGATCGCGTACTGCTGGACCATGACGAAGGTCGTGATCCCGAGCGCGGCGGTCGTCGAGAGCGTCATCGTGGGGGAGCGGAAGAGCGGGATGACGCCGATCGCGTTCATCGTGAAGATGAAGAGGAAGACGCTGCCCAGGTAGGGGAGGTACTTGTCCCCCTGCTCGCCGGGGATGAAGCCCTGGACGAGGCCGCGAAGGAGGCCGACGGCCCACTCGAAGACGTTCTGGATGCCGCGGGGGATCTTCTGGTAGTTCCTCGTGGCCAGGACCGCGCAGACGATGAGGAGGACGGCGGCGATCAGCGAGAAGCCGATCGCGTCGAACCAGAACCGGCCGCGATCGTCCTTCTCCACGTTGAAGCCGTACCACTCCCCGAAGTGGGAATCCTTGATCGCCTTCCAGATCCCCGTGAAGATCGTGTAGGGCGGCTCGTGGGCGGCCGCGGCGTGTCCGCCCTCGTGCTCCTGGAGGAGGGCGAGCATCTAGGCGGTCTCCTTTGACGGCTCGGGCGCGAGGAGGGCGCCGACGCCGAGGATCGCCACGACGCCGGTGATCCCCGCGAAGACCCCGACCGGGTTGACGAGCTTGCGGGTCACGAAGAGGTAGAGCGCCCCGGCGTAGAGGCCGAGCTTGGTGACGAGGAGAACGATGGCGAGCGCGCGGGCTCGGGCGGTCTTCATCCCGCGGGCGGCGATCCAGGACCACGAGGCGAACGGGGCGGCCCCCAGGCCGAACCCGAGGAGGAGGCCGCCGGCCAGGCCGGTCGAGCCCGCGAGGAGGGCGATTCCGGAGGCCGGGAAAAATAGCACGGCCGCGAGGAGGAGGAGGCGCTTCAGGCGCGCGCTGTCGATCATTTCAGGTTACGCGAAACCGTGCGAAAGAGTTCCACGAACCCCGCTGCTGTTCCAAGAACGACGCCGACCACCACCAGCCACGGGCTCGTCCCCAGCCTGCGATCGAGAAAGCTTCCCAGGAGGTATCCGGCGGCGATGCAGGCAACCAGCACCGTGCCGACGGTCAACAGGTTCCACATCGAGCCGCCGCCCGGACCGACTGCCATCCAACGCCCCCCGGGGTGCCCGCATTTTAGCGGGGACCTTAGGCGAGTCAAGGAATTGGTGCCGGGAGCGCACGTCTTCCGGTCGAGCAAGCGGCGTGCCTGCGTCGCCTTCACCCATAGGCATCCAGGTGGGACACTCCGTCCCGGTCGGCCCGGCAAAAACGGACGGTCTGTTTTTGCCGGGGCCTGTTTTTGCTGAAGGTTGCAAAATGGGTGGTTATACTGATCCGGCTGGGTCGTCTCTTTGAAAGGCGTTTCCCTTGGTCGATGACAGCGCCCTGATCACGAAGTGCCTGGAAGGGAACTCCGAGGCGTATGGCCGGCTGGTGGACAAGTACAGCGCCCGCATCATCAATCTCGGCTACGCGATGCTGGGGGACCGGCACCAGGCGGAGGACATCGCCCAAGACGCCTTCGTTCGCGCCTTCAAGGGCCTGCCCCGGTTCGAGCGGAAGTCCAAGTTCTCGAGCTGGCTCTACCAGATCGCCCTCAACCTCTGCAAGGACTACCTCAAGGCCAAGTCCCGCCACGCCCGGAGCGCCGACGACGAGCAGCTGGCCGCGATGGGCGGCAATCCCCAGGAGCAGGCCCCCCGGGTGGTGCTCCAGACCGAGCTGTCGCAGAAGATGCGCGAGGCGATCAACAAGCTGCCCTACCTGTACCGGGAGGCGTTCGTGCTGCGGCATCTCCAAGGGCTGGACTACCGCGACGTGGCGGCGATCACCGACGTCCCCGCGGACACCGTCCGCGTCCGCGCCTACCGGGCGAGGGAGATGATGCGGCAGAGCCTGTCGCCCAATGTCGATACCTTCTGGAGGGAGAAGGCGGCCAAGGAAAAAGGTAGGAGTAACGATAAGGAGTAAGCCCCCATGACGAAGCGCGACGAGAAGAAGCTCCTCCACAGGGCGATCGACGGCGAGGCCAGCCAGGCCGAGACGACCCGCCTCCGGCGGCGGCTGGAGACGGACGGCAAGGTCCGGGCCGAGTTCGAGCAGCTCAAGAAGGTCGTGAAGGACACCGAGAAGATCCGGATCGACGTGCCTCCCGACTTCACCCAGAAGGTGATGAGCGAGACGCGGAAGCTCCGCCGCCCCGGTCTGCCTCCTCCGAGGGCCTGAAACGATTTATTCGGCCTCCCGCGATTTTTTCCGGCAACAATCCCCCCACGGCTTCGTCTAATGGTCAGTAGTTGATTGACAAGTTGCGCGAAGGCCGAAAAGGGAGACCAAAAAACCCTAACCCATAAACCCCCAGTTCTCCCCAGACAGATGCCCGGAATGTCGCACGACGGACCGGGCATTTCTATTTGAACCTGGCGGCATTCGGCATTCCATGCCCCTAACCCTGGCGGCGGGGCCTGTACCGGGCGGGTCGAAGGTGTGCGCCTCCGGACCGTTTGGTGTGGGCCCCGCCCGCTCTTTTTTCCCAGGCTGTAACGAAAACGCGCGGTGATTTCGTTACATCCGTTCGGGCGCGGACAGCCCCAGAAGCTTGAAGCCGTTCCTGAGGACCTGCTGGACGGCCGCGCTGACGGCGAGACGGGCCCGGCGAACGGGTTCGTCGTCGCACAGGACCTTCTTGGCCGGATCCCGGCCCAGCTCGTAGTAGGCCTGGTAGGCCCCCGAAAGCTCCCTCAGGTACTCGGCGAGGGTGGCCGGGTCCAGGTCCCGCGCGGCGATCTCGAGTCTCCGTTGGAACTGCCGGATGACCTTCAGCAGCACGATCTCGTCGGTGCCGAACTTGGCGCCGTCATACTCCCCGTGCCAAACGCCGTCCTTCAGGTCCTTCGGATCGATCTTCTTTTCCTCGATCCCCTTGACGGTGATGCTGCAGACCCGCGCGTGGGCGTAGCCGGCATAGTAATACGGGTTGTCCTTGCTCTGCTGCTTGGCGACATCCATGTCGAAGTCGAGATGGCTCGACGGCTTCCTCATCGCGAAGAAGAATCGGGTGGCGTCGATCCCGACCTCCTCCATCAGCTCGCGCAGCGTCACGTAGCTGGCCGCCCGCTTGGACATCTTGACCTCGACCCCCGCCTGGAAGAGCGTGCAGTGCTGGATGAGGAGCACCTTGAACGCGACGGGCCGCTGCTCGGGCGGGAGGGTTGGGGAAGGGCGGACCTCCTCCGGCTCGACTAGGTTGAAGTTGAGCATCCTGAGGCCCGCCGTCACGTTGGCGATGTGCGCGTGGTGGTCGGGGCCCCAGAGGTCGATCAGCGTGTCGAACCCGCGCTCGAACTTGTCCTTGTGGTACGCGATGTCCGGCAGCCGGTAGACGAACGATCCGTCCTTCTTGATGAGCGGCCGGTCCTCCGTGTCGCCGTACTCCTTGAACTTGGCGTAGAGCGCGCCGTCCTTGGTGTACGTGTGGCCCCAGCTGTTGAGGAAGTTCAGGACCTCGTCGACCTTGCCGCTCGTGTGCAGCGCCTCCTCGCTCTGCCACGCGTCGTACCGGACGCGGAACGTCTCCAGGTCCTTCTGGATGTCGTCCAGCAGGCGTTTCACGCCGAGCCTCTTCGCGCTCTCGAGGTCGGTCCGCCCCGACGCCTTGAGTTCCTCCGCGATCGTCTTGATGTACTCGCCGCGGTAGCAGTTCTCGTCGGGAGGATTCGGATCGCCCGAGAGCCGCCACAGGATCGACTTCCCGAGCATCTCGATCTGGTTGCCCGTGTCGTTGATGTAGAACTCGCGCGCGACCTTGAAACCGGCGAAGTCGAGGATGTTCGCAAGCGAGTCGCCCACCGCCGCCTGCCGCCCGTGCGCGATGTGGAGAGGGCCCGTCGGGTTGGCCGAGCAATGCTCGACCAGCACCTTCCGGCCCGCGCCCATCGTCGAGCGGCCGTAGGCCGGGCCCTCGGACAGGATCCGCGCGAGCTCGTCCGCGTGGAATTCCGGCGCCGCCGTCAGGTTGATGTAGCCCGCGCCCGCGACCTCGACCTTCGCCAGCTTCGGAAGCCCCATCTTCCGGACCGCCCCCGCCAGCTCGTCGGCGATCGCCCGGGGCGCCTTCCGGAGTTCCTTCGCCAGGCGCATCGGCGCCGAGCAGGTCGCGTCGCCGAACCTGGGATCGGCCGGAGGCTCGAGTGAGGGGGGAGGGAGCTCGACCTTCCAGAGCTCGCGGGCCGCGTCACGGAGGCCCTTGGCCCAGACGTCTTCCAAGTGCATGGGGGGCTATCTTACGACTTCTTCGCGGCGCGCGTCCACTTGACCTTCCGCGCGTCCGCCCACAGCCCCTCGATGTCGTAGAACTCGCGCTGCGACTCGTGGAAGATGTGGACCACGATGTCGCCGAAGTCCTGCAGGATCCACTTCGCGTCGTTCACGCCCTCGACGCCCAGCTCGCGCACCCCTTTTCCCCTCATCGAGATGCGCAGGTCGTCCGTGATCGCGCGCGCCTGCCGCTCGTTCGACGTGGAGCAGACGATGAAGTAGTCGGCGATGGAGGTGAGGTCGCGGACGTCGAGGACGGTGATCTGGGCGGCCTTCTTCTCCTCGCACGCCTTGGCGGCGGCGACGGCGAGCTGACGCGTGGTGGCCACGGATCAATGCGCTCCGGCGGGCGCGTCCTTCTTGGGAATCCTCATGGCGTAGAACGAACGCCAGACGAAGACGAGCCCGACGATCAGCATGGCGACGCCCAGGATCGGGCCATAATTCAGGCTGTCGTGCTTGTGCGCCTTCTCCCGGATCTGGAGGGCGATCTCCACGGCCAGCAGCCCGAAGAGCGTCGAGAACTTGATGATGGGGTTGAGGGCGACGGAACTGGTGTCCTTGAAGGGGTCGCCGACCGTGTCGCCGACGACCGTCGCCGCGTGGACGGGCGTGTTCTTCTCCTTGAAGTCGACCTCGACGAGCTTCTTGGCGTTGTCCCACGCGCCGCCGGCGTTGGCCATGAAGATGGCCTGGTAGAGCCCGAAGATCGCGATCGAGATCAGGTAGGCCACGAAGAAGTTCGGGTCGAAGAACGCGAACGCCAGCGTGAGCGACATCAGGGCGATGAAGATGTTCCACATGCCGGCCTGCGCGTACTGGGTGCAGATCTTCACGACCGTCTTCGAGTCCTCGATGTCGGCTTCCGTCTTCGTG
>JBGPCZ010000208.1:0-8020 GCA_041482015.1 Planctomycetota bacterium | reverse complement strand
GTCCGACGCGAGGAAGAGCGCGACTTCCGCGACCTCCGAGGGCTTCAGGATCCGGCCGAGCGGCCAGCCCTTCCCCTCCTGGTCGATGAAATCCGCGGCATGCCCGAGCCGCTTCATCATCGTCCGCTCGCCCTCCGAGTCCATCCAGCCGACGTTCAGGCAGTAGACGCGGACGCGGTCGAACTTGAGGGTGTGGGCCAGGTTGCGCGACGCGGTCTGGAGCGCGCCTTTCGTCGCCGCGTAGACCAGGAGCTTCGGCTCGCCCATGAAGGAGTTCACGCTCCCGATGTTGACGATGACCCCCTTCCGCTTCCGGAGCGACCCGATCGCGTACTGCGCCAGAAGGAGCGGGGCCCGCAGGTTGAGCGCGAAGAGTCGGTCGAAGAACTCGGGCGTGAAGTCGTCGACCGTTGCGCGCGAGCTATCGACCGCGCTGTTGACGAGGATGTCCACGCCGCCGAACTTCTTCATCGCGGCATCGATCAGGGCCCTGCAATCCTCGACGCGCGTCAGGTCGCTTTCCTGGTAGAGGGCGTTCTTCCCGAGCTTCTTCGCGAGCGCAGCGCCGTTCTTCGCCGACCGCCCGGAGAGCACGACCTTCGCGCCCTCCCTGACATAGAGCGTCGCGATCGCGGCTCCCAGCCCCTGGGTGCTGCCCGTGACGACCGCGACTTTGCCCGCGAGAAGCCTACTCATCGCCGCCGCCTCCCCAGAATTTCACGAACTTCTCCCTGAGGAATTTTGCGCTCTGCCGCAGGTTGTCCATGCCGATCTCGACCGTCGGGCCCTCGCCGTCCTCGATCGAAATCCAGCCGTCGTACCCGGCGCGGGACATCGTCCCGAAGATCCGGTCGTAGTCGTTCAGGCCCTTCCCGATCACGCCGTGCTTCACGAACTTCGCGTAGCCGTGCTGCGGGTCGCGCGCCATCCGTTTGAGCTCCTCGATCGTCCCGCCCTCAAGATACCGGTCCGAGGCCTGCATCGTCGCGACCCGCGGCATGACGCGCTCCAGGAGCGCGTACTGGTCCTCGCCCGCGACGATCGCGTTCGAAGGATCGTACTGCGCCTTCAACAGGGGCGAGTCGACCGCGTCGAGGATCGCGAGGTAGCGCGCGTGGCTCTGCGCGAACTCGGGGTACTGCCAAAGGCCGTCCTTGTAGTGGTTCTCCATGCACATGACGACGCCCGCCTTCTCGGCGCGCGGCACGAGCTGCCAGAGGCAGTCGACGACCCATTTGATCGCCTCGGCCTCGTTCAACCCCGGACGGTTCTGTCCCGAGAGGACACGGCAGTACCTCCCTCCGAGTTCCGCCGTGACGCGGAACATCTCCGCCGTCCGCTCGACCTCCTTCTTCCGGTCGGCCGGGTCGGGCTGGGTGAAGTCGGGAGAGTTGCAGAACATGGGAAGCTCAAGGCCGCGCGACCGCGCCGCCTCGCGGACCTTCTTGAGGTGGGTGGAGTCGAACGAATCCAGAAAGCGGGGGTAGAGCTCCGCGCCGTCCAGGTCGAGCTGCGCGGCGCAGTCGATCCATTGGAAAACGGTCATCTTCCGGGCGACGATGTCGTCGAAAAATCCCTTGGGAAATGCGGAGAGTCGCGGCATGAGGAGATCAGGGGATAACGGGAGATGCCGTGATCGGGTGCGGGTCCATCTCTGAATCTCCTCCCATCCCTATATCTCCTACGCTGGAGAAACCGCCCGTTTGAGCAGGTCGTCCAGCGCGATCCTCAAGTCCCCCAGGTCCTTCCGGGCGCCGTCGTAGGCCGCGGCGCCCACCTTGTCCCGCTCGATGGTCCGGAGGTTCCGCTCCGCGGTCGACACCTGCTGGAGCAGCTCCGTGATCTTCCCTCCCTCCAGGGCCCGGCCGGCGCCGTACTGATCGGAGAGCTCGCGGTACTTCTCCTGGACCTTCTCGACGAACGACTTTCGCAGCGTGTTGAAGAGCTCCACGATCGACCGGTGCTGCGCGTCGTACCGCTCCGCGAGCCGCGAATACCGCTCGTGCACCTCGACGTTCGCCTCGCGGGGAAGCGAGAGGAGGCGGGCCGCCGCGGCATCCAGCGCCGCGCCCGTGTCCGTGTAGCGCTGGGCCGCGTAGTGCTGCTCCGCCATCGAGAGCAGGTATTCCGTCTCGTGCCACGCCGAGGCGCGCGTGTAGGCCCGCTGGAGCTCCTCGATCTCCGCCTTGAGCGCCCCGTGGCGCGAGGGGAGCGACGCGATCTCCCGCCCGAGCGCCTCGACGGCGGGCCGGGCCTCGAGGAACGCGCGCTTCTCGAGCAGCTCCCACGCCTCGTGGACGCGCGCGCAGACGTTCGCAAATTCCAGGCGCGCCTGGAGGAGGTGCTCCTCCCAGACCGCCTCCTTCCGCCGGATCCGCGCCAGGCGGAGCGCCTTCTGGATCTCCCCCCGGCTCTCCGGCCGCGCGGTCGGGGCATCCTCGAATCTTGCCAGCGCGAGCACGCGCCCGGCCTGCTCGCGGAACTCCTCGATCGTCCAGCGGCGGTCGGGATCCTTGTCGCGGCCCACCTCGATCAGCGCCTCGAACTCCGAGGCGATCGAGGGCAGGTGATCGTGCACGTACGTCGGGTGGCGCCGCGCGGGGTCGAGGAGCCACTTGAAGACCTCGCCGTGATCCATCCCCTCGTAGGCGGCGTGGCCCGTCACGAGCTCGAAGAGGAGCGTCGAGAGCGCGTAGACGTCGACCGCCTGCGTGACGGCGCTGTCGGCCCGGGCCTGCTCGGGCGCCATGTACTTCGGCGTCCCGATCCGCACGCCGGACATCGTCAGCTGGTGGGTATGGGACTCGTCGGTCCACTTCCCGATCCCGAAGTCCATGATGACGGCGCGGCCGTCGTCCTTCCGGACCATGATGTTCTGCGGCTTGAGGTCGCGGTGGACGACGCCCTTCGAGTGGATGTACCCGAGCGCGTCGGCCAGCTCGCGGGCCATGTCGGCGGCGCGGGGGAGCGCGAGCCGGCCGTCGGGCTGGCGGCGCATGTGAACGTCGAGCGTCTCGCCCTCGATGTACTCGAGGAGGAGGCACCAGCCCATCTTCGCGTCGTGGACCAGGCCGAAGCGCCGCACGATGCCCGGATGCTGGAGCGTGCGGAGGATGTCGTTCTCCTTGATGAACCGCCGCACGGAGTCGGCGACGATCTTCTGCTCGAACTCGGGGTCGCTGTCGGAGGGCGGGCGGAGGACCTTCACCGCGATGATGCGGTCCTCGTCGAGGGTCGGGTCGACGAGGTTGAGGAGGTCGCGGTACTCCTCGGCGGCCTTCGCGCGGTCCTGCTTGCGGCGATCGAGGTAGTCGGTCCAGAGGCGCTCGGCGGCCTCGTAGATGCGCTTTCGATGGGAAGGATTGGTGACGGGGGTCGGGAGCCAGACCTGGTCGCGGCCGGGTTCTTCAAAGGGGATGTCGTCGAGGCCCAGCCAGCGGGGGCTCTCCTCGCCCCAGGCGATGCGCTCGGCGAGGAGCCCGACGGGGTTGAGGATCTTGCCGACGAAGACCTTGCCGAACGAGCCCTCGGCGATCGGCTCGGGCGTCAGCACCGCGATCCGGTTCTTGAGGAGGATGGCCTCGGGCTGCGCCATCTCTCTTTCTTTGTTTGGGATGTCGGACATGGGAAGGAGACGGAGTATACCAATTCACCCCCGCGCTGGACAGGATTAGTCCCGAAGCGGCCAGGCGAACAAGGCCCGGTCGGCCTTCGCGGCCAGTTCCGTGCGCCAGAGCTCGCGGCCCGACACCGGATCGAGCGCCACCGCGTGGCTCGGGCCGATGAAGATCGCGACGCCCTTCCGGACCTCCACCGCGAGCGCCGGGCCGGGAAGCGTCGCGGTCCAGCGCTCCCCCCGGGTGCGGAGGTCGACGGCGCGCACTTCGGCCCCGCGCCGAAGAAGGAGGACCCCCGCCGCCGCGCCCGGATCGCACTCGACACCCTCCCCTTCCCACAGGGTGGCGCCGGTCCGCGCGTCGACCGCGAAGATCGAGGCGGCCCGGCCGCCGGCGATCTTCGCGAAGAGAAGCAGCTCGGAGGCGAACGCCTGGAGCGGGCGGACTTCCCCGCCGGGGACGGACAGCCGGCGAAGCTCCCGTCCCGTGCGGGCCTCGACCAGGATGATCTCGCCGGAGACCATGCGGACGAGGTGGGTCGCATCGTCGCCCCAGACGTCCATGACCTGGACCGGGGCCTGCAGTGTCCACGCGACGGAGAGATCGTGCGGCCTGATCGAGAGCACCTGATCCTTCTGGGTCTCGAGGATCCGGGACCCGATGAAGCTGAGGTTGTAGCTCGGGCCGGGGAGCTCGATCGACCGCGCGTCCTTTCCCGTCGCCGGATCGACGTCGTAGAGCGTCGTCCCTCCCGCGGTGCAGATGACGAAATGACCCGCGGCGGAACCGTACTGCTCGTCCTTCATTCGCGCCCGGCGCCAGCGCTCCTCCCCGGTGAAGGGGTCGAGCGCGACGTGGTCCTTCGCGAGGTTGAGCACCACGAGCGGGCGGGCCGGGTCCCGGATCACGACAACCGAGCCGGCGTCCTCCCGCGTCCAGAGGGTCGCCCCGGTCGCGACGTCGCCCGCCCTGACCCTCCGGCCGTTGTTGGAGAGCAGGAACTTCTTCCGGCCCACGCCCCACTCGGCGTTGAACCAGTCTTCGATGTCGAACTGGAGGCGTCCCGTGGCGAGATCCCACCAGACCGTGCGGGAGCGGCGCTGGTCCGCGCTGAAGAGGATGGCGCGAAGCTCCCGCGAAGAGCGGAAGAGGCTGGGGCGGCCCGAAAACTCGGCCGGCAGCGACTGTCTCCAGAGGACCTTCCCGGTGTCCCGGTGGAGCGCGCCGACGGAACCGCCCGGCGGCGTCCCCTCCGGATCGTGGAGGTAGAAGGGGACGAACCGCGGGTCCGGCGGAGCCGGGGCATCCGCGTCCGGGGCCGGGAGCAGGGCGAGGAAGAGGAAGAGGAGCCGCATGACCGGACTTTACCAGATTGCCGGGCCCCGATACCATCGGGGCATGCCCCGCGCCCTCTTGGCCGCGCTCCTCCTCGCCGCCGCGCCCCGCGAGGTCACCGTCGACTCGGCGTTTCCCGGCGGGAACGTCCTCCTGGATTCGATCGAGGGAGACACCGTCTCGCTCCACCAGGACCTGCGCGACACGCAGGGCGACTGGTTCTACTGGCACTTCCGCGTCCGCGGAGCGGAGGGCAGGACCCTCACGTTCACGTTCACCAAGGGGAACGTCATCGGCGTCCTCGGGCCGGCCGTGAGCGTGGACGGAGGCGCTACGTGGAGCTGGCTCGGAAAGGAGTCGGTCAAGGACGCGTCCTTTCACTACGCCTTCGGCGCCGGGGCAAAGGACGTCCGATTCTGCGTTTCGATCCCGTATCTCGAGAGCGACCTCAAGAAATTCCTCGACCGCCACGCGGGCAACGCGCGCCTCAAGGTCGAGACCCTCTGCGAAACAAAGAAGGGCCGGAAGGTCGAGCGGCTCCACGCCGGGCGGCTGGACGGCGGGGCGAAGCAGAAGATCCTGCTCACCTCCCGCCACCACGCCTGCGAGATGATCGCGACCCACGCTCTCGAGGGGATCCTCGAGACCGTCCTCTCGGACCCCGACGACGGGGCTTGGTTCCGGGAGAACGTCGAGGCCTGCGCGGTCCCGTTCATGGACAAGGACGGCGTGGAGGACGGCGACCCGGGGAAGAACCGGAAGCCGCGCGATCACAACCGCGACTACGACGGCGACGGCCTTTACGCCTCGACGAAGGCGATGCGCGAGTTCGTGCCCAAATGGTCCGAGGGCAGGCTGCGGTTCGCGATGGACATGCACTGCCCGACGCTGCGGGGCGACCACAACGAGACGATCTACTTCGTCGGCTCGGAGAACCCGGAGAACTGGGCGAAGATCGAGAGGCTCTCGAAAATCCTGGAGGAGACCCGGAAGGGGCCGCTCCCCTACCGCGCGAAGGAGAACGTCCCGTTCGGGACGGCCTGGAACACCGAGAAGAACTTCACGCAGGGGAAGAGCTTCGGCCGCTGGGCGGTGGACCTCCCGGGGATCGCGGCGGCGACGACGATCGAGATCTCCTACGCGAACGTCAGCGGGAAGACGGTGACCGCCGAGAGCGCCCGGGCGCTGGGCCGCGACCTGGCGCGGGCGATCCGTAAGTTCCTCGAATGAAGCCCGGGCTTGCCGTCAGCGCCGCTTCATCTGGAAGATTTCATCCACCCGCACCTTGAGGCCCGGCATCCGGGCGGTCGCGAAAGCCTGCCCTTCCTCGTGGATTCGCGTGCGAGGCGCGCGGCCGAATTCGTGGACCTCGACGACCCGCGCGACGAGCTCGACGATCCAGTACTCGCTCACCCCGTGCTTGCGATAGGTGTCGAGCTTCCTTCCCCGGTCCACCGCGATCGTGGACGGAGAACTCACCTCTACCACGAGATCGGGAGGGCCCTTGATATGCTTCTTCCGCACGATGGCAGACCGGGCCCGCGCGATGAAGATGAGGTCCGGCTCAAGCACCGAATGGCGCGTGAACACCACATCCACGGGGGAATCGAGCACCTCGCCCAAGTCGTGAGAGCGGGCATAGGTCTCCAGGAGGATGAGGAGGTTCCTCACCACTCATTGATGATCGATCATGGGAGCCGGGGTCATATACCACTCGCCCTCGAGAATCTCGTGCCTGTTGAGGTCCTGGGGGAGCTTGACGAGATCCGCATAGGTCATCTTGCGACGCAGGGCAGGGGCCATGGGGGCATCGTATGCCGCGGAGACCTTCGATTCCAGCGCGGCGTCCATCGTCTTGCTCCTCGGACTCCACTGAGCAATTGGCATGCCAGCGAAAAAATCGCGAACGCGCGCGGGAAATGAGGGTCCCCGAAATCCCGTGTTACAAGTCGAGTACAGTTGATGTGACGCGCGATCGGCTGTCCTTCACGATGTCGCTTCAAATCGCCGCCCCCGTTCGATGCGGTTAGCCGTCGAGAATAATGGGCAATTGTTTCTCGGCGCTGATGCGGGCCGCAAAGTGCAGGACGCTCCACGCATACTTTACAGAGCATAGCGGGTCGTCGTCAGGCGCGGCTGCGCCGGACGACAGTTCTCCCCAATCTTGCGTCATCCCGAGAATCGGCCGGAGGCTCTCGAGTTCTCGCAGAAGAGCCCCCGAGGACCCGACGCGGTCGATCCGAAGCGGCTGCGTCCCCTCGAGGCCGAGTTCCTTCAGGTCGCGTTTGATCTGTTCTGCCGCGCGACGTGCCTCCTCACGCATTTCGATTTCGAACTTCGCCATGATCTCCCCCAGCCCCTTCTCGGCCAGGCGCCCCTTCGCTTCCGCGAGCGGGTCCGGAGGCGGAAAGATGCGCTGCCACAGGCGACGGACCTTCGCGAAGAGGCCGCGCTCCCTCTGACTCTCCTGCTCGGCCGGGGAAATCTCCGGAAAGGGTACGGGCTGGGGAAGGTCGCAGGGGACGTAGAATCCCTGGTTCAGCTCGTGAAAGATGAGGTGAGGGAATCGTGTCGGCGCGCCGTGCTGCACCCGAGTGAGGCTCTTGTGGACGACGGGATTCTCCTCGGAAACGGAATAGACGGCACCGACCGGCGCGTCCTGGAAGGCCGCGAACTCCTGGATGGACAGGAACGAGGGGGTCCTGAACTGGACGGAGACCTCGGCGAACCCGTGATCGCCCCAGACAGCACGGGCGCCGGAAAGACGCGATAGCTCGCGGTGGAATCTCTCGACCTGCTCCTTCGCCTGGGGCGGCGGTTCGTCGGGCTTCGGCGTGCCGATTCGCGTCGGCTCGACGCCGAGGACTTTCGAGAGCGGACTTGAAAAGTCCCCCGCGAGGTATTTCCACATCGGCATCACGAAAAGGTCCAGACCCACGGGCAGATAGGGATATCGCTGACAAACTCTACCTGTGAGCGGCTGGCTGAGGCGACCCCCGCTCATTTCACGCGGCTCGCCTTCGCCTTTTCTGGCCTCGCTCAGCTATCCATCGGTCACCTGCTGGCTC
>JBGPCZ010000207.1:0-8065 GCA_041482015.1 Planctomycetota bacterium | reverse complement strand
GATGCGAGCTCACGGTCGTCCGCAACGATGCGATCACCGTGGAGGACGCGAAGAAGCGGGACTTCACGCACCTCGTCATCTCGCCCGGCCCGGGGAACCCCACGCAGTCGGGGGTCTGCAACGAGCTCATCCGGACGTTCGCCGGGAAGAAACCGGTCCTCGGCGTCTGCCTCGGCCACCAGTGCATCGGCCACGTCTTCGGCGGGACGGTCAACAAGGCCGACCGCATGATGCACGGCAAGACCTCGAACATCTACCATGACGGCAAGGGCGTGTTCAAAGGAGTCCCCAACCCCTTCGAGGCGACGCGCTACCACTCGCTCGTCGTCCGCGAGGAGGGACTGCCCGCGTGCCTCGAGATCACCGCCCACACGAGCGAGGGCGAGATCATGGGGCTGCGTCACCGGGAGTTCGCCGTCGAGGGCGTACAGTTCCACCCCGAGTCGATCATGACGAAGCCCGGGAAGACCCTCCTCCAGAATTTCCTCGACCGATGATCCTCGACGAGATCGTCACGGTCAAGAGGATCGAGCTCAAGCGCTCGAAGGACGAGCGCAAGATCGCCGACCTCAGGGCGAAGGCGCGGAACATGACGCCGGTGCCCGCGTTCGACCTCCGTAGCGCGAACGAGGTCTCGATCATCGCGGAGATCAAGCGCGCCTCCCCGGTGAAGGGCGTCTTCAAGGCCGACCTCGACCCGGCGAAGCAGGCGACCGCCTACCGGGACGGCGGCGCGACCGCGATCTCGGTCCTCACGGACAAGGAATTCTTCAAGGGATCGGTCGACGACCTCCGCGCCGCGCGCGACGCGTCGGGGCTCCCGGTCCTCCGCAAGGACTTCGTCATCGACGAGTACCAGCTCTGGGAGGCGAAGGTGATGCGCGCGAGCGCCGCGCTCCTCATCGTCCGCATCCTGGACCGGGCGCAGCTCCGGGACTACATCGCCCTCGCGCGCGAGGAGCTCAAGATCGCGACGCTGGTCGAGGTCCACGGCGAGAAGGAGCTCGAGGCGGCGCTCGACGCGAAGGCGGCGATCATCGGGATCAACAACCGCGACCTCGACACGTTCGCGGTGACGATCGAGACCACGGCCCGGCTCCGCGGGATCATCCCCGCGGGAATCGTCACGGTGAGCGAGAGCGGGATCTCGAAGCGGGAGGACCTCGTCCTCCTGGGACAGATGAAGGTGGACGCCGCGCTGATCGGCGAGGAGCTCGTCAAGGCGGCCGACCCGGCCGCGAAGATCCGCGAGCTTCGGGGGGCGAAGGATGCCGGTTAGAGGAATCCGGGGCGCGATCGACGTCGCGCGGAACGAGAAGGAGGAGATTCTGTCGAGGACGGGGGAGCTCCTCCGCGCGATGGTCCGCGCGAACCGCGTCAAGGCGGACGACGTGGCGGCGGCGATCTTCAGCCTGACGCCCGACCTCGACGCCGAGTTCCCGGCCATCGCGGCGCGGCGGATGGGCTGGGCGGACGTGCCGCTCATGTGCGCCAGCGAGCTCGGCGTCCCCAAGGGGATGAAGAGGGTCGTCCGGATCCTGCTCCTCGTCAACTCGCGCGTGCCGCCCGGGAGGATCCAGCACCAGTACCTGGGAAAGACGCCGGCCCTCCGGCCGGACCTCGCGCGGAAGCCGAAAAGATGAAAGACCACCATGAAGGGGGCCAGGCGATGATCATCGTGATGAAGTCGGGGGTCTCGATGAAGGAGGTGAGCGCGGTGCTCAAGCACATCGAGGCCAGCGGCTTCAAGCCGCACCTGTCCAAGGGGGAGGAGACGACCGTGATCGGCGTGATCGGCGACGAGCGCAAGGTGGACGGCGCGAACTTCGCGACGCTCCCGGGCGTGGAGAAGGTGATCCCGATCCTCAAGCCCTACAAGCTCGCGAGCCGGGACTTCAAGAAGAAGGACACGGTCATCCCGGTGGGCGACGTCCGGATCGGCGGCGGCACGTTCACGGTGATGGCCGGGCCGTGCGCCGTCGAGTCGCTGGAACAGACCGTCGAGTGCGCCCGGAAGGTGAAAAAGGGCGGCGCGCATATCCTGCGCGGCGGCGCGTACAAGCCGCGGACGTCGCCCTACAGCTTCCAGGGGCTCGGCCAAAAGGGGCTGGAGATCCTGGCCGAGGCCCGGAAGGAGACCGGGCTCCCGATCATCACCGAGGTGATGGCGGTCGAGGACGTCGGGCTCGTCGCGAAGTTCGCGGACATCCTCCAGATCGGCGCGCGGAACATGCAGAACTTCAACCTGCTGGACGCCGTGGGCAAGCAGGAAAAGCCGGTCCTCCTCAAGCGCGGCCTCTCCTCGACGATCGAGGAATGGCTCCTCTGCGCGGAGTACATCCTCTCGCGGGGCAACCCGCACGTCATGCTCTGCGAGCGGGGCATCCGGACGTTCGAGAAGGCCACCCGGAACACGCTGGACATCTCGGCGGTGCCGGTCATCAAGATGCTCTCGCATCTTCCGATCATCATCGACCCCTCGCACGCGACGGGGGTCCGCGAGCTCGTCGGGCCGCTCGCCAAGGCGGCCGTGGCGGTGGGCGCCGACGGCGTCCTCATCGAGGTCCACCCGCACCCCGAGAAGGCCCTCTGCGACGGCCCCCAGAGCCTGACGCCGGAGATGTTCGAGCAGCTGGTCCACGAGCTCAAGCCGATCGCGAAGGCCGTCGGCCTGGATATGACAAAGTAAACCGTTTTCTTTATCATATGATCACGGTCGCCATCGTCGGGCTGGGCCAGATCGGGGGATCGCTCGCCGCGGCGCTCACGAAGCGGCGGCTCGCCCGCGTGATCGGCGTGACCCGCCGGGCGGAGACCGCGAAACGGGCCCGGAAGATGCGGATCCTGGCCGAAGCGGGGACCGACCTCGCGGCCGTGACGGACGCGGACATCGTGGTCCTGGCCACGCCGGTCCGCACGCTCCTCCGGCAGATCCCCGGCCT
Organism: Planctomycetota bacterium; assembly: GCA_041482015.1. Taxonomy (GTDB): domain Bacteria; phylum Planctomycetota; class MHYJ01; order MHYJ01; family JACPRB01; genus JACQFK01. The sequence continues at coordinate 5,123 of JBGPCZ010000207.1, read as the reverse complement.
CGCCCCCCTCGTCCGCCGCGACGCGGTGCTGACCGACGTGGGGAGCACGAAGAAGGACATCCTCGACGCCTTCCGACGCGCGAAGCCGCGGGCCGCCGTCGTCGCGGGCCACCCGATGGCCGGGAACGAACGCGCGGGGCTCGACGGCGTCGACCCCGACCTCTTCGTGGACCGCCCGTGGGTCCTCATCCCCGCCCGGCCCGGCGACCGGAGGGCGGGTGCGCGGCTGGAAAAGCTGGTCCGGGGCATGGGGGCGGTCCCCCGGTGGATGGACGACCCGCTCGACCACGACCTGAAGGTCGCGCGCGTGAGCCACATCCCCTACCTGCTCTCCTACGCGCTGATGGGGACGCCCGACGACGCGATCCGGGTCTGCGGCAACTCCTTCCGGGACGCGACCCGGGTGGCCGCGTCGGACGTGGACATGGTGCTGGACTTCCTGCTCACCAACGCGGGGCCGATCGGGCGCTCGGTCCGCGAACTCGAATCGAGGCTACGCGCGCTCGTTTCAGCGATCCGCCGGGGCGACGCGGGAGCCCTCCGGAAGGCCATGGAGGCCGCGCGCGCCCGGCGCCTGAGAATATAGTAGTATCGTCCCCGCCCTTCTGGTATCGTCACCCTCCAAACCTATGGCGCCTCACCGGATCGCCATCCCCGCCGGGGTGCTGCTGGTCCTCTTCGTCTCCGCCGCGCCCGCGTTCTCCCAGGACGACAAGGACTGGGAGGGCAAGGAGATTTCCAACGTGGAGGTCTCCGGCGTGCAGCGCGAGAGCAAGTACTCCATCCAGCACCTGAGCGGCTTCACGCGGGGCTCCAAGGTCACCCGCGACCGGCTCAACAAGGCCATCCACCAGATCATGGACACGGGCAAGTTCGAGCACGTGGACATCGACGATCCCCGGAAGGATCTCAACGAGCCCGGCCGGTTCATCATGACCATCCGGGTGACCGAGTACCTCGTCGTCGAGAACGTGGAGTTCAAGGGGTTCGACGCCATCAAGCCCAACACGTTCAAAACCTCTCTGCGCATCAACGCGGGCGACGCGTTCAACCCGTACCACCTCATGCAGGACCGCAACACCATCCGCGAGCAGTACCTCTCCAAGGGCTACCACTTCTCGAGCGTCGAGGACACCACGCGCCCCGGAACCACCGGCGGCCTCATCCTCACCTGGACGATCCTGGAGGGTCCGATGGTGAGCGTCGACGAGGTCGTCTTCACCGGCACCCTCACGGTCGACGAATCCGAGCTGCGCCGGTTCATGATCACGAAGGAGAACGGCCGGCTCCTCTTCATCCCCACCGGGCACGAGCCCTTCGTCGAGCGGAACGTCGCGGAGGACATCAAGAGGATCAAGCTCTACTACCAGCTCGAGGGCTGGCTCGACATCGGCAACGGCGAGAACGTCTTCGTGGAGGACCTGGTCTTCAGCGAGGACAAGACGAAGGTCACGATCAAGATCCACATCGAGGAGGGCCAGCGTTACAAGGTCCGCAGCGTCCGGTTCCAGTTCGACCCGTCGATCCAGAAGCCGCTATTCGACCCCGAGGAGATGCGCCCCTGGCTCCTCTCCAAGCCCAACGAGCCCTACACGGACACCAACGCGGGGAAGGATGCCGCGAAGATCAGGGACAACTACGGCGAGAAGGCGTACATCCTCGCCGAGATCGTCCCGACCACGGTGGTCGACCTCAAGAAGCCGGAGCTCGACCTGGTCTACGCGATCAAGGAGAACCAGAAGATCTACGTGGGGAAGATCACCTGGGAGGGGAACAACAAGACGCGGGAGGAGGTCTTCCGGCGCGAGCTGACGCGGACCGGTTTCGTGCCGGGCGACGAGTACAACAAGCGCAACCTCGACCTCGGCCTCCGGCGGATCCAGGACCGCGGCTGGGTGGAGATGCCCGCCGGCCTCCAGGTCCGCACCCAGGAGACGGACGACCCGCAGACCCGCGACGTCGTCATCGACGTGAAGGAGGGCCAGACGGGGAGCGTCCGCTTCGCCGCGGGATACAGCTCCAGCTTCGGCATCCTGGGCATCCTCGAGTTCCAGCAGCGCAACTTCGACCTGGCGGATCTGCCCACGAGCTTCGACGACATGATCAGCGGCACCGGCTTCGCCGGGGGCGGCCAGTTCCTGCGGATCCGCCTCGCCCCGGCCGCGCGGCGGCAGAGCTACTCGGTTGACTTCAAGGAGCCCTACGTCTTCGGCTACGACTTCGGCCTGGGCGCCCGGGCCTACGCGGTCAACACCCTGCGCGAGTCGTACAACGACCGCCGCCTGGGCGCCTCGCTCAGCCTGGACAAGCGCTACGACAAGCTCGGCCTCCAGCTCACGTTCGACGCCTACCGCGTGAACATCGACGGGATCAGCTCAGGCGCGCCCCCCGCCGTGCGCCAGATCGAGGGGATCAACCGCGTCCTCTCCCTCACCCCCGCGATCATCTACGACACGCGCGACAGCGTCATCTTCCCCACCGAGGGGTTCAAGAGCCAGACGAGCTTCCAGTACGCCGGCCAGGTCCTCCCCGGCAGCTTCGACTTCAACAAGTTCACCCAGGAGAACGAGGGCCACGTCACGATCTACGAGACCGAGGGCCACCTCAAGCACGTCCTGAGCGCGGCCGGCACATTCGGCTGGGTCCACGGCACGCGGCAGGACCAGGAAGTGCCGCTCATCGAGCGCTTCTACGCGGGCGGCCGCGACGGCCCCCGCGGATTCCAGTTCCGCGGCGTCGGGCCGCACGAACAGGGCGATCCCATCGGCGGCGAGACGTTCGTCATCGGCACCGTCGAGTACTCGTACCCCCTCTTCGTGGAGTTCCTCCGGGGCGCGTTCTTCTACGACATCGGGAACCTGACGCCCAAGATCGAGCTCCTCGCGCACGAGAAGTGGCGCAACACGGTGGGCTTCGGCATCCGCTTCATCATCCCCCAGCTGGGCAACATCCCCGTCAAGCTGGACTTCGGTTTCCCGCTGACCAAGCGGGACGAGGACGAGCGCCAGACGGTCACGTTCGACATCGGGGCGCTCTTCTGAGGAGATCAGGGGATCGTGGGGATGGGGTGATCCCGGGAACCCGGGGGGCACCGCGGAGTATTGGTATGAGATCCACGAAGGAGACGAGGAGAGACGCATGAAAAGAATCCTGACGACGCTGACCTCCCTGGCGGCCCTGGCGACCGCCGCGGGCGCCCAGGACCCGCCCAAACAGGACGGGAAGACCCAGTTCAAGCTGGGCGTGGTCAACCTGAAGACCTGCTTCGAGAAGGAGCAGTACGACCGGATCAAGGAGATCGACGTCGAACTCCAGAAGAAGTCCGACGAGTACCTCCGCAAGCTGGGGGAGATCGACAAGCGCCTGGTGGAGCTCAAGGAGCAGATCGACTCCCTCCCCCGCGAGATGACCCTCCGCGCCGAGAAGATGCTCCTCTTCCGCCGCATGGAGACCGACCGCAAGTTCGAGCAGGAGTACGGCCGCACCAAGTACCTCGAGTACTACAGCGACACGAAGATCCTGATCTACAACGAGGTCCGGCGGGTCGTCGCCATGATCGCGCAGCAGGAGAAGTTCGACCTGATCCTCCGCGTCGAGGCTCCCCTCCTCGAGGAGCAGGACCCCGAGACCGTGACGCAGCGGATCAACAACCGCGTCGTGCTCTACAGCAACGAGGGCGTGGACATCACGAAACTGGTCATCAAGCGCCTGAACGACGAGTGGGCCATCGCGAAGGCCAACCCGGAGTGGGAATGCCCCATCTGCAAGAAGAAGAACAAGGCGGCCGAGGCGGACTGCAAGGCGACGAAGGACTGCAAGGGCAAGAAGCCCTAGGGGTTCGACCATATTGATTTCACAAGTTTGGATCGCTCCTTCTCAGGTGGGCTTTCCTCGTCCAACTGGGCGAATCGATCTTGGCTCACCACCAGGGGACGGGAAGACAAGGCGAGGGAAATGGCGAACGAGGTGACGCTGGGCGAGCTGGCCATGATGGTGGGCGGCACGCTCACCGGCGATGGCGCCACGCCGATCCGCGGGGTGAACGGGATCGAGGAGGCGCTCGCGGGAGAGATCACGTTCCTCGCCAACCCGAAGTACGCGTCGCTCCTGGCGTCGACGAAGGCGTCGGCCGTGATCGTCGGCCGCGGCGTCGCGGCGCCGATCCCCTCGATCGCCGTCCCGAACCCGGACCTGGCCTTCGGCCTCGTCGCCGCGCGGCTCAACGGCGCCCCGGCGAAGCCGCCCGCCGGGATCCACCCCACCGCGGTTGTCGCGAAGGACGCCACGATCGGCCGTGACGTCGCGATCGGCGCCCACGCGGTCGTGGAGGCCCGCGCGTCGATCGGCGACGGGACGGTCATCCACCCCCAGGCGTACGTGGGCGCGGAGTCGAAAATCGGCGCCGCGTGCCTCCTCTACCCCCAGGTCGTCGTCCGCGAGCGCTGCGAGCTCGGCGCGCGCGTCATCCTTCACAGCGGCGCCGTGATCGGGTCCGACGGCTTCGGGTACGCCACCGAGAAGGGCGTCCACCACAAGATCCCCCAGGTGGGAATCGTCGTGCTCGGGGACGACGTCGAGGTCGGCGCCAACGTGACGATCGACCGCGCCCGGTTCGGCCGCACCGTCATCGGCCGCGGCACGAAGATCGACAACCTGGTCCAGATCGGCCACAACGTCGTCACGGGCGAGGGCTGCCTGCTCGTCGCGCAGTCGGGCGTCTCCGGCAGCACGAAGCTCGGGAACCACGTGGTCCTCGCGGGCCAGGCGGGCCTCATCGGCCACCTCGAGATGGGCGACGCCGCCATCATCACCGCCCAGAGCGGCGTGACGAAGGACGTCCCCCCGGGGGGCGTGATGTCCGGCTCTCCCGCCTCGGAACGAACGACGCACTTGAAGGAGCTGGCGTCGCTGGGTAAGCTTCCCGAGGCGTTGCAGGAGATCCGCCGGCTCCGGAAAGAGATCGAGGAGCTGAAGAGGAAAGTTGGAAGCTAGAAGTTAGAAGCTAGAAGTTAGAAGTCCGGAGTTCCGGGGAGGTCCTCGACCTTCGAACTTCAAACTTCGGATTTATGAAAAAGAACCAACGGACCATCGGCAAGCCCGTGGAGCTGGAGGGCGTGGGCCTC
>JBGPCZ010000206.1:0-8157 GCA_041482015.1 Planctomycetota bacterium | reverse complement strand
CACGCACGTCTACGCGCTCGACTCGGCGACCGGGAGGATCCGCTGGCAGAATAATTCGTCGGGCCACATGGAAGGCGACAAGAGCGGCGCCGGCGTGCAGGGGAATCTCCTCCTGCACGACGGGGCGGTCTGGATGGCCGGAGGGAGCCTGGTCGGGATCGCACGCTACGATCTCAAGGACGGCGCGTTCAGCCGTTCGGGCGGGTCGCGCGGGAAGGATCTCTACGTCCTCGACGGCAAGGTCCAGGTGAGCGGTGTGGGTCTCTACTGGCGGCCCGAGGACTGGCACTACATCGCGTTCGCCGGCTTCCCGGCCGAGAAGGGCTTCATCGCGGTCACCGAGCAGCAGTTGGGGCTGGCCGAGGGGCGGGACGCGAAGAATCAGCCGAAGTTCGCGTGGTCGGCGAAGCCGTTCCTCGAGACGAACGCGATCGTCATCGCGAAGAACGCGATCCTCGTCGCGGGCGTCGACCGGACGGGGACGGGCGACCAGGTGAAGTCGACGGGCGGGATCGCGGCGCTCTCGCTCGACGGCGGAAGGCCCCTCTGGAAACACGCGCTCCCCGCGCCGCCCTCGGGCTGGGGCCTGGCGGTGGACAAGGACGGGCGGATTCTCGTCAGCCTCCAGGACGGCCGCGTGGTATGCTTGGGTGATTAACTGTTAAGTTACAGATCGGATCTGTCACTTAACACTTGCGGCTCATTTCACAGGGGCGAGCGGATGCGCAGTCTGGTCTTCGTCGTTCTTCTCTGCAGCGGCCTCGCCGCCGACGTGCTCGTGCTGAAGGACGGGCGCAAGCTCGGGGGCAAGGTCGTCGAGAAGCCCGCGTTCTACGAAATCACCGGCGACGGCGGGCTGAAGACGTTCCTGAAGGACGAGGTCGAGAAGGTCATCGCGTCCCCAAAGGATCTTCTCGGCGACGCGGACACGGTGCTCGAGGACGTCAAGAAGGACTTCCAGAAGGCGCTCGAGATCGCGCCGGGGGACGAGCAGAACGCAAAGCTGAAGGCGGCGATTGCCAAGCTCGCGAAGGCGCGCGAGGCCTACTCCGGCGCCCGCGAGTTCTTCCCCGATGAAAGGTACGGCGACCTCGACCAGAAACTCCTGACGGTCATGCAGCTCATGCGGCTGCTCCGCGAGCGCGTGCGCCACGAGGTGGCCGCGCAGCCGCTGCCCGCTCCGTCTCCGGCACCGGCGCCGTCTCCCGCCCCCGCACCGTCTCCCGTGCCGAAGCCCGTGACGCCGGCCCCCGCCCCGGCCCCGCTCGTCCGGGAGGCGCCGTCGCTGGCCGAGGCGTTCGCGGTCGCCGCCGATCCGGCGAAGCGAAAGGACGCGGGCAGCCGCGCCGTGGCGCGGGACGCGCTCCGGGCCGGTCATGATGATTTCGCCACCGCCGCGTCGCTCTTCCTCGCACGCCCCGACCCGGAAGGGCCGGCGCTCGCGGCGCTCCAGGAGTATGTCGCCAAAGGGTGGCTGAAGGACCCGCAGAAGCTGACTCCCGCGCAGCATCTGGAGGCGGCCCGGTGGCTGGCCGACCGGATCAAGACCGCGCCGGGCGAGGCCCTGTCGACGTTCGCGATGGGCCACCTCGCGGAGTCGCCGCCCGGGGCGGAGAGCGGCAAGGTCGCGCAGGCGCTTGGGCTCGTCGTGCGAGACGGGATCGCCGGGACGGCCGAGGGCCACGCGGTGCAGGACATGGACGGCTGGATCGCGGCGGGGGACTTCGACCTCGCGGCGCTCGCGTACGTGAAGGAGTTCCGCGGGAGCGCCGACACCCCGGGGGTGCGGTTCATCTGGTCGTACGCGCTGCTGCGGCAGGCGCAGCTGAAGAAGCGGGGCTTCGAGCGGCCGGTGGGCGCGCTTGACGCAATCCGTCCGCCCGACCCGGCGGTGCGCGATCACGTGACCGCGCTGACGAAGTCGGTGAAGAACGTCGCGGTCTGCTCGTATTGCGGCGGGGAAGGGAAGACGCGCTGCACCGCGTGTCACGGGAAGAAAGAGGTCCGGTCCGACTGCGCCACGTGCAAGGGGGTGGGGGCGGTGCGGGGCGCGGGCGGCCTGGCGTCGTGCGCCGCGTGCGCGGGCCGGGGCTACACGAAACTTCTGAAGTGCGACAAGTGCAAGGACGGATACCCCGAGTGCCGCCAGTGCGACCACCGTCCACGGACGGCGCCGGAGCTGGAGGACATCTTCATGGCGACGCCCTGCCCGGCGTGCGAGGGCCGCGGGCTGATGTTCCGCCGGCTCTTCGTGCCGTGCCGGAGCTGTCTCGGCCTGGGCCAGAAGCTGACGCCGCGCGCCGACCCGACGAAGATGCTGCCGTGACCCTGACGACCTACAACAAGGTCGCCCTCCCGTCTTTCATGTACGGTACCGCCTGGAAGAAGGAGGCCACGTCGCCTCTCGTCCAGTTGGCGGTGGCGTCGGGATTCAAAGCGATCGACACGGCCAACCAGTTGATCCACTACCAGGAAGCGCTGGTGGGGGAGGCTCTCCAGGCCCTTCAGCAGAAGGGGGTCGGGCGGGAGACGCTGTTCCTCCAGACCAAGTTCACGTCGGTCAACGGGCAGGATCATCGAACCCCGTATGATGCGGCGGCCGATCTCACGACCCAGGTCCGCCAGTCCTTTGAAAGTTCGCTCGCCCACCTCCACACGGACCACCTGGACTCCTATGTCCTGCATGGACCCTACTCGCGGCGGGGCCTGGGTGAAGAGGACTGGGAGGTCTGGCGGGCGATGGAGGAACTCTACCGCTCCGGCAAGACCCGGATGATCGGGATCAGCAACGTTTCGGCCGGACAGCTCGCCCAGTTGTGCTCCCGGGCGACGACCAAGCCGATGATGGTCCAGAACCGGTGTTACGCGGCGCTGGGATGGGACCGGGAGGTGAGGGAGATCTGCCGCGCCCAGGGCCTCATCTACCAGGGCTTCTCGCTGCTCACGGCGAACCAGGAACTACTGATGAATCCCGAGATCCGGAAGATCGCCGCGCGGCTGGGGGCCGGAATCGCGCAGGTCGTCTTCTGCTTCGCGCAGCAGATCGGGATGCTTCCCCTCACCGGGACGACGAGCGCGGAGCACATGAAGGAGGACCTCCTGGCCGACCAGTTCACGCTCACGGCCGAGGATCTCCGGACGATCGAAACCATCGGGGTGTGACTCCCCTGGAGGGATGTCTGCCATGAAGTCGACCGTGTGGTTGCTCGCTGCTTTCCTCGTCTCCTGCGCCACCCCGATCGCGACGACTCCTCCTCCTCCGATCACGGTCGACGTGTGGCCGGGCAAACCTCCCGGAGACATCGGCATCAAGGGTGAGGAGACGAGCCGCATCCACAACTCCCCGCTGGTCGGACCGACGAAACTGATCACGAACGTCAGCAAACCGACCCTCACGATCTATTCACCGCCCAGGGACAGGAACACCGGGACGGCGATGCTGATCTGTCCGGGCGGGGGCTACTGGGACCTCTACTGGGAGCTCGAAGGCGAGGAAGTGGCGGCCTGGCTTAACTCAAAAGGCATGACCGGCATCATCCTCAAGTACCGGGTGCCGCGGCGGCCGGGGGAGGTCAAGGGCGAGCCTCCGCCGGGCCCGCTGATCGACGCCCAGAGGGCCGTCAGCCTCGTCCGCAGCCGGGCCGCCGAGTGGGGGATCCACCCGGACCGGATCGGCATGGTGGGCTTCTCGGCGGGCGGCCATCTCGTCTTCGCGACGGCCACCAATTTCGAGAAGCGGATGTACGAGCCGATCGACGCGATCGACCAGGTCAGCTGCCGGCCCGACTTCGGGGTGATGTGCTACTCGGGCTATCTGAAAGCGAGGGACAAGGACGAGATCTCTCCCGGTCTCCACATCCCGGCGAAGACGCCGCCGATCCTGCTGGCCCACGCCTTCGACGACTCGGAGAAGGTCGGCGGCTCGATCCCGGAGAACAGCGCGGTGATGTGGCTCGCGCTGAAGCGCGCCGGGATCCCGGCCGAGCTGCACCTCTATGCGAGCGGCAACCACGACTTCGGCGTGCGGCAGAACGAAAAGCTCCCCTCGAGCTGGACGCAGCTGTGCGTCACCTGGCTGCGCAGCTTCGGCCTTCTCAAGGAAGTTCCGTAGCGCGGCCCGTGGAACCTCACCTCCTGCGGAACAGCCCCCCGCTCTTCCGCAGTGCGGCTTCCTGCTGCGTTTCGGGACCCTCCCAGCGGATCGTGACGTGCAGGAGCAGGAAGGGAATGAACGCGATGAGAATCGGCGGGAGGACAATCGCGGACCCCAGGATGGCCAGGTAGCCCGCGACCAGGGTGAACACCGATCCGTAGCGCAGCGCAACGAAGAACGCCGCGATGCCCGCCAGCGCGACTCGGCCGCCCCGGAGGAACCACCGGGAGGGTCCCGTCGCGGTGAGCTCGGTGCGGATCTCCTGAAGTCGGCCCAGCAGCACGCGTGCCGACCGGATGCGATCCTTGGGCGAGTACGCCAGTGCGTCGAGGAGCACCTGCACCACCTCGCCGGGGAGCACGGTCCTCAGGCTCTCGGGGGTTGCGGCCCGGTCGGGTCGGGAACCCAAAAGCACCTCGTGAAGCATGACCCCGAGCGCATAGACGTCCCACGATTGGGTCGGCGCCTCGCCCTGGAGGCCTTCGGGAGGCAGGTAGTGGAGCGTCCCGCCCCAGCCGCCTTCCGATCGCGACAGTGAGGAGCTGATGTGGGTGTCCAGGCGCACGGAGTGGATGGCGCGCGCCATTCCGAAGTCCGTGAGCCACGGCCGGCCCTCCCCGTCGACGATCACGTTCTCCGGCTTGAGATCGCCGTGAAGGAATCCCTCCGCGTGGACCTTGGATACGATCTCGACGAGCTTGAAGAACATGTCCGTGGCGCGCGAGCGATCGTCTCCTCCGCGGATCGCCTCGAGGACCTCGCGCAGCGCCCGGCCTTTCCACGGAAGGACCAGGTGGGGCACGGGGAGGCTTTCGAACCGGGCGGGAATGACCCCGCGGACGCCCGCCTCTTCGAGCGCCTCGACCGTCTGTGCTTCCTGCCGGAGCATCTCCGGGTCGGTGGCCGCGGCGGCGAACTTGATCACGACCGCCGCGCCGTCGGAACGGCGGACTCCTTTCCACACGTCGCTCAGGTTGGTGCGGACGATCGCCTCGAGGAGGTCGATGCCGGGCAGCGTCGGACGGGTTTCAGCAGCGTCGCTCATTGCATCATGAACGTCCACCACGAGTGGCCGGTCCGGTTCTTGTAGGTCTTCTCGGGGATTCCCATCATCCACGCATTCAGGGTGGTCACGCCCAGGAGGAATCCGATGATGCCCAGCGGAACGCCCGTGAGGATCGCGATCGCCACGAGGGGCTCCGGATTGTGCTTGAATAAGGCCATGGAGGGCAGGCCGTACACCAGGAAGGAGACGATCGCCGCGGTCCAGGCGAGCACCTTGATGCCTCGGGCAAGGGTTCGCATCCGCCGCTGGAAGACGAGGCGCCGCGCGTGTCCGTTGCGCCGGCGGAGGCAGCGCTCCTCGGCGCGGATGAACGCATCGACGGCGGGGAGCAGCGAAGCGGCCGTCGGCAGTCGGCGCGCGGGATCGAGGTCAAGGGCCTGGCGCAGGAAGTCGGTCGCGCCGGGAGGCAGGTACGGGTTGAGCTGGGCGGGACTGATGCCGAACGCCGGCGGCCGGCCGCAGAGCAACGTGTGCATAATGACGCCGAGTGCGTAGACGTCGGCCGCCTTGTCCGGCCGGGCGCCCGACATCACCTCGGGGGCCATGAACTCCAGCGTGCCGGCGATCTTCTCGCCCGTCACGCTGACGACAGAGGCGCGGAGCGTCGAGTTCTGCCGGACGCTCACCTGGTGGCGCGCGAGGCCGAGGTCCAGCAGGTGGGGGACGTGGTCGCGATCGAGGCGGATGTTGCCGGGCTTGAGATCGCCGTGGACGATCTCGGCGTCGTGGAGGCGGGCGACGACTTCGGCGATCTTTCGGAAGCGGCGCAGGGCCAGCACGATCTCTTTCGGCTCCGGGGGCTGGTCGGGCAGTTCGAGGTTGGAGCCCTGCACGAGGGGCATGACCAGGAACGGCGGTTCGTGGTCGAGGCAGACCTGGGTGATGCCGACGACCTGCGGATCCTGGAATCGCGACGCGATAAGGGCTTCGCGACGGAGGTGGCTGATGAACTCGGGCACGCGGGGAATCTTGAGCGCGACGATGTCGCCGTTGCCGACGTGCTTGGCGCGCCAGACGATCGAAAACCCCCCGGCCCCGACCTGATCGATGAGGCTGTAGTTGCCGAAGACCTGTCCTTTGACCGGGACGAAGAGCGGGGTCGGCGGATTCGGTTCGCCCGCGCCGACGAGCCGGGAGTCGACGATCGGGTCGGTGTTGGGAGAGAGGGGTGGATTGTTTTCCATGGCTCTTCGACCTTCTGAAACAGGATATCACGTCCGTGCGAGGTTTGGTGGCTGGAGGGTCTTCGGGCGCGGCCGGAGGTTGACAAGCGCGGTCCCATCGGGCAACGTAGCCGCTGGACGGAGAAAGCCCCTATGAACTTCCGGATCTCAGTGTCGATCTTACTTTGCATCACCAGCGGGTGCGCCTCACTTCCGCAGGCGCCGCCCGCGATGTTGGCCGCATCGACGACGATCGTCGATCCGTCGTGGGACATCACCCGTCCGCGAGGCACTCCCCGCGAGATCGACTTCGTCACGGGCGAGGGAACGTGGATGTCGGTCGACGCCTCGCCCGACGGGAAGACGATCGTCTTCGACCTGCTCGCGCACCTCTACCGCGTCGGCATCGACGGCGGCCGCGCGGAGTGCCTGACCCAGAAGAGCGGCATCGCCACCAATTTTCAGCCGCGCTTCTCCCGGGACGGACGCCGCATCGCCTTCGTCTCCGATCGGGCGGGCCAGAACAATCTTTGGATCATGGGGGCCGACGGGGTCGATCCCCGCCTGGTGTTCCTCGACCTCGTGAGCCGTCACGCCGAGCCGGCGTGGTCCGCGGACGGCGAAAGTCTGTTCGCCACGCGATTCTTCCCCAACACGCGGGGCGGATGGACCAAGACCGCGGAGATCTGGAGCTTCCCTCTGGACGGCGGGGAACCGGTGAAACTGCTCGGCACACCCGACACGCAAGTCTGGTCGCCATCTCCGTCGAGCGACGGGAAGTATCTCTATTACCACCAGGCGACGGCCCCGATCGTCTCGGCCGACGGCTTTTACAAGATCAGCGACCAGCACCATCTCCGGCGCCTGGAACTCCAGTCCGGCCTCACCGAGTCCGTCACCGCCCCGGAGTCGCGCTCGTACTACCGGCGCAATCCGTTCTACGAAGTCGCGCCGGTGATCTCGGGCGACGGCCGCACGCTGGCGTTCGTGCGGAACATCCCCGGAGCGGCGTTGAAATCGGGCGGGCAGACGTTCGACCAGCAGGCGGGCCTCTGGCTCCGCGATCTCGAGACCGGCCGCGAGCGCCTGCTGATGCATCCCGTGACCCCGACCCAGATCGAAATGCACTCGATGTTCCACCAGAACTTCGTCCCCGGCTATGGGTGGATGGCCGACGGCAAGTCGATCGTGCTGAGCCAGGGCGGCAAGCTGCGTCGCGTGAACGTGTCGGACGGTACCGTGTCGACCCTCGCGTTCGAGGCGCACGTCAAGAGGTCGATCTCGGAGCAGAACCATCCCCATCGTCGCATCGACAACGAGCCCTTCATAGTCCGGGTACCGCGGTGGCCGGCCCGGTCGCCCGACGGGAACGTCCTGATCTTTGAAGGGGTCGGCACCCTATGGCGTCGGGACCGCTGGGCACGTCCTGATTCCACGCCCAGTGTCCTTGCCGAAGGCGACCGCGACACGTTCGAGCTGTCGCCGGCGTGGTCGCCCGACGGGCGGGAGATCGCGTACGCGACGTGGAACGACGCCGGGGGCGGCCATCTTTGGAAAGTCGCGGCCGCGGGCGGCAAGCCCACGCGGCTGACGACGCGCCCCGGCGAGTTCCTCAATCCCGTATGGAGCCCCGACGGGCGCTCGATCGTGGCGGTCAAGGGGGCCGGCGCGATGCTCCGGGGTCTCACCATGTCGGATAACGGATGGTTCGACCTGGTCCGGGTCCCTTCGGGCGGCGGTGAGGATTCGCTGGTTTACCGGATGGGTCCGCAGCT
>JBGPCZ010000205.1:0-8503 GCA_041482015.1 Planctomycetota bacterium | reverse complement strand
TGCCCTTGATGCCGCGGCCCAGGAACATGATCGAGCCGATCGACCAGTGGTCCTTGCCGTTGCCGTTGTTGTAGGTCGGCGTCCGCCCCATCTCGCTCTGCACCACCACGATCATCTGCTCGCGGATCTTGAGCTCCTCCGCCCGGCGGAGGAGATAGTCGATCCCCGCCAGGAATTCCGGGATCAGCTTCATCTGGTCGACGTCGTTGTTGTTGTGGCTGTCGAACTGCCCGATCGAGAGGTTCGCCGACACGCAGACCCCCGCCTTGAACGAGGCCAGCGCGATGTCGGCCTGCTGAGACAGCCGCTCCTTGGGGGGATTTTTCGGGACGTAGGGCGTCACCCGCTGGAGCGCTTTTGAATTCAGCTGGGCCGCGTAGAGCATGCTCTGCGCCCGCTCGACCCGGGGCAGGCGGCACTCGGCCGCGCGCCCCTCGGCCTGCTCCTTGAGCGCCGCGCTGATCCGGTCGTTCACGAAGGCGTCGTGGTACGGGTGCTGGGCGGTGCCGCCCACCGCGTCCGCGTTGGCGATCAGGTTCAGCGAATTGAGGTACGGGATCCGGGCCATCGGCACGAGATTCCCGGTCGACGAATAGTTTCCGAACGTCAGGAAGGCGAGCGGGTACGGCGTGCCCCGGCAGGCGGCGACGAGCGCCGCGAACGTCGGGTAGGCCAGGCTGTCGAGCTTGCCCGTCGCCATGTAGCGCGAGCAGGGGGAATGGTTATTCACCGAGTAGTCGAGACCGTTCATGACCAGGATCTCTTTTCCGTACTTCTCAAAGAAGGCCTCGTTGCTCATCCCCGCCTTCGCCTGGGCGGCGGTGGGGGCGAGAATGTGGTTGCCCTCCGTGTGGATCTCCCCTTCCTTGTAGAGCCGGTTGATCCCGCCCACCCCTTTGGGGTCCATGAGGTACGTCGTATCCCAGCCGCCCTCCGCGTTGAAGACGACGTAGAACGGCCCCGCGTAGGGCTCGGGGTCGGCCTGGGCGCCGGCGCGCGACGGAAGCCCCAGCGGCATCGCCACGCCCAGCCCGGCGGCCCCGCACACCTTCAGGAATTCGCGGCGTCGCATGGCGTCCTCACTCGTAGAGAAAATCGTCCTGCCGGAGCAGGTACGTGACCACCGCGCGCCAGGCGCGGATGGTGTAGTGCGGGTCGTCCACCCGCTGCTCCCTCACCGCGCCGCAGAAGTAGCTCTCCCGCTTGTCGAGCCCCTTCTGGGCTTTCGCGTCCTCGAGGATCCCCGTGAAGAGCCGGTATGTCCGCTCGACCTCGGGATGGTCGGGCGCGCGCGACTGGCCGAGGAGGTACTCGTGCAGGTGGACGATCGCCCCGCGGATCTTCTGCTCGTCCTCCACGTCCGGCTCGATCCCCGGGAAGAGCCGCCGCCGGCCCGGCTCCAGGTGGAAGTCATAGGCGACGTTCTTGCACGCGACGTCGTTGGCCATGATGCGCTGGATCGATCCCATCGCGCCGCTCGGGTCGGTCATCCGCTCGGTCACGGACTTCGAGTCGATCCCTCCATAGAGGATCCCGAACTTCTGGTCCGAGTCCTCGAGGCGGCCCCAGGGCCGGCCGAAGAGCGCCAGGATCTTCCGTTCGAGCTGCTCCGGCGTCAGCAGGCGGGTGATCCCGATGTCATCCAGCTCCGACCTCCGCATCGGGTGTTTCGCGGCCTCGGCCAGTCCGTCGACGCGGTAGAAGGGCGACGCGGTCCAGGCCTTGAAGATCGTCTTGAGGTTGAAGTCGGACGCCGTGAACCGGGCGGCGATGTCCCGGATCTCCCGGCGCTGCTCCCGGTAGGCCCGCCGCTTGGGCGTGAAGAGCGGGTCGTCGATGTCCTGCGGAGGCTGGAGGACTTTGCGGCCAAAGAGGATGTAGTAGACGTGCTCGACCATCGCCACCGCGAATCGCGGATCTTTGGCCGTCTCCTGGCCCAGCCACTGGAGCGAGCGCCAGCGCTGGTCGGCGGGAAGAGTCTGCCCCTCGCGCCCGGGCCCGAACATGTCGGTGAACCAGCCGCCCTTGCGCGGCCCGAAGTGTCCTTCCTCGTTGAAGTAATCCTGGAAGAGGCCCGCGACCGGGTCGATCGTCTTGTGGCAGACCACGCAGTCGGGCGCCTGGAGGGTCGGGTTGGCGAATTTCTTTCCGATCGCCGCCGCGTCGGTGACACGGGGGGCGAGCTGCATGACGTCGACCCCGAGGAAATGCTGGTAGTACATCCTCGCGCGCAGCCGGTTCCGGTTCGTGATCGTGGTCGGGTACCGGCGCAGGTACTGGAACATGCTGAGCAGCCCCGCGTGGGGATAGAGTCCGGCGGCGGACTCCTGGACTTTCCCGTCGCGGCCCTTGAGCGCGTGGACCTTCGCCGGGATGTACTCAAAGGGGTCGTCGGGATTGACGAACCGCTCCTGCACCTCCTCGAAGATCCCGTAGCCCAGCGCGGTGTAGGGCGAGACGAGGATGTAGTCGGCGGTGGCGATCTCGGTGAACGGTCGCTCGTTCTCGACGATGTACTTGATCAGCTCGAGGGGCTCGCGCTGGATCGCCTTGCGGTAGTCGTTCCAGAGGGCGTAGCGCGCCTTCTGGCGGTCGTTCTCCGGGATGTGGTTGAGGTCGTACTTCTCGGCCCAGTGGCGGGTCTTCTCGAAGTGGTCGTACGAGAGGACGTCCTCCCCGTTCCCGTCGTAGCCGAGCGTGAGGAAGATGTCGTTGAAGCCCTCCTTCAGCCGGTGGTAGAAGGCTTCTTCTTTCATCACGCCGTCGAGCACGGCGTCCATCGATTCGAGTCCGCGCTCCCGGGTCGTGGGGAGCCGCGCGGCCAGCGAGAGCGTGATCCGCCGGAGCAGCCGCTGGGGGGAGGCCATCCGGACGCCCTGGAAGAACGGCGGCGGGACGTAGTCGGGCGCCTTGACCGAAGGATCTTCGGGGGTCCCCTCGAGGCGGCGGACGAAGCGTTCGAGGATGCGATAGCCGGTCGAGCCCGGCTTGAGCGGCACGCCGCCTCCATGGTCCAGGCCGCCGCTGACTTTCACGAGGATGCGGGACTTGCCGTCCTTGCGCGTGGAGGCCATGCGCTCGAACGCCTCGCGGTTGAGCTTGAGGTTGTCCGGGGCGAGGGTGGTTTCGCGGAGCAGGAACTTGCTCTCGTGGGCCTCGCCGATCGCCGAGTGGCAGTTGAGACAGGTCCGTTCGCCAACCTTCGCCCAGACCTCGTCTTCAAAGAAGGAATCGAGGGGCGGCTCTCCGGCCTCGGACGGAACGGAGAGTCCGGCGAAGCCCGGCTCCATGCGGCAGGCCGGGCAACCCTCCCCGGGTTCGGGCCTTCGCGCGAATCCCCAGGATGCGAAAAGCAGGAGGGGAGCCAGGATGAGCAAGCGTCTTCCGTGGCGTCGTGCCGTCACCCCGTCCTCCTGCAGACCCTTTTATAGTGTAATTATGTCCATTCTGCAAAAAACGTGGCGGTCCTGTCGGATTTCCGCGGACCCCGTGGGGCGGCGAGACTCAAATTTCCCAAGAATCTTCCCTCCCATCCCTTGTTTTCATAGGTGATGAGTCGTTTACTCCGGATGTCGGCCGCGATCCTCCTCCTGGCTTTTTCGCCCCCCACGCCCCCGCAGGACGAGAAACATCACCCGCTGGCCGGCTTCACCGAAGAGGAGCTCGCGAAGTTCACCCAGCGCTTCCAGGCCGACCTCTGGCCGCTCCTGACGCGCAACAAGAAAAGCTGCGTCAGCTGCCACGACGCCGACAGCGACTCGCAACTGCACCTGCTCGACGACCCCGCCGCCAGCTTCCGGCGCCTCGTGGTGGAACGGCGCCTCGATCCCAAGAATTCCGACTCCCTCGTCTCGCGCCTCGTCACTCCCGACCGGAAGAAGCGGATGCCCAAGCCCCCGGCCAACCCCTGGACCGACGCCGAGATCAAGCTCCTCAAGGACTTCGGCGCCGACCTCCTCAAGGTCCAGCGCAAAGAGGCGAACGGCATGGACGAGCAGTTCCCCATGGAACTGCTGGCGGAGTTCACCGGCAAGCCCCACCCCTCCGGGCCGGACACGACGTTCCTCACCTTCTACCAGCTCCAGCGAAAAGTGAAGGCGATCTTCGGCGACGACTGGAACCGCAACGGCCGGGATCTCTTCCGCGAGAACATCGCCCTCTTCCACGGCGCCGATTTCGTCCGCTCCTTCAGCGAGAGCAGCACCGCCTCGGCGACGTTCCTCGGGGGCATCGACCTCCTGGGCGCGGACATCGCCACGCGCGCGTACCTCAGGCGCAGCGGGCCGTTCGAGGGACACCCGCTGAAGCTGCCCTCGCCCCTGGACCGGGAGTCCGTCGACGACGTCACCCGGACGGAGATCCACCGCCTCTTCCGGCGCCTCCTGTTCCGCGACGCGACCGACCGCGAGATCGATCGCGCCTTCCAGATGCTCCGGAACGTCACCCGGGAGGAAGCCCGGCTCGCGCTCCAGCCGCGGGAGCTGCACTTCGAATTGAAAGTCGAGGACCCTTCCGGGCTCGGCACCACCCGCGACTTCATGATCCCCGTCTCCAGCGGCGCCTGCGGCCTCACCCAGGAATTCATCGACGAGAACGTCAAGCAGGGCCCCAGGCTGGCGCGGCGCAAGCTCGCCCGGGAATTCACGTTCAAGGCCGGCGACGCGAATCAGCGATTCCAGGTCCTCAACACGGGAAGCCACGGCAACGTGTCAATCGCGGGGATCGAGCTGACCGGCCCGCTGCCCTCGAAGTCGGTCCGCACGATCACCGTGAAGGATCCTTCGGTGCAGGTCCTCGGGGCGTGGACGTTGAAGGAGACCGAGTTCCCCAGCTACGAGGACCAGGACGAGGACAAGGGCAACGCGAGCCTCGTCCTTCCGATCCGCGTCGAGGCGGACGGATCGTACGAAGTGACGGTGATGTGGAGGCGGAACGACGGCGCGCCGGAGGTGAACCCCAAGGGACGTGCGAGGCCGGCGACCACCAACACCGAAAGCGTGCTGGTCGAAGTGCTGTCCCACGACCCCACGCTCCACGCGCTGGAGCCGAACCGCCCGGTCCCCCCGAAGGGCGAGGCCCACTTCCTCATCGACCAGACCCTCGACAACATCCCGTACTGGGACCTGGGCACCTCCTTCCGGTTCGGCCCCGGCGACGGGGTCGAGATCAACAACGCCCGGACGAAGCGGAATGTCGTCGCCGACGCCGTCCACTTTGCCGCGTCCGGGGGGAAGTCGAAGTTCATGGTCCGCGGGACCGAGGCCGACGGCAACGAGCAGTGGGAGGAGTACAAGCCGGGCCAGTTCAAGCCGTACAACACCTTCGGCCCGAAACTGCTGGCGGACGGGAATGCGAAGAAGGGCGAGCTGAAGCTGCTCTACCGGCCGTCGGTGCGGAAGGCCGAATGGAGGGAGAATGAATTCTATTCCGTGAACCTGAGCTGTCCGGGGAAGGCAGGCAATGAGACGCAGGCGCCGGTGATCGTCCACGCGCAGCAGTCCTCGCCGGTCCTGCAGCTGCGGATTCCCCTGGAGGCGCGCGCGGGCGGCACCGTGACGCTCGACGCCTCCGCCAGCTACAACCTGCAGCGGAGCGACCTTCGCTACACGTGGACGCAGACCGGCGGCCCGCGGGTCGACCTCCCCGATCCGCACGCCCCGACCCTCACGTTCGTCGCGCCCACGATGACCGCCCGGCAGGCCGCGTGGGAGGGGCTCTGTCGCGCGCTGCTCCGGCACCCCGACTTCCTGTTCACGCGGCCGCCGTCGGCCGCCACGCTCCGGGACGGGATCGCCCGCCGTCGGCTCCTGCTCGTCAAGATCGCGCAGGACCTCGTCGGTCGCACCCCGAGCGACGTGGAACTCGAACTCCTGGAGGAAGGGACGCCGCTCGACACGTTCGTCGACCAGTACCTGGACAGCCAGGAGTTCCGGGACTTCTATTTCCGGCGCATCCGGCTGGTGCTCGAAAGCCACGGCTCGGACCTGGACGACGAGCCGACGCGGCTCTGGTGCCACGTCGTCTTCAACGACCGGCCGTTCAAGGAGATCCTCACGGCCGACTACACAGTCGACCGCAACCTGCAGCGCCAGCCGCGCCCCGCGGTCCACGGGAAGACCGGCCTTTTGACGATGAAGGGATTCATCGACGGCAAGCCCGGGCTGCCGCACTTCAACTACGCGGCGGTCGTGTGCGAGAAGTTCCTCGGGTACGTCTTCGAGGTGCCCGCGTCGATCGTCGCCCAGCGCGAGGGCGCCACCGCGGCCTCCACCACGCACCCCGATTCGACGTGCTACAGCTGCCACAAGATCCTCACCCCGCTGGCCTTCCAGCGGATGAAATGGACCGACGACGGGAAATTCAAGGACAAGGACGAGAAGGGCGCGCCGATCGACGCCACCGACCGGAACCTCGTCGCCTCCTATCCGTTCAAAGGGGAGGGGATGGAGGCCTTCGCGCTGGGGGCCCAGAACAAGGAGCGCTTCATCCGCACGATGATCCAGACGCACTTCATCTTCTTCTTCGGGCGCGAGATGCGCTACGAGGACGCGGAGCGCGGCCTGTATCACCGCCTTTGGGACAACGCCGCCGCGAACAACTATTCGATCCGCGCGCTGTTGCGCGAGCTGTTGGCGAGCCCGGAATACCTGGAGGACCCATGCCCAAGGGCGAAGTGATACCCGCGTCCGGCAACGCCTCCGAAGCGAGGCGTGGACTGGATCGTCTGAACCGTCGCGACTTCATCCGCCGCGCGGGTCTGGCGACCGCGGGACTGACCGCCGCCGATTTCCTCGGTTTCTTCAACCGCCAGGGTCACGCCGACGAGCCCGGCCGCGCCTTCGCGCAGAAGGCCCAGGCGGTCGCGGGCAAGGCCGAGCCGCGCTTTCTCATCTACTGGTTTCTTGAAGGCGGATGGGAAGGCTACGACTGCTTCAACCCCGTCGTGACGCCGAACAACATTTTCCCCGAGACCCGCCTCCCCAACATCAGCGACGAGCGCTACCGGGTGCTGAACTTCGGCAAGCCCGGCTACGGCATTTACAATCACGGGAACATCCGCTACGGATACCTGGCCGAGGAGGGGAAGAGCCTCTTCAAGGACATGGCGGTCCTGAGCTCGATGGAGACCGGCTCGGGCCACTCGGCCGAGCGCCTGCGCTGCCACATGGGCCACTACAAGTTCTCCGCGACCGCCGACCGCGAGGACGACGAGCGCTCCGTGATGCAGGCCTTCGCCGAGGTCTACGGCCAGCCGTACGTGCTGCCGAGCGTGAGCTGGCACTGCTGGCTCTCCGACGGCGAGCTCAACGAGGTGCAGTACACCGGCCGAAAGGGGTACTATCACGCGCTCGGCCCGGTCCACGCCCACACGATCTACGGCGGCACGCCCGCCAACCTGGGCCGCTTCCTCCAGCGCATCTGCGATTCCTCGAACGACGTCGTGAACCGCCAGGTCCAGCAGTTCCTCGAGGACGCCAACGCCCTCGCGTCCAACGACCGGTACGTCGAGGCCATCCGGAGCTACACCTCGGCGCGCCAGATCTACGAGAACCTCGCCGACAAGGGCAAGACGATCGACAAGCCGATGCTCGCCCAGCTCTTCACCGATCCGGTCCTCAAGGAGCGCTTCGGGGTCACGCCGCCCGACGAGCTCATCACCTACCGCAGCGTGAACGGGAACAAGGCGCGCACGAAGTTCTGCCCGGCCGCGAACGTGCAGGCGATGATGACCTACGAGCTGATGCGCGCGGGGCTGTCGTGCTCGTTCTTCATCGAGAGCCGGGACATCCGCCGCTTCGACAGCCACTTCAACCGCGGCAACCTGTGGGACAAGGACGGCCGGACGCCGAAGGGCCAGCAGGACCAGACGGCGATGATCCAGGAGAACCTCTGGAAGCCGCTGCTCGCGCTGGTCGATCTATTGAAGACGACGGAGTACGGGAACACGGGCAAGAGCCTCTACGACCTGACGACGATCGTGCTCACGTCCGAGTTCGGCCGCACGATCCACGGGGACGTGGAGGCCATCGAGAAGATGAAAATCCCCGACGCCGACAAGAAGAAGCAGATCGAGGGGCAGGACATCTCCCAGCACTGGCGCGTCACGTCCACCGCGTTCCTCGGCGGAACGGTGAAGGGCGACCGCCAGTTCGGCGGCGTCGGCGAGAAGACGCTGCTCGCGATCCCGCTGCTGGCGGACGGGACGCAGGATCCGGCCTACGATCCGGTCACGGGAGCGCTCATTCCGGGCCGCACGAAGAGCCCGAAGTCCTCGGTCCCCGACCACGGCGACGTCTACGCCACGGCGCTGCATCTTTGCGACATCAATCCCAAGGGGAAGGGCCGCAACGAGCGTCCGCCATTGACCTACATCAAGAAGGCTTGAGGATCAAGCTTCGGGCATGATCGGTCTTCTCGCCGAATGCGCCGGCGGATGGGGCATCGGACTGCTGATCCTCGCCGGCGTCTATGCGACGGCCACCTTGGGCACGTCGGGCGGCCC
>JBGPCZ010000204.1:0-8533 GCA_041482015.1 Planctomycetota bacterium | reverse complement strand
TGTCCTCGAACTGCTTGCCGAACTTCCCCATGTTCATTCCGCCCGGAAACATGCTGACCTCGCTTCTATTCGATTCCCACGACCTTCGACCCGCCGAACGCCTCCAGGATCTTCTTCACCCCGGGATCCGCCGTCGCCTCGGTCTGCGGGATCGCCGTCTTCGCGGCCGGGGCGGACGGGCCCGCGCCGCCCGCTTCCAGCATGACCTTCACGGCGAGCTTCCGGCCGAAGACCGACTGCACCGCCTCCTCGACCACTTTCTTGTTCTTCGGATCCTCCAGCCGGTCGAGATGGAACTTGTTGAAGCCGGGGGGAAGCGCGAGCGACAGGTTGTCCCCCGCCAGCCGCGCGATCCGCGCGTTGGCCAGGAGCGCCGAGGCGACCGCGCTTTTCGCCTTCACCGCCGCGAGCACCCGCGGCCACGCCGCCTGGCCCTCGTCGGAGGTGGTCGGAGTCCCCACGAACGGGGGCGGCGCCGGCTCCACCAGGGATTCGGGCGGCGGGGACGGCTCCTCGTCGCGCGGGACGGGCCGGGTCGCGGGGACCGCCGGGGCGGCCGGCGCGGCCGCGACGGGGACTGCGGCCCGGAGCGCCTCCGCGAGCGGAATGAGATCCGCCGCCTTGGCCATCTTGACGAGCGAGACCTCGAGCACGATCCGCGGGTTCGAGCCCTCGCGGATCCGCCGCTTCGCCTCGAGCACGAGCTGGATGAAATAGAGGAGCGCTTCGAGCGTGAACCCGCCCGACTGCTTCTCGCACTCCGCGAGGTCGCCCTCGGGGAGGTCGACGACGTCCAGGTTTCGCCCGCACACCTTGATGGCGAGAAGGGCGCGGAAGCGCTCGAGGAGCTGGTCGGTGAAGGCCGTCGTGTCGACGCCGCTCGAGAAGATCGCGGCGAGCGACGTGAAGACCTTCCCCGCGTTGCCCGAGCGGAGCGACTCGATCAGTTCGCCCAGGTGCTGGCCGCCCGCCTCCCCCAGGATCGACGCGACGTCGTCCTCGGAGAGCCCCTTCTGCTTGAAGGAGACCACCTGGTCGAGGATGCCCTCCGCGTCCCGCATCGAGCCGTGGGCCGCGCGCGCCACGGCGGCGAGCACCGCGTCGTCGACCTTGAGCTTCTCGCCCTCGATCACCTGCTTCAGGCGGTGGACGATGTCGGCCGTCGTGATGCGGCGGAAGTCGAACCGCTGGCAGCGCGAGGTGATCGTGTCGGGCAGCTTGTGGGCTTCCGTCGTCGCGAAGAAGAACTTCACGTGCGGCGGCGGCTCCTCGAGGGTCTTCAGAAGGGTGTTGAACGCCTCGCGCGTCAGCATGTGCGCTTCGTCGATGATGTAGATCTTCGAGCGGGCGCGGAGCGGGGCGTAGCGGATGCCCTCGCGCAGGTCGCGCGCGTCCTCGACGCTGCGGTTGGAGGCCGCGTCCATCTCGATGACGTCGGCGTCGCCTCCCTCGTGGACGGAGACGCAGATCTCGCACGTCCCGCAGGGCGCGTCGGTGGGCCCCTTGACGCAGTTGAGCGCGCGGGCGAAGAGCCGGGCCATCGTGGTCTTGCCCACGCCGCGGGGCCCGGTGAACAGGTAGGCGTGGCCCACCCGGTTCTCGGCGATGGCGTTCCGGAGCGTCTTCCAGACGTGCTCCTGGCCGATGACCTCCTCGAACGTGACGGGCCGGTAGCGGCGCGCGAAGACGGTGTAGCCGGGATCCTTCGCCATCGAGCGTCGATTATAGTCCGCCCGGGGATGCGGTCAACCACTTAACCCGAACATGGTAGAGTGTCGGATATGACGGAAGAATCGGCGACCCGGCCCTCGATCACCGTGAAGGGCGAGGTGATCCTCGTCGCCGTCTTCTCCGTCGTCGCCGCGGCGTGTCATGCCTGGATGATCCTCGAGTTCCCCGCGGCCTACGTGAAAGGCGAACACACGCTCCCGAGCGTGCTGATGGCGCTCACGATGTGGCTCGGGCAGGCCCTGTGGGTCACGATGGACCGCCGCCGCCACGGCCTGCTGATGGGAGCCTGGCGCTACGCCGTCCTTTTGACCGGGCCCTTTGCCGTGGCATGGTACATCATCCTTCAATACCGGCTGCGGGCGCTCTACCTCATTCCCCTGGCGCTGATCCCCTATGCGTTCGTCCTGGGGCTTCCTCTTCTCATCGTCCTTTGAGCGGGACCTGCGCCGGGGAAGGCCCTCCCCGCGCGTCCTGATGAGAATGCGCGGACGTTCCGCCCTCTTCTGCCTGCTGGCGGCGTGCTCGTCGTCCGTCCCCCGCGACGAGCCCGAAGACCCGGCGGCGCTCGCCTCGATGCTCGAGAGCGACGTGCCGCTGCGGCGCGAGGAGGCGGCGCAGCGGATGGCGCGCCTCGGGCTCGTGGTCCCTGGCAACGCGGACACCCTGGCGATCGGCGCCGGGATTGCCCGCGCGCTCGGCGAGCGCGCGCCGGAGCGGATGATCTGGGTCGCGCACCACGCGTTGCGCCGCGGCTGCCTCGCGCGCGAGTGGAAGGTCGTCTCGGACGCGCTGGCGGGGCAGCGCCTGCGGCTGGTCGAGATCTACGAGCCCCACGAAGGGTCGAAGTTCGTCCGCTTCCTCGCGAAGCCCGGGGCGTACGAGGACGCGGCCGGCGGCGCGCACGATCTGTTCTTCTGGATTCATTCGATCCAGCGGGAGGGCGACTGGATCGTCCGCGGGGTCTACGTCGGCGTTCATGCGACGTTCGACGCGCCCTTCAAGCAGGTGGCGGCGGATGGCCGATATCCGCGCGGGACCGTCCTCGCGCAGTTCCTTGAGATGCCCGAGGTGGCGAGGCTCGCGTCGGTCTTCCCGGTGATCGAGGAAGTCGAACTCTCCTATGGGCGCATCCGGGTGAAGGACGAGGAGACGTCGCCCGCCGGCTTCCATGTGAACGCGGGCTTCGCGCTCGGGGCGGGGGGGAAGGGGGGCGGTCGCGGGGTCGCCGTGACGGCGGAGAGCGGCCTGGACCCGCGGGAGACGCCGGGCGGGCGGTTCGCGTGGGACGGCTTCGAGCCGTCGGAGACGCTGGGCCCGCTTGTCCTTCGCGGGAGCAGCTTCTGGGGCGCCGGCGGGCTCAGGCCGACGGACGAGTGACTATCCCAGGATGTCCTTGACCATCAGCCGCACCCCAGCCAAGGTGGACGGCGCCAACCGCTTGCCGCGCGTTTCCTTTCGGACCGTGCGGTAGCCTTCGCGCATGGGCGCCTGGTACACCTCGACGACCTCCGCGGCCAGATCAACCAGCCAGACCTCCGGGATACCGGCCCGGGCGTACATCGGGAGTTTTATGTTCCGGTCGCTGCCCGGATCCTCGGACACTTCGATAACGAGGAGGATGTCAGGAGGCCCGGGATGTTGCCGTGCATAGAAATCGGGTCTGGCACGGACCAGCGTCACGTCAGGCTGCGGCTCGGATCGTTGGCCGAGGTGCACGGGATTCTGGACTCGCACGGTGACTTTGCGTCCCACCCGGGCGGCCAGAATTTGGATGATCCGGTCAACGTACGCGGCATGTCTGCTTCCGATCGGGCTCATGCGGAGGATCTCCCCCTCGATGAGCTCCACCGGATCGTCCTCCGTGAGGATCCCGGCCTGCGCCATTTCGTGATACTCGGAGACCGTGAAGAGCCTCCGTTGCACTTGGGTCCTGCGAGCCACGTCCGACCTCCGGTTTGCCCAGATTATTCTAGACCTCGAGCGTTAGTCCTTGGGCTTCTTGGGATCGGCCGGAGTGGGTTTGATTTGCCTGCCCAGGTCCGAGAGGAGCTTCTCGAACGCCTCTTCGCACTTCTTCTTCTGGTCCGCCATGTACGTCAGCCGGATCTTCAGGAACCGGCTCTTGTAGCCCAGGAGGTAGATGAGCGAGCCCATCGTCGGGCCGCCCTCCTTGAGCGTCACTTCGAACTCGGCCTTGAGCGCGAGCGGCGCCTCCTTCCCGGCGCCCAGCCCCGCACGGCTGTCGGCGATGTGCTTGACGCTGTGCCAGCCCTTCGAGCCCTGCTTCTGGACCACGTCGTTCTTCACCTGGTCGAAGTGCTTCTTGACCGCCTCCCCGTCGACGCCGTCGGTGATGGATTTCTCGCGGAGGTCGTAGGCGTAGATGTCCAGCGACATCAGGAGTTTGCCCTCGTCGTCCCGGAGCTTGTAGGGGACGGACACCCCGAGGTCGGGCCGTTGGTCGTTGGCGTAGTCGGTGATCTCCCCCCGGGACATACCGCCGACGTCCCTGGCGAACCGGAGCCCCGTCGCCTTCTCGACGTAGACCTCCGGGTCCTGGAGCAGCGCGAGGCAGATGAGCAGGAGGGCCATGGTCTGTCTCCTAACCCTTCGTTACGCGGTGCAGGAGCGGAGCCCGTTCCGGAGCTCCGCAGCCTCCAGGTTCCGGCCGATGAAGACGATCCGATTGGCGCGGTCGTCGCCCGGCTCCCACGCGCGGTCGGGGCGCCCCTCGAACATCATGTGGACGCCCTGGAAGACGACCCGCCGCGACTCGCCCGCGACGTTCACGATCCCCTTCATCCGGAAGATGTCCGTGCCGCGCGACTTGAGAAGCGTCCCGAGCCACGCGTTGAGCTTCTTCCCGTCGAGCGCGCCCGGCTCGCGGAGCGACACCGACGCGATGTCGCCCTCGTGCTCGTGGTGCTCCGCCGTCAGGAGGTCGGGCGCGACCTCGAGCCGCTTCGAGAGGTCGAACGCGCCGACGCCGATGACTTTCGAGAGGTCGATCGCCGCGTCCTTCGTGCGGTGGATGCGCGCCAGCACGTTGAGCGCGCGGACCTCCTTCTCGAGCGCGTCCAGGTCCGAGTCCGTGACGAGGTCCGTCTTGTTGAGGAGGATGACGTCGGCGTACGCGATCTGCTCCCGCGCCTCCTTGGACGAGTTCAAATGGAGCCCGATGTGCTTGGCGTCGACGAGCGTGATCACCGCGTCCAGCCGCACGCGCGACTTCAGGTCCTCGTCCACGAAGAAGGACTGGATGACGGGCGACGGGTCGGCCAGCCCGGTCGTCTCGATCAGGATCGCGTCGAACGGCTGGGGGCGGCGCACGATCTCGTTCAGCGTCTTCACGAGGTCGCCCCGGATCTTGCAGCAGACGCACCCGTTGTTGAAGACGATGAGGTCCTCCTCGGTCGCGAGGACGAGCTCGTTGTCGACGCCGATCTCGCCGAACTCGTTCTCGATGACCGCGACCTTCCAGCCCGTGCGGTTCGTGAGGATGTGGTTGAGGAGCGTCGTCTTGCCGGCGCCGAGGTAGCCCGTCAGGACGGAGACCGGGACGGGGGTCACTTCCATTTTCCGCCGTCGAGCGTGTCGACGTCGATGCGCGCGCCGTGGCCCTCGGGATTGGGGATCATCGCCCGGATGTCCTCCTTGATGACCTCCTTCATGGGCCGCATGATGCGGAACTGCTCGCGGGAGCCGGTCTTGAGGACCGCGACGTGGGTCTCGATGGGCGCGCAGCCGGGCTGGTCGCAGTAGATCTCGGCCACCAGGACGGTGACGTCGTCGGTGACCTTGAGGTGGGCCCGGACCCACTCCTTGATCTGGCCCTGGAGGGAGCGGTCCTTCTTGCCTTCGCCGAAGAGGTCGAACTCGAAGTCCATAGGGAAGCTGTCAGCCCTCAGCGGTCAGCCGAAAGGAAGAAACCATGATGCGCCAGAGGGAACTTCCTAGCCCTGCAGCCGCCTTCGACCATGCTCAGATTATAGTCGTTTTCCCTTGGGCTGAGAGCGGACGGCTGATGGCTGAGAGCTTCTTCAGTCGAAGATCGTCTTCCCGCCCTTCTCGTACCACTCCTCCCAGGACTTGACCGCCGTCGCGTTCTGCTCGTGCGTGGCCGCCGGGCGGTATCCGAAGTCCTGGTGCTGGGCCAGCTTCTTGAGGGCGGCGATCGCGATCGTCCGGTTCGTCACCTCGCCGCTGCGGAGGCTGATGATGAGGATCGGCAGGCCTTTCGCGTTCTTGCAGAGGACCAGCGACTCGCCGACGAGAAGCTTGAAGTCCTCGTCATTCGATTCGCCGTGCTCCTCGAGGAGCTTCCCGAGGTCCGGGGCCTTCGTCTGCCCGATGATCCGGGCCGCCGACTCGCGCAGGCCCCGCTGCTTGAGCGCCGCCTGGAGCGGCACCTTGACGGAGTCGGAAGGCAGCTTCGAGAGGATCGTTTCCAGCTGCTTCGCGTAGTCGAAGTTCGTGACCGCGGCCACCAGTTCATCGAGCGCCAGGGGCGCGGCCTGGTCCGCATAGGGGAGCAGGAGGGGAACGGCATCCTCGGTCTTGATCTTCCCCTGCCGGAGCTCGTTGAGCTTGGCCTTGACGAAGAGGATGATCTCTTCGCGCTTTTTGGGATCCGAGGGGGCGGCCACGGGGGCGTCTCCCCCGGTGTTTTTCTGCGAGGCCATGAGCGCCTTCACCCGGTCCTCGAGCTGCGCGGAGGTGGCCTGGAGCGACCTCAGGAGGACGTCCATCTGGGTCACGCGGTCGCCGAGCCCCGTGTGTTTCTGCACGAGCTCGTTGAAGAGATGGACCTGGAGATCATTCTTGTTCTTCAGCTCCAGTTCCAGCTTGTCTACCTTGTCCCGGACCGCCTCGAAATCCCTCTGCTCGACCCCGGAGCAGCCCGCGCTTGCGAGCGCCAGCGCCATGACCAGCTTCTTCATCTTGGTTCGCCTCCACCTAAGGTGACGATTTCCCTCGCGGGATTCCGTCATTATATCGGTTTACTGCCCCCGGATGTTGACTCCGTTGCCGCCCCGCACGATCCGGCCCGCGATCCACGCCTTCTCGCCGGCCTTCGCCAGCGTCTTGAGCACCGCGCCGGTCGCCTTGGGCGAGGTCAGGGCCACCATCCCCACGCCCATGTTGAACACCCGGTACATCTCGTCGCGCGGGACGTCGCCCAGCTTCTGGAGAAGCGGGAAGATCGGCGGCACCGGCCACGTCCCCTCCCGGATCTCGACGGAGAGCCCCCTGGGGACCACGCGGGGGATGTTCTCGACCATCCCGCCGCCCGTGATGTTGGCGAACGCCTTGATCGCCTTCTTCGCCGCGTGCTTCGCGAGGACCGCCTTCACCGCTTTCGCGTAGATCTTCGTCGGCGCCAGGAGCGTCTCGCCGAGCGTCGACGCCCCGAGCCGCTCGCCCAGGTCGCGGCCCTCGACGATCTTCCGCGCAAGCGAGTAGCCGTTGGAGTGCAGGCCGCTCGAGGCGATCGCGATCACGTCGTCGCCCGCGCGGACGGAGCTCCCGTCGATGATCGCCGCCTTGTCGACGATTCCCACGCAGAAGCCCGCGAGGTCGTAGTCGCCGTCGGCGTACATGCCGGGCATCTCGGCCGTCTCGCCCCCGAGGAGCGCGCACCCCGACTGCCGGCAGCCCTCGACGATCCCCTTCACGACGTCGAGCAGCACGGCCTTGTCGACCTTGCCCATCGCGACGTAGTCGAGGAAGAAGAGCGGCCGCGCGCCGGTGACGAGGAGATCGTTCACGCTCATCGCGACAAGGTCGATCCCGACGGTGTCGTGCTTCCCCATCTGGCGGGCGAGCCGGAGCTTCGTCCCCACGCCGTCGGTGCAGGCGACGAGGACGGGGCTCTTCATCTTCTTGCGGTCGAAGAGAGACGAGCCGGCGAGCGAGTAGAGGCCCGCGAAGCCCCAGGGAAGGTCGATCACGCCCGGATCGTGCGTCTTCCGCATCATCTGGAGGATGCGGTCGATCGCCTTGTCCTTCTTGGCCTGATCGACGCCGGCGTCGACGTAAGTGAGGGGCATGGGAGTCTACTTCTTCGTCTCGTGCATTTCCTTGACCATCGCGTCCACCGGCGGGACCGGGTACTTCCCGCTCCAGCAGGCGGTGCAGTAGTTCTCCTTCGGCTCGCTGACCGCCGAGAGCATCCCGTCAATGCTCAGGTAGCCCAGCGTGTCGACGCCGATGTGCTTGCGGATCTCCTCGAGCGTGTGGTTCGAGGCGATCAGGTCCTTGGGGTCGGGGAAGTCGATCCCGTAGTAGCACGGGTTCTTGGTCGGCGGGCAGGAGACGCGGAGGTGGACCTCCTTCGCGCCCGCGTCCTTGAGGAGCCGGATCCGCGAGCGCGAGGTGGTGCCGCGGATCACCGAGTCGTCCACCACGATCACGCGCTTGCCTTTCACCATGTCCTTCAGGACGGCCAGCTTGATCTCGACGCTCGAGGCCCGCTGGTCCTGGGTCGGCTGGATGAACGTCCTGCCGACGTAGTGGTTCCGGACGTAGGCCATCTTGTACGGGATCTTCGATTCCTCGGCGTAGCCCTGCGCCGCGTAGAGGCCGCTGTCGGGGATCGGCGTCACGAAGTCGGCGTCGACGGGATGCTCCCGCGCCAGCTGCTGCCCGAGCTTGTGACGCACCCCCTGGACCAGGTCCCCGTGGACCTTGCTGTCGGGCCGCGCGAAGTAGACGTGCTCGAAGATACAGTGCGACGGGTGGCACTCCTTCTTGGGAAGGAAGCGCTCGGAGCGCGGCCCGTTCTTGTCGATTATCACGATCT
>JBGPCZ010000203.1:0-8662 GCA_041482015.1 Planctomycetota bacterium | reverse complement strand
TCCTGCTTCCGGCTTCGGAGACCCGCACTCTCGACCAGGATGCGACCCCGGGTGCGGCCCCACTGGACAAGCGCGGTCAGTCCCGCGCCCGCGAGGACGACGGTGACGCCCAGCCCCCTGAACCTGAATCCCTTGGACATCGTCGCCTGGTAGAGGAACAGACCCGGGACTCCGAGCCCGAGAACGATCGCGGCGACCGATCGGACCAGCAAGGCTGCAGCGGGCCTGAATTCGACGACTTCGCCCCGGGCGACCCTCTCGGTCATCCTCCGGACCATTCCCGGCACCGCCCGGGAAACCAGCGCCTCGCCGATCTCCTGCACGGGCCATACCTCCGTCCGGAGACGAAGCTTGCGCCCGTCGTACCATTTCAATGTCAAGGTGGTCAGGCTGGGGCCCTCGATCCATTCGAGTTCGTCCAAGGGATAGGCCTCCATCCTCTTGCCCCAGACCTTCTCGAGCCGGTCTTCACGGATCTCGATTCGATCGGCCGAACGTCGACGGTAGTCCCGGACGCTCCAGACCACGGCCAGCACGGAGAGGACGCCGCCCAGCGACAGGCCCACGACCATCTTGGCGTCTTCTCCCCATCGAACCAGGTGAGCGAGAACCGTTCCCAGGAGACCGCCGACGACGAACGCCACGACAACGAAGACGGGAACCAAGAGAAGGTAGGCCAGACAGCCCGTCCACTTCGACTGCGAGCTTCGGTGAAATGTCAGGGGGGCGTCGGTGCCGGTCTCCATGCAATGGGACATTGTATCCGAGGCCGACCTCGAATCCTCCGAACCCGGCGGCCGGTATATCCATCCAAAAGCGCGAACAATGAAGACACTCAGACTCGCTGCACTTCTCGCGCTGTCGGCTCCCCTCGCGGCCCAGCAGGCCGATCCAAAACAGGCGCCCGCCGCCGTCGATGCGGCCAAGGCCGGCATCGGGAAGACGTTCGCCGACCCGAACCTCCAGCCGCTCCTCCAGGACATGAAGGCGCTCGTCGTCGCGTTCAGCGGCGCCGACTGCCCCGTCTCGAAGCAGTACAAGCCCAAGCTCGAGCGGTGGTCGAAGGAGTACGCCGCGAAGGGCGTCCGCTTCTTCGTCGTCGCCGCCGACGACAAGGTCTACGGGCCGATCTTCGAACCGCAGCGCACGACCGAGGCCTTCCTTTTGGATTCAAAGGGCGTGCTCCGCTACCGCGGCGCCGTGGACGACCAGTACGGCATCGGCTACCAGCGCGACGCGGCGACCAAGAACTACCTCGCCGACGCGATCGAGGCCGTTCTCGCCGGCAAGCCCGCACCGGTCGCCGCCACCGAGGCGCCCGGATGTCAGATTGAACGGACGTTCAAATCCATGCCCGCCGCCGCGGGGAAAGTCACCTTTCACAAGGATGTCGAGCCGATCTTCCAGAAACGGTGTGTCGAGTGTCACCGGCCCGGCGAGATCGGCCCTTTCTCGCTCCTCAAGTACGACAAGGCGAAGTCGCAGTCGAGGCAGATCAAGGAGGTCATCGTCCAGCGGCGCATGCCGCCGTGGCACGCCGACCCGAAATACGGCGAGTGGAAGAACGACCGGCGCCTCACCGACGTGGAGGTCGCGACCGTCGGCGCGTGGGTCGACGCCGGCGCGCCGGAGGGCGATCCGAAGGAGGCCCCCGCGCCGCGCAAGTTCATCGACGGCTGGCAGATCGGCACGCCCGACGCGGTATTCAAGCTCCCGCGACCCGAGAAGATCCCTGCCGAGGGGACGGTCCCCTACCGCCACGCGTTCGTCATCACGAAGCTGAAAGAGGACTCCTGGGTGCAGGCCATCGAGGTCCGCCCCTCCGCCCGCGAGGTCGTCCACCACGTGCTCGTCTTCGTCCAGTACCCGCTCCAGCGGCTCAAGGAGCAGCCCCCGCTCGACGGCGGGCTCTTCAACGGCTACTTCGGGATCATGGTCCCCGGCGAGAGCCCCATGGTGTTCGCCGAGGGGATGGGGAAGAAGATCCCCGCGGGCGCGATCCTCATCTTCCAGATCCACTACACGACGACCGGCAAGGAGGCCGAGGACCAGACCGCCGTCGGCCTCGTTTTTTGCAAGAAGCCCCCGAAGCAGGAGGTCATCACGCGCGGCATCGTCAACCCGCAGATCCGCATCCCCCCGGGCGCGGCCAACCACGAGGAGACCGCGACCTTCACGTTCGACTCCGACGCGAAGATCCTGAGCTTCCTCCCCCACATGCATGTCCGCGGCAAGGCCTTCCGCTACGTCGCGACGTATCCCGACGGGAAGGAGGAGGTCCTGCTCGACGTCCCGAAGTACGACTTCAACTGGCAGACGTGCTACCGGCTCAAGGAGCCGAAGACGGTCAAGAAGGGGACGAAGATCCGGGCGTACGCGCACTTCGACAATTCGAAGGACAACCCCGCCAACCCCGACCCCGCCAAGGAAGTCCGCTTCGGCCAGCAGACGTGGGAAGAGATGTTGATCGGCTACATGGACTTCGTGAAGACCGGCGAGTAGCGGCTAGCCTTCCGGCTTCAGCCGCGGAACGTAATCCCTTTCGATCTCCGCGAGCAGCGCGCGGCCCAAGTCGTCGGGCTCGGCCGACTCGAGCGCCCGCTTGAGGGTCAGCACGATCATCGCCGCCTCGTTCGGGTTCCGCTCGATCGCCTGGTCGAGCTCCTCCTTCTTTTTCCGGACGAAGGCCGCCTTCCGCGCGGCGAGCGTCTCGTCGAGCTTCGGCAGCTCCTGGAGGATGCTCTCGAGCTGCCGCGGCCACCGGCCCGCGATCCGCTCGGGCAGCCCGGTGCGGCGGATCCGCTCGAGGTGCTGCGCCGCCCGCGCGCGGAGCGCGTCCGCCTTCCCGCGGATCCCGGCGACCGGCGTCTCGAAGAACGTCTCGCTCTCGATCAGCGAGAGGAGCGCCTCGTAGCCCGACGCGATCTCCATCGCGATCTTCCGGTTCGGGCGGAAGGCCTCGATGTCGTCCCGCTCGGACTCGAGGCCCTTCGCGAGCGCCTCGTGGCGCGCGTGGAGCACGCCGAACTTCGCGCGCGGCAGGCGCGCCAGCGCCTTCCCCGCCTCCTCCACGCTGTCGGCGAGCGCGATCACGTCCGACGCGTTCTCCGCCTGCCCCAGGAGCGAGAGGCCCTTCTCGTACGCCTCCGCCTCCGCGTAAGCGTGCTTCGCGAGCATCGCCTCCGACGCGGAGAGGATGAGCGTCGTCCGGCTCTCGCGCTTCCGCTCCTCCGACGGGGCCCGCGTGGGCTCCGCGTGCGAGAACACCTTGTTCCGGAGGAGCTCCTCCGCGTGCTCGAGGGCCAGCTCGCAGGTGTACCGCTCGAGCGCGTGCTTCTGGCACGCCGTCATGATCAGCTTCTCGAGCTCGTCGGGCAGCGTGGGGTCGAAGTCGCGCGGGAAGTGCGGATGGTCGCGGCCGCGGTCCTGCACCTCCTCGAGGATCAGGCGGCGCGGGTCGGCGTCCTTCACCTGCTCCTTCGGGATCCGCTCCAGCCTCGCGCGGTACTCCGCCTCGTCGTACATCGGGCGGCGCGTCACCACCTCGAACATCGTGATCCCGAGCTGGTAGACGTCGGTCCACTCGCCCACCGGGCCCAGCCGCGCGTCGGCCTGCTCGGGCGCCATGTAGGCGGGCGTCCCCACGATCTGGTCGGCCATCGTGACCTGCGTGCGCCCCTCCTCGGGAAGGAGCGGCTTCGCGAGCCCGAAGTCCGTGATCTTGATCCGCTCGCCGTCCGTCAGCAGGTTCGAGGGCTTGACGTCCCGGTGGATCACGCCCTTCGTGTGCGCATGGTGGAGCGCCCGGAGCGCCGCGACGAAGACGCGGAGCGCGGCCTCCGCGGTGAGCGGCGCCTGCGCGATCCGCTCCGCGAGGTCCATCGACGGGAAGTACTCGGTGATGAGGACCGGCCGGTCGCCCACCTGGCCGCACGAGATGTACTTCACGATGTTCGGGTGGTCGCCCATGTTGTGGAGCGACCGCACCTCGCGGAGGAAGCGCGAGGTCGCGACGGGGCTCTCCTGCCGGGGCACCTTTGCCGCCGCGATCCAGTCCGACTCGACCAGCTTGTGCTCGCGCATCTCCAGCTCGGAGAGCATCCTCTGGAAGAGGAACGACCGGCGGTCCAGCGCCCCGATGCGCCGACCCACCTCCTCCTCGAACTCGGGCTCGTGGAGGAGGTAGCGGCCGTGGATGCCGATCACCTTCGGGCTGAGATCGCCGCTGAGGATGTGGCCGAGGATGTAGGGCGCCACGAACTCCTCGCGGTGGATCTTGATCTTGAAGAGCGTCCCCATGCCGCCCTGCGCGATCGGCTCCAGCGGCGTGAAGTAGTCGTACCGCTCGCCGATGCGGAGCGGCAGCGGCACGCGCTCCTTGCGCGTCGTCGGGTCCGATTTCGGCGTGTCCTGGCGGCCGGGATTCATACTCCTCCGATTCTAACCTCCCGCCGCGGAAAAGGGATGTATAACTTATGCGCTTCGATGGAAATCTTCCACGGGTCGCGGGAAGCGCGGCCTTTGAACAGTCGTTCAAAAGACTGACGATGAAGCTCGCCTGGGCCACCGACATCCATCTCGACTTCCTCGACGCCGCCGGCGTCGGGACGTTCACCGCCGAACTCGAGCGGACCGGGGCCGACGCGTTCCTGATCGGCGGCGACATCGCGAAGGCCGGGAGCGTCGAGAGGCACCTCCGCGCGTTCGAGGCGCGGCTCCTCCGGCCGGTCTACTTCGTCCTCGGAAACCACGACTTCTATGTCGGGAGCATCGCGAAGGTCCGCGCCGCGATGGCCGGCCTCTCGCGCCGCTCGAGGCTCCTCCAGTGGCTCCCCGCGGCCGGGATCGTCCCGCTCGGCTCGTCGACCGCGCTCGTGGGCCACGACGGGTGGGGCGACGCGCGGCACGGCAACCCCGACACGACGCCCGTCCGCCTGAACGACTTCGTGATGATCGAGGAGCTCTCGGGGATCCCCCGCGCGACGCGCCGCGACCGGCTGCGCGCGCTGGGCGACGAGGCCGCCGCGTTCGTCCGCGCGACGCTCCCGCGCGCGTTCGAGACTCACGAGAGAGTCCTCTTTCTCACCCACGTCCCGCCGTTCCGCGAATCCTGCTGGCACCAGGGGAGGATCTCCGACGACGACTGGCTCCCGTACTTCACGTGCCGCGCGGTGGGCGACGCGCTGCTCGAGATCATGCGGGCGCGGCCCGACCGCGACCTCACGGTCCTCTGCGGCCACACCCACGGCGCGGGCACCGCCGAGATCCTCCCGAACCTCCGCGTCTGGACCGGCGGCGCCGACTACGGCAAGCCCCGCGTCGAGCGCGTCCTCGAGATCGGCTAGCAGCGAAAACCTCTACTCCCGCGCATTCCCCTGAACCTTCCCGCGCCCGCTCCGTTCGTACCCCCCACGGTCGCCGTCGGCGATCGGTGCGGAGGTGAACGATGGCGATGAAGGACGAGGCGATGGACGAGCGGGACGGATCGTGGGACGCGGAGCCGCCGCCGGTCGAGCGGACGAGCGCGCTGGGCAACGCGCCCTGGTGGCTCATTTCAGCCGGGCTCCACGCTGTCATCCTCCTGGGCACGGCGCTCGTCTACGTCGAGCGGCTCATGGCGGTCGAGGCCAGCGAAATCCAGGTGGTCTCGCGGGCGCCGCGCGAGTTCATCAAGGAGCCGGAGAACATCCGGGACATCACCTCCCAGAAGGGATTGCCCCTCGACGACGGGAAGGACTTCGCGCCGTCGACGGATCCCGTCATCTTCTACCCGGACGCCGAGATCGGCGATCACAACGTGAGCGATGATCACGAGATGTACGACAAGATGAAGGGCGACTCGGAGAACTTCCTCTCCTACATCAAAGGCCAGGCGGGCGGCTTCCGCGGCCGGCAGGTCGGCACCACGCCGGGCGTCTACGACACGATGGGCGTCGGAAGCGGGGGCGGAGGCGGAGGCCGCTACGGCGGGCGCTTCGGCGGAAACCGGAAGCTGCGCGTCGGCGGGAAGGGCGGCCCGACGCCCGACACGGAGAGTGCGGTCATCGCCGCCCTCAAGTGGCTGGCCCACCACCAGAATCCCGACGGGAGCTGGGGCGCGGAGGGCTTCTCCGCGCAGTGCACCGGCGGCCGGTGCTCCGGCGCGGGCGAGCGCGACTTCGACACGGGCGTGAGCGCCCTCTCGCTCCTCGCGTTCCTCGGCGCGGGCTACTCGCACCTCTCGCGCGACGAGTTTCCCGATCCCATCCAGCCCGACCGGACGCTCAAGTTCGGCGAGGTGGTCAAGAAGAGCGTCCAGTGGCTCATCTCGCACCAGGACCCCGAGGGCTGCATCGGCGAGCGCGGCCAGAAGTACATGTACAACCACGCGATCGCGGCCCTCGCGCTCAGCGAGGCCTACGGCATGACGGCCGCCCAGCCGGTCCGCCAGCCCGCCCAGAAGGCGATCGACTTCGTCGTCGCGTCCCAGAACCCCGGGAAGGGATGGCGCTACTCCTCGAAGAGCGGGGACAACGATTCGTCCGTCACCGGCTGGGCGGTCATGGCGCTCAAGTCGGCGGAGCTCTCCGAGCTCCAGTTCCCCCGGAGCGTCTACGACGGGCCGCTCTCCTGGTTCGGCGAGGTCATGGAGCGGAACTACTACCGGGTCGGCTACACCCAGGCGGGCCAGGGCAAGGTCATCGTCCCCGGCAAGAACGAAAGCTGGGACGACCACCCGTCCATGTCCGCGGTCGCGGTGATGTCCCGCATCTTCATGCAGAAGGACCGGCGCGAGCCGGCGCTGGGCGCGGTGAGCCTGCTCGTCTCCGACCTGCCCGAGTGGAAGACCAACCGCGTCGACTTCTACTACTGGTACTACGCGTCGCTCGCGCTCTTCCAGTACGACGGCCCCGAGGGCCCGATGTGGAAGAAGTGGAACGAGCCGATGAAGACCGCGCTCGTCCCCAACCAGCACATGGGCAAGGGCGGCTGCCGGAACGGGTCGTGGGACCCCGAGGGCGACCGCTGGGGCTTCGAGGGCGGCCGCGTCTACTCCACGGCCATCAACGCGCTGACGCTCGAGGTCTACTACCGCTACACGAGCGTCTTCGGCGGCGGCAACAAGGCGAAGTGATCAGGCGTTCTCCTCGCGCGGGCCCCGGCCCTCCACCGGCCGGGGCTCGCGTGTTTTCTCAGGGCTTGCGGGCGGGATGGATGCGCTGCTCGACCCAGCTCTTGCCCCGGTTCAGGTAATCCACGCCCTTGTCCTGGAGGTCGTGGCGGCCGGCCGCCGGGATGAGGAACCACGCCGTTCCGCCGATCACGCCCAGGATGAGCCCGAGCGCCCACGCCTCGTTCCACACGCGCCGGATCCCGATCCAGAGCGCTTTGAATAACCCGACCTTCTTTTCCCCGAAGACGTAGTTCGTCCCCTTGTAGCCCAGAAAGATGAAGAGGAGGAGCCCCATCAGCGCGATCGTCGAGGTCATCCCGATGAAGACCATCGACCGGAGCGGGAACGTCCCGCGGTACTGGATCTTGTTGCGAAGGACGTAGAGGAGCGCCTCGCCGCCGAGGTCGAGGAGCAGCACGAAGATCTGCCCCGCCAGGAGCGCGACCAGGAACTTTTTCCGCCGGCCGGCTCTTTCCTTCTGGCGGAGGTTCTCGATCCGCGCGGAGGGCGACGGCACCGAGGTGGGCGAGACCATCTTCCCGTGAAACGGGTAGCGCTCCTCCTCCGGGATGCGAGGCGCGTCGGTCGCGTCGGGGAGGGGGTTCGGCGGCGGGGGACCCGAACCGGGTTCAGCTTCGGCCGGTTCCATGTCGATATCATAGACGTTCCGCTCCGGAGATACTATGCCCACCGATCTTTCGATCCCCCAGGCCCTCCTCCTGTCCCTCGTCCAGGGGCTCACCGAGTTCCTCCCGATCTCGTCGAAGACCCACCTCCTCTTCGCGCGCCACTTCCTCCACCTGCCGGAGGACATCTTTTTCGACGTCATGCTGCACGTGGGGTCGCTGGGAGCCATCCTGGTCTACTACCGGAAGACGTGGTTCCAGCTGCTCGCGGAGCGGCGTCCCGAGATCCTCCGCCTGGTCCTGGGATCGATCCCGCTGGCCTTCGCGGGGTTCCTCCTCCGGAAGCGGATGGAGGTCTACTATGAGAACCTCCTCCTGGCCTCGGGGATGCTGCTCGTGACGGCGGCGTGGCTCTTCTGCTCGGAGCGGTTCAGCCGGGAGAAAAGCGGCCTCTTGGAGGCGCCGCTCTGGAAGATTTTCCTCATCGGCCTGGCCCAGGCCTGCGCGGTCTTTCCGGGGATCTCCCGGTCGGGCTCAACGATCGGCATGGGCTACCTCGCCGGTCTCCGGCGCACGGAGGCAGTCCGCTTCTCCTTCTTCCTCGGGGCCATCGGGATCTCCGGGGCCGGCCTCCTCGAGGGGATCCACGCCGTCAAGAGTAAAGCCCCCATCCACCTCGCGCCGATACTGATAGGGATCGCGGTGACGTTCCTCGTGAGCTGGGCCGCGATCCGCGTGGTGGAGAAACTCTCCTTCAAGGGGGGTTTCTACGCGTTTGCGATCTACTGCGCAATGGCCGGAGTGGCGGGTTTGATCTTCTTCTCGAGGGGCTAGCGTGGCAAAGAAAGCGACCGAGCCGTTGGCGTCCCGGGTTCCCGTGCGC
>JBGPCZ010000202.1:0-8701 GCA_041482015.1 Planctomycetota bacterium | reverse complement strand
CGATGCAGCAGCCGTAGATCATGAACGCGGAGAACTTCCAGCGTTCCGCCGCGCCGCCGGTTGGAATCGTCGCCGTCGTGTCCATGAAGACCATCTGGAAGAAGAAGAGCGCGAAGACCGAGACGTCGTAGAAGTTGCCCGAGAGGAAGAAGCCCTTCGTTCCCAGGATCTGCCAGCCGTCGCCGATCTTCCACGAGCCGTCCATGACCGCCGCGCCTCCCATCGTGGAGGCGCTGCCCAGCCCGCCGAACATGAACGCGAAGCCGCAGACATAGAACCCGATCATGCCCAGTGGGTAGATCAGGAAGTTCATCGCCATCGTGTGGGAGACGTTCTTCGCCCGGGTCAGCCCCGTTTCCACCATCGCGAAGCCCGCCTGCATGAACATGACGAGGAACCCCGTGACCAGGGTCCACATCATGTTGATCGCGACCCGGTTGTGTCCCACGGCGTTGGCCAGCTTCGCCGCGAACGGCTCGCGACCGCTCTCCAGCCCCGACTGGTAGGCATCCATGTCGGCCTGCTTGAACTTCGCGAGGGCCGCCTGGAACTCGGCATCCGTCTTGAAGTCGGCTTTCACCGGTTTCTTGCCGGGATCCGGAGCGACCAGGGCGGTTCCGCCCGCATCGACGACGTCGCCTGCGGACCCGGTCGCCGTGCCGTTGGGGTCGTTCTTCGGACCCTGCGGCGCCGTCGCGCCGGGCGCGACGCCCGCGCCGGCGGCGGTGGGATCGGTGGAGGCCTTCTGGGTGGCGCATCCCGTCATCGGGATGAATCCGAACCAGCCGGCGCCGACCAGGACCAGCCAGATGAAGGCCCACCGACGAACGGTCCCCCGATCCGTCCCTCCCAGCGACTTCGCCAGGACCTGGAGCACCTTGCTGCGAGGCATGTTCAGTCCCTCCATAATCCCACCCAGCGGGCAGAACGAGCCGCGGTCCCACATGCGGGCTCCACGTTCAACAACTCTTTCTGCGCTAGGGCCGAAATGCAAGTCCCGTGCCACGGGCCGGAGTTACCCGCAAGAGCGGGGCGGGCAACTCTGCCCCGGCCTCGCGAAACCGCGCAAGATTGGAAGAATTATGGGTTTTCCACCCATTGGGAATGTGAAAGGGGGTCACCGCAGGCGGGATCGCACAAGGATCGAATCCTACGCCCGGGTGAATACGAAGTTAGAAAGATACGCGGCGGTAAGATTTTTCGTAGAGACTACGCGACTTTCTTGGACTATCCCTCGGATCTTCCCATCTCCTGCGCCTTGGAAAAGAAAAAGGCCCCGGGGATTCCTCCCCGGGGCCTTTCTTTGATGCCTTGCTTTATCTCCTAAGCGAAGAGCTCCGTCACCGGCGCGGCCTGCACGAGCTCGCGCGGCTGCTTCAGGTGGTTCAGCACGATCGTCGCCGGGTCGATGCCGAACGCGTGGTAGATCGTGGCGAGCAGCTGGCCCGGGTGCACCGGGTTCTCGATCGGCGCCGAGGCCGTCTTGTCGCTCTTCCCGTGCACGTAGCCCTTCTTGATCCCCGCGCCCGCGACGAGCGACGTGTAGCAATAGGGCCAGTGGTCCCGGCCGTCGGCGGAGTTGCCGTTGCCGGACGTCGAGACGCCGCGCTGCGGGCTCCGGCCGAATTCGCCGACCGCCACGACCAGCGTGTCTTCCAGCATCCCGCGGCGGTCGAGGTCGAGCAGCAGGCCGTAGAGGCCCTGGTCGAGCATCGGCGCCGCCTGCGTCTTCATCCGCTTGGGCAGGTCGACGTGCATGTCCCACGAATGGTTGTCCGAGTTGGCCACCTTGGGCCAGACGACCTCGACCACCCGCGTGCCGGCCTCGATGAGCCGGCGCGCCAGGAGGAGGCTCTGGCCGAACGTGTTCCGGCCGTACAGGTCCCGCGTCTCCTTGTTCTCGCGATCGATCTCGAACGCCTCGCGCGCCCGGCCGGAGGCGATCAGGTTGAGCGCCTTGTCGTAGTTCTCGTCCAGCTTGTAGTCGGCCACGGCCTCCTCGATCTCGGGCATCGCCTGGTTGATCGCGTCACGCAGCTTCGCACGGCGCTGGAGGCGGAACGCGAAGACCTCGGGCCGGAGCTTGAGGTCGTCGACCTTGATCCGGTCCATCTTCGTCATGTCGAGGTCGTCGCCGTCCGGGTACAGGTAGTAGGGGTCGTAGCCCTTGCCGAGGAAGCCGCCCGTCCCGCCCTTCCCCACGACGTTCGACTCCTGGAGCGGCCGGGGCAGCATCACGAACGGAAGCATCGGCATGTCGGGCGGCTTGAGCCGCGAGATGTTCGAGCCGTAGTTCGGGTAGTCCTTGGGATCGGGCGGTTCCAGCTGGCCCGAGGGGCTCACCTTGTCGGTCGTGTAGCCCGTCATCATCTGGTAGATCGCCGCCGTGTGGTTGAAGAGCCCGTTGGGGCTGTAGCTCATCGAGTGGATGATCGTCGCCTTGTCGGTCACGCTCGCGAGCTTGGGCAGCGTCTCGCAGAACTGCAGGCCGTCCGTCTTCGTCGGGATCGGCTTGAAGACGCTCTTCACGTTGTCGGGCACGTTCTCCTTCGGGTCCCAGAGGTCGAGGTGGCTCGGGCCGCCCTGAAGGTAGCACATGATGATGTGCTTGGCCTTGCCCCAGCCGGGCCCGCCGACGGTCTTCTTCTCGTCGGCCCGCTCCTTGAGCTGGAACATGGCGCCCAGGCCCAGGCCGAGGATGCCCGAGCCGCCGACGCGCAGCACGTCGCGCCGCGTCATGCCGAACTTGCCGCCGCAGCAGCCGTCGGGGGAACCGTTGGGGATCACGATCATGGTCGGGCTCCTTATCTCTACCTATTC
This sequence comes from Planctomycetota bacterium, assembly GCA_041482015.1. Classification (GTDB taxonomy): domain Bacteria; phylum Planctomycetota; class MHYJ01; order MHYJ01; family JACPRB01; genus JACQFK01. The sequence goes on along the minus strand of JBGPCZ010000202.1, from coordinate 5,881 downwards.
TACCTGTTGAAAAGGAAAGCGGGGCTGTTGATCAGCGCCCACACCAGGTCCTGCGCCGCCGTCAGCCGGGCGTCCGCCACCTGCTTCACGCTCTGGGCCGAGTCGCTCCTGAGCTGGACCAGCGCCGTGTCGAGCGGCACCGGCTTGCTCACCTGGACGAGCGAGTCCTGGAGCTCCTTCAGGCGCGGGTCGATCGGCAGGGGCTTCTTCGCCTCCGCCACGGCCGCGTTCTTCTTCACGAGCTCCCCGTCCACCTTCTGGTAGTACTTCGCGAGCGAGTTCTTCTGGTCGTCGGTCCGCTGCGCCGCGTCCGTCGAGAGGATCGCGCGGAGCTCGTCCGAGAGGCCCAGGCCCACGCCCGGCGTCGTCGTCACCGAGATCCGGAACCGCGCCAGCATGTAGTCGGGCGAGTTGAACGTGTGCTTCATCGTGATCGTCAGCACCGTCCCGCCGTCGTAGCCCAGCGGCTCCTTCGTCTCGAACGTCGCCCAGTGGGTCACGCCCGTCGCGGGCGAGACCGCCCAGCCGGTGTTGTTGTCGGGCGTGCCGTTGATCGCCTTGGCGACCTCGAAGGTCGCCTGGCTGAAGTCGGCCTTCGCGTTCTGGAGCACGACCTTCGCCATCTTCGCGGGCTCGGCCTTCGGCGCCGCCTGCACCTCGAACTGCACCAGGACGAAGTTCCCGTCCGGCGCGCGACCCGGCCCCTTCGTGGGGAGACGCCCGTCCTCGAGCGCCTCGAGGCGGATCGACGCGATCCCCTTCAGGTCCGTGGGCACCGTCAGGACGTAGTTCCCCTTGCCGTTCTTCTCGGTGGCGATGATCGAGAGGTCGGGCTGGACGACCAGCTTCGCGCCCTGCGACGCGTCGAGCTTGGTCGGCACGAGCGGCACCCAGTCGCCGCCCTTCTTCTGCTTCGTCTCCCACGCGGCGATCGTCTCGGGGAGCTTCGCCTCGTAGTCCTTGACGTCCTTCTCCTTCGCCGCGATGTTCTCCTGCCGCTTCTTCTCCTCCTCGGCGATGCGGGGGGCGATCTCCTTCTGCCGGGCCTCGACGTCCGCCTTCCCCTTGGCGATCGCGTCCTCGCGATCCTTCTGGAGTTTCGGCTCGAGCTCCTTCCAGTCCGCCTCGCGCCTCTGGAGGGAGGAGGTGATGACCTCGTGGTCCGCCTGGATTCCCTTGAGGTCCTCGAGGACCGCCTTGAGCTCCCCGGGCTTCGCCGGGCGGTTCAGCACGCGCATGAAGATCTCGTCGACCAGCTTGGCGTCGTCCTTCTCCGACACGACCAGCTTCGCGATCGCGTTCCCGGGGTTTCCGATCGCGTCGGCGATCGTCGGGCCGCTGATGAGCGCCATCACCGCGCTGAGCCGGAGCTCGCTCGTCCGCTCGCACTCGCAGGCGCTCTCGCGCACCGGCCGCCCGAACGTCGCGAGGAACCCGCTCGGGAGCTCGACGCCCACGTCGGGGAATGCCGCGGCGCGGGTGCCGGCCGGGACGCCCGGGGCGTTCGAGACCGATCCCGTCACCGCGTGGACCGCGTCGTACAGCACCTCCGCCGGGAGGCGCCGCGCCATGGCGTGCGAATAGTTGATCCGGTCATCCTTGTTCCACTCGTTCGTCCCGACCGACAGCTGGTAGGTCCGCGAGGTCGCGATCAGCTTCATCACGTGCCGCGTGTCGAACCCGCTCTTGATGAACTCCCCGGTCAGGTAGTCCAGGAGCTGCGGGTTGGAGGGCGGGTTGCCGGCCCGGATGTCGTCGATCGGCTCGATGATCCCGATGCCGAAAAGATAGCCCCACAGGCGGTTCACGTAGCTCTTCGCGAAGTAGAGGTTGTCCGCCGAGGTGATCCACGCGGCCAGCTGCTGGCGGCGCGTGGCGTTCTCCGGCGCCTGGTACTTGCACTCGTAGGGAAACTTGGGGGGCGTGACCTTGCCCGTCCGCTCGTGGGTGACCTCGCCGTCGGGCTTCTCAAAGACGATCTCGTAGAGGGGCTTCGCGCCCTCGACCGCGGTGCCGCCGACGTTCCGCCCCGTGCTCTGGGGGTCGGCCTTGAGCCCCACGCGGGCGAAGTACGCGGCCGTCTGGTAGTACTGGTCCTGCGTCCACCGCTCGAACGGATGGTCGTGGCACTTCGTGCAGTTGAACCGGACCCCCAGGAAGAGGTGGGTCGTGTTCTCCGTGGTTGAGCCCGGGTCGCGCAGGATCTTGTAGTACGAGGCCGGGGGATTGTCCTTGTTCGACCCGTCCGCAGCGATGATCGCCCGCGCGAACTGGTCATAAGGGGTGTTCTTCGCCACGTGGTCGCGGATCCACGCGCGCAGCGCCACCGCGCCCTCTGTCCCCAGGAACTTCCGATTCACCTGGAGGAGGTCGCCCCACTTGTTGGTCCAGTGCTCGACGTAGGCGTCGCTCCCGATGAGCTTGACGGCCAGCGCCTCGCGCTTGGCCTTCGGCTCCGCGGTGTCGGCGAGGAACGCGCGGACTTCGTCCGGCGAGGGCGGGAGGCCCGTCAGGTCGAGGTGGACGCGGCGGATGAACTCGGCGTCCCCGCACGTCTCGGACGGCCGGATCTTCACCCGCTTCCACTTCGCGGCGGTGAGTTCGTCGACCCGGGTGTAGGCGGGCGGGTCCTGCCAGGCGAATCCCTTGCGGTCGCCCATGACCGTGAGCGTCGTCGCCACGTACGAACCCTCGTAGCGCGCCAGCACGGCCGCCTCGCCGCGCCGGATCGCCGTCATCAGGCCCGACCGGTCGGCCGCCGCCACCTCGGTGTTGCTGCTCTCGATGGTCGCCTCGCGCGTGACGTCGCGCGTCTTCCCGTCGGCGTAGGTCGCCAGGATCCGCATCTGCTGCCGCGAGCCGATCCGCTCCGCCACGGGGTTCGTGGGGAGGATCTCGATCTTCGCGACGCGGGGCGAATTGACGTCGAGCGTGGCGCCCTGCGTGATCCACGCGCGGAGGATCTGGTAGGACGTGTCGTCCGGCACGATGACGCGCCCGCCCTCGTGGGGCACCGCGCTCGTGGTCTTGAGGAGCATCAGGCTGTCGTCGGGCGACGCCACGTTCACGCGCCGCGAGGCGAGGTCGTCCGTCAGCGCGCGGACGTCGGCGATCGCGTCGTAGCCGCGGAGGGAGAGCTTGAAGCCGTTGCGGCCCTTCGCCGAGCCGTGGCACGTCCCCGCGTTGCAGCCCACGCGCGAGAGGATGGGGTTCACGTCGCGGATAAAGTCGGAGTGGAACGCGGCCTTCAGGCCCGCCACCGCGACGGGGACCGACGCGGCCTGGCCGCCCAGCTTGACCTCGAGCGCGCCCTGGCCGTCGGCCTTCGGCTGGACGAGCCCAGCCTTTGAGACCTCGACCACGCCGCCCGCGGCCTTGAGCTCCGCGATGCGCGTGACGTCGACCGCCTCGCCGGTGGCGAGCTTCGCCGTGACGACGATCTGCGCGTACTCATAAGGGCCGCCGAGCGAGATCGTCGCGGGCACGACCTCGAGGGCCGCAATCTTCGCGTCCGGCGGGAGCGTCTCGAGCCCGCCCCGGTCGTCCACGCGCAGGGCCGTCTTCCCAGGAACGACGGCGGCCGCGGCCGCCTCGACGGGCGCAGGCGAGAACTCCTTCACCGGTTTTCCCGTCTCGGCCTCGAAGAGGCGGACGACGCCGTCGGATCCCGCGGCCGCGACGGTCTTCCCGTCGGCGCCGAAGGCCACGGAGTAGACGATCGACTTCTCGAGCGCGACCTTCCAGAGCTGCTTGATGCCCTCCCTCGTGAAGGCGTCGAGCGCCTTCTGCTCGTCGACGCTGCGGGCGGGGGCCTTTTTCGCCAGGATAGCCTTGATGTTGTCCGGGGGGGCGCCGGCCTCGTACGAGGAGACGGCGACCTCGCCCTTGCCGTCCAGCCCGCTGCCCGCGGCGATGCGCTTGCCGTCGGCGCTCACCGCGACGCTCCAGACGCGGCCCTGCATCGGGGTCAGCTCGCGGATCTTGTTGGAGTCGTCGCCGATCTGGCGCGCGACGATGCGGTGCATGCGGTAGACCTTCGGGGTGCCGTCGGCCCCGCCCATCACGATCTCGTCGCGCGACGGGTGGCGCGCGACCGCGATGAGCCCGCCCTTGAGCGCGCCCGGCGTGATCGAGGTGATGTTGTCGACGAACCGCTGGGTGGCGACCTCGATCAGCTTCACCGCGCCGTCGCGGCCCACGCTCGCGATGTGGGAGCCGTCGAACGAGAAGGCCGTGCCGAGCGACCAGTCGCTGTGCGAAAGGTTGTAGAGGATCTGCTCGCCCTTCTTGGTCTCGATGGCACGGATGGTGTTGTCCCCGCAGCCGAAGGAGATCTTCGAGCCGTCGGGCGACCAGCTCAGGCCGTTGAGCGTGTCGAACGTGACGGAGACGGAGAGGAGAAGCGCCTTCTTCTCGACGTCCCAGACCTGGACCTCGCCGTCGCGCCCGGGGAGGCCGCCGCCGGCGGCGAGCTGCTTCCCGTCGGGGGAGAACTTGATCGATTGGATGCGCTCCGAGAGGCCGACGAGGCGGGCCACGCGCTCGGAGCCGTCGGCCTTCATGAGGAGGATCTCGTGGAAGCCGGCGACGGCGAGGAACTGGCCGTCGGGCGAGAAGTCGATGGAGGGGATGACCGGGGGACGGGTGTAGACAGGCGGGTGGTCGACGTCGAACTTGACCTTGGCGTTCAAGGGCGTGTCGTCGACGGCGCCTTCCGCGATCCACTTCTTGATGAGCTCGATCTCGGCGGGGGCGAGGGCCTTCTTGCCCTTGGGCATTTCCGCCTCGCCGTTCTTGGGGGTGACCTGGTCGACGAGGTTGCTCTTCTCGGGATGGCCGGGCACGAGGTTGACGAGTTTTGCTTCGCCGGCGACGAGCATCTTCTCCCGCGTGGTCATGACGTAGCTGCCCTTGGCCTTGGCGGGCTGGTGGCAGCCCATGCAGTTGGCCTGGAAGATGGGCCGGATCTGCCGGTCGTAGCTGACCTTGGCGGTCGCCTGGGGTTCCGCCTTCTTTTCCTGCGGGGATCCCAGCGCGAGCGTGGCGACGCCCAGGAGCGCGGCGAGAACGGCGAAGCGTCCTTTGAATCGGCTCATGTCAGCCCACCCACAGAGAAATAGGGAAAACCGCGGGATCACCAGAGGAATTACCCGGGGGGCCGAATTGGGGTAAGAAAAACCGAATTAGTTCGGCCCCAACAGCGCCCGTTGCGCCTCCCGGAGGGGTGCCCGCAACGGCCCCGTGAGATCGGGATTGAGCCGCACCGCCTCCTCCAAGTGGCGCACCGCCTGCACGAAGTGCTCGCGGGCGCCGACCCGTTCGCCCGCGGCCGCGCGCGACTTGCCCCACTCCAGCTCGAGACGGCCGCGCTCCTCCCACGCCTCCGTGAAGACCGCGTTCTCCGCCAGCGCCTCGGCAAGGTCCTTCAGCTCTTCATTATAGAAGGCCTTCACCCGGTGGATTTTCGCCCGGGTCAGGCGCGCCTGCGGGAAGAAGGACGCCATCTGGATCGCCCGGGAGGCGTCGGCCTCCGCCGCCCCCGGGTCCCCCCCACGCATCCACCGGACGAATGCGCGCCGCTCCCACACCTCCGCGTTCCCCGCGTCCGCCTTGATCGCCTCCTCGAAGAACCCCTCGGCCCGCGCGAAGTCCGCCTTCGCATCCTCGCCGAGCGCCGCCCGGTGCGCGGCCCGGCAACCCCACGCCACGGCGCGATCGAGCCACGCCGGGACGAGCGCCGCGTCGCGCTCCACCGCCTCGCAGTCCCCCGAGACGCTCTCCCCGCGCGCCCAGTGATGCTCCGCCGCGAGGCGGTTCAAACGGCACCGCGTCGCGAAGGCCGACCCGGTCCCCGGCTCCAGGCGCAGCGCCTCCGCGAGAT
>JBGPCZ010000201.1:0-8737 GCA_041482015.1 Planctomycetota bacterium | reverse complement strand
TGCTGGACAACCCGTGGTCGACAACGATCCCGATGCGCTACGCGGTGGGGAATGCGGTCTCGGGCAAGGTGACGAAGCTGGTGAGCTTCGGCGCGTTCGTCGAGCTCGAGAAGGACCTGGAGGGCCTGCTGCACATCTCGAAGGTGGACAAGGAGACGGAGCAGGCGGGCCTGGCGCCCGGCGACATCGTCGAGGTGAAGGTCGTGAAGCTGGAGCCCGCGGAGGGCAAGATCGGCCTCTCGCTCTCGAAGATCATCGAGAAGTCGAAGACGCCGCCGCCCCCGGTGGCGCCGGCGGCCCCGACCGCGTAACGAGAAAGACCGTCAATATTGTCACGGCCCCGGCGGAGCGATCCGCCGGGGCCGTTTTTTTGTTCCCGGAAAGCCTTGTGGAGACGTGCGATTCTCGCGATTCGCCTCCCGCATGTTCCTGGGGTGACTCCCGATCAGCGGGCGAGTCCCAGCGCCTCGAACCGCCCGCGGACCCCCTCTACCCCCTCCTTCTCCCACCACGTGGTCCACTTTTTGAGATAGGCGAGGTCGATCGACTTCTGGCGCTTCACGATCGCGTGGACGTCGAGCACGTCCCGCTCGCGCCAGGAGACGAGCTTGTAGATGAGCAGGTCCTCCGGGGATGCGACCCAGACCTTCCGGTCGAACAGTTCGACCTCCTTCTTGCGCGCCAGCGCGCTCTTGTCGAACGGATTGTCGCCGAGCGTGAGGTCGAGGTGCCAGGGGCTCTTGCGTTCGCCCAGGGGCAGGCGCGACCAGCCGCTCACCTGGATTTGCTGGACGGCCAGGTCCTCCTCCACTGCGAACCCGTGCCGCGCCGCCTCGCGCAGGAACTTGAAGGCGTGGCGCTCCGGGAGGAAAAGGACGAGGTCGACGTCCTCCGTGTAGCGGGGCTCGCCCCAGAGCGCCGCCGCCAGCCCGCCGTAGAGGAGATAGTCGAAGCCGCCGGCGTCGAGGGTGTCGAGGGCGGCGAGGAGCACCGCGCGCGGGCTAGACATTCTTCCGTCGCGTGCGGTGGCCCGAGGAGACGGGGTGGTCCGCCCGGGGCTGGGGCGGGGCGGGCGGGTTGGAGAGGAGCCCCTCCAGGATCCGCGCGGCCCGGTTGAGCGTGAGCCGCCGCGTCTCGGTCTGGCGGGCCCGCTCGTTGGCCTCGCCCATCTTCTTAAGCCGTTCCTTCCACCGCCCCGTCATCGCTTTAGTATACCGCGACTATCCAATCTGGGCCAGCCGCTCCGGCGTCAGCACGATCCGCTCCTTCGGCAGCGTCGCCCAGTTCCACCTCGGGACAAGGCACGCGGGCGTCGCGTCGCCGGCGCCGAGGCCCGACCACTCCGCGAGGACGCCGATGATCCGCTCGGGTGGCACGCCGCGCCCGCGGAAGCTCGCGATTCGCGCGTCGCCGTGCCGCTTGGCCAGCCGCGTCCCGTCAGGGCCGACGACCAGCGGGACGTGGCCGTAAGCGGGCGGCGCGGCGCCGAGCGCCCGGTAGAGGAGGATCTGCCGTGCGGTCGACGGGATGAGGTCGTCTCCGCGGACGACTTCCGTGACGCCCTGCGCGAGGTCGTCGGCGACGACGGCGAGCTGGTAGGCCGGCTGGTCGGGTGCCTTGGCGACGGCGAAGTCGCCGATCGTGGCCGCCACGTCGATCGCCTGGCGGCCGTGGAGGCGGTCGTCGAACTCGATGACTTCCGGGTCGACCCGGAAGCGCCAGCAGGATGCGGGGCCGGAGTACAAACGGCACGTTCCCGGGTAGCGGAGTTCGTGGTCGTCCTCGTGGGGGGCGCTCGCGGCGGCGGCTATCTCGCCGCGCGTGCAGCGGCAGGGGAAGAGGCGGTCGCGCAGCTGTTCGAAGACGCGGCGGTAATGGTCGCGGCGCGACGTCTGGACCTCGATCTCCCCGTCCCACGTGAACCCGAGCCAGCGGAGGTCGTCGATCATCCTCTCCGACGTGCCCGGCTTGACGCGCGGGGTGTCGAGATCCTCGACGCGGAGGAGGACGCGGCCGCCCCGGGCACGGGCCGAGAGCCACGCCCAGAGAAACGTGCGGACGTTTCCGAGGTGGAGCGCGCCGGTGGGGGAGGGCGCCAGGCGCCCGACGACGATCATGGGGTTGATGTTAACGAAATCGCGCGGCGATTTCGTGACATCTACTGGAGGGAGCCCAGGATCCCGTCCAGCTTCTTCATGCGCGTGTCGATGAGGGCGGGGTCGGGCGCGCGGTCGCGGACGGAGGCGTAGAGCGCCCGCGCCTCGCGGAGCTTCTCCCTCAGGAGGACCTTCTTCACTCGGAGCGCCGACTGCTCGATCTCCTCCCCGGGCGGCGAGTCGACCCCGTCGGCGACGTCGCGACCGAGCGCGGCCGACTCGCGGATCTTCCGCGCCGCTGTCTCGATCGATTCCGCGACGAGCACGCGGTCGCGGGCGGCGGGCACCGAGTCGAGGACCCGGTCGATGCGCTCCACGCGCCGGTCGAGAAGGGCGGGGTCGGGCGCGGAGTCGCGCGACGTCGCGTAGATCGCGCGGGCCTGCTCGAGGTTCTTCTTCACGGTATTGATTCGCTCGAGGACGGCGCCGCGGTCGATGCGGCGGAGGACGGCGTCGTCGACCGACCCGGCCACTTCGCCCAGGAGCGGCGTCGCCTCGCGGATGAGCTTGGCCGATTGTTCGAGCGGCGTGAGGGGCGGTGGTGGAGGAGGCTCGACCCTCACCACGACGACCTTGGGCGGCTCCGGCTTCGGGGGTTCCGGTTTCGGGGGTTCGGGCTTCGGCTTGGGCGGTTCGGGTTTGGGCGGCTCCGCTTTCGGGGGCTCGGGCTTCGGGGGTTCCGGCTTCGGCGGTTCGGGTTTCGGCTTGGGCGGCTCGGGTTTGGGCGGTTCAGGCTTTGGCGGCTCCGGCCTCGGAGGTTCGGGTTTCGGCGGCTCGGGCTTGGGGACTTCGATTTTCGGTTCGACTTTAGGTTCGGGCTTTGGCTCGACTGTGGGCTCAACCTTTGCGACGACGGGCGCGGGCTTCTCGGCGGGCGAGGGCCCGCGGACGATGGCGATGATGACGAACGCGACCGCGAGCGCGAAGACACCGACGCCGATCATCAGCCCGGTGCGGGTCCCGGCGGGGGCGGTGACGCCCATGAGGGCGCGGGCGCACGTGGGGGAACAGACGAGCCCGCGCGGCGTCTCCTCGATGCAGAGCGAGCAGATCGGCGTCTGGCACGCGGCGCAGAGGACGACGGCGGGCGTGTCCAGGTGGAGGGCGCAATTTGTCTGGATCGACGCGCGGCGCGTGCCCGGGATGACGATGGGCATCGGCGCCTCGCCCGGCGCCTCGGGTTCGGCCTCGGCGGTCTCCTGGATGGGCACGACGAGCGGCACGACGGGGGACATGTCGAGGATCGACGTCTTCGACTTGTCCTCCGGGTCCTCGTCCAGCCACGAGGGAAGGAGGATGTCGGATCGGTCGTGCGGCGGGTCCTGGATGACCGCGGACGGCTCGGCGGGGCAGTCGGTCGCGCACTGCAGGGTCCCGCCGATGGTGCGGAGGCAGGGCCGACAGAGCGGCCGGTCGCACGCGACGCAGACGCCGGTGGCGGCGACCTCCGGGTGTTGGGCGCACTGGGGAACCATAAGCACGCCATTCTACCCGAGTTGGGGGGCCGATTCACGAGAACGTTTAACGCGGATGAGCCCGCTCTTGATCCTTCCTCTCTCTCTGCTCCATTCCCTCGTTGCTCCGATCACCGGATCGACGGGACACGGGTCGCGATCCGAAGCCGCGGGCACCGGATGGTCGGCTCGGAATTCCCCGACCTGCTCGAGGCAAAGGATCTTCACCACGGCGACGTCCGAAACGTCACCTCCATCGCGGTCCGGGCCCGCCGCCGGCGCCCCTGTTCAGGCCAGCAGGCCGCGCCTGCGGAGAAACTCCACGATCCTTTGCGCGGCGTCGATCGCGGGTACGCGGACCGTGTCGATCACGACCTCCGCGTCGGCGGGCGGTTCATAAGGATCGCTCACCCCCGTGAAAACCGGGATCAGCCCCGCTCGTGCCTTCTTGTACAGGCCCTTCACATCCCGTTTCTCACACACCTCGAGCGACGTCGCCACGTGCACCAGTACAAAGGTGCCGAGCGGCTCGATCATCGCCCGCACCTCCCTCCGCACCGCGTCGTAGGGAGCGATCGGCGAGCAGACCGCCGCGCCGCCGTGGCGCGTGATCTCCGAGGCGACGAATCCGATCCGCCGGATGTTGAGGTCGCGGTCCTCCCGCGAGAAGCCGAGTTCACTCGAGAGGTGCCGGCGGACCTGGTCGCCGTCGAGCAGCGTGACCGTCCGTCCAAGCCGGGCCAGCCGCGCGACCAGGATCTCCGCGATGGTTGACTTGCCGGCGCCCGAGAAGCCCGTGAAGAAGACCGTGAACCCTCGTGTGGGGAGAGTCATTCGTCGCGGAGAGTGTAACGATATCGCCGCGCGATTTCGTCAACTTTTCGTGTTAACGAAAGCGCGCGGCGATATCGTGACAGGGTTCAGGTTCTCGGCAGGTCCTTCGGCGGGATCTGCGAAAGCGACGGGTACGCCGCGTCGCGCGGCGCCACGATCGGGGCGCCCCGGAGCGGCCAGGCGATCCCGACCTCCGGCGAATCCCAGCGCAGCCCGCGCTCCTCCGCCGGTGCGTAGACGTCCGACGCCTTGTAGAGCACCTCCGCCGAGTCGGAGAGCACGTAGAAGCCGTGCGCGAATCCCCCGGGCACGAACATCATCCGGCGTCCCGCCGCCGTGAGCGTCTCGCCCGCCCACCGGCCGAACGTCGCGCTCCCGGGCCGCAGGTCGACCGCGACGTCGAAGACCTCGCCCGAGAGGACGCGGATCAGCTTCGCCTGCGGGCGGCCCAGCTGGTAGTGCAGCCCGCGGAGCACGCCCTTCTTCGAAAGGGACTGGTTGTCCTGGACGAACCGGCATGCAATCCCGATCGCCGCGAACTTGTCCTCGCGCCACGTCTCGAAGAAATGGCCGCGCTCGTCGCTGAAGAGGGGTGCGTCGATCAGGCAGACGCCGGGGATGGCGGTCTCAGTCCGCTTCACGAGGAGATCAGAAGATGGATCGCTGCGGGACCCAGACGACGTCGCCGGGGAGGAGCTCGAGGTCCTTCTCGAGCGTGCCGCTGATGACCGCGTCGAGGTCGACGGTGAGCCGCACCGGATCGCCGCCGGGGGGCTGGCGGAGCACCTGGATGCGCCCGATCGCGGCGAACTTCGTCCAGCTTCCCGCCTGCGAGATCGCCATCGAGACGGTGAGTTTCGAGTCGCTGGGCATGTCGATGTTCTTCGGCATGTTGACTTGGCCCAGGACGTAGACGACGCGTGCGGCCGACGGGATGACAAGGAGGTCGTCGGGGCCGACCTCGAGGTCCGCCTCGACCTGGCCCTTCGCGACCGCCTTCTCGACGTCGGCGATCGAGAACTTGATCATCTCGCGGTCGCCGTTCTCCTTGCGCCGCACGAGCTGGACGAACTCCTTGTACGCGCGGTCGGAGTAGCCGCCGGCGGACGAGATCAGCTGGAGCACCGTGAGCCGCCGGTTGGGCGCGTACTCGAAGCTCCCGGGCTTCTGCACACCCCCGAGGACGTAGACCATCCGCGGCGCGTACGACACGATCGTGAGCGTCACGCCCGCCTTGTGGAGGTACTTCTCCTCGAGGCGCCTCTTGATCTCGACTTCGACCTCCTTCGACGTCCGCCCGCCCGTCTTGACGTCGCCGATCAGCGGGTAGGCGATGGCGCCGCTCTCGGGGACGCGGACCTCGAGCTCGAGGTCCTTCTGGCGGAAGACGGTGATATGCAGGAGGTCGCCGGGCACCAGGGTCATCGGAGCGGGGGGCGGAAGTTTCGGGAGGGCGATCGGGTCCTGGGGCGGCGGGACCGAGAGGAACGGCGGGCCGGGCTCGATCCCCGTGGGCGGCTTGGAGGTGGAAGTCGGGCGCCGGTCGTCGGTCGTGCCGCACGCGGCGAGGAACGCAAGGGCGGCGATCAGGCCACTGGCTTTCATCGAATCACAACGAGCTGTCGATGCGCTTCAACGCCCCCTTCATGACGGTGATCAGGTCGTTGAGCTTCTTGATGCGGTCGGAAAGCTGGACTTGGTTCTCCGAGTCGGTCTCGACGCGGAGGTAGAGTTCTCGGGCGGTGGTCAGGTTGTCGTGTGCGGTTTTGGCCTTGGTCCGCAGCTTCTGGAGCTCCTGCCGGTCGCGGGTGAGCGGCTGCTCCATCGTGTCGGCGACCTCCTTGGCGACGGGGACGCTTTCGCGGATGAGCCGGGCCGCCTCTTCCTGGGCCCACTTGGCCCGCTTGGCCTTCGTGTCGCCATCCTCGGCCTGCGGGGTCGCGGGGCCGGTTGCGGGAGCAGGGGGGGTGGCGGGGGCGGGCTTCTCCGCCGGCCCGGCCGCCTCGGAGGGCATGCTCGTGGGTGGCGGAGTCGAGCGGTAGCGCACGCGGTGCTGGCAGGCGGTGAGGGCAAGCGCCAGCACGGCTGCTCCGAGGAATCTCATAAGACACACAATCATACACCGGGTCGCCCGCAGGTCAAGGGGCTCCGGTGAGGGGGAGCCGGCTCAGGCGGCCGGCACGGGGGTGTCGATGCGGGAGACCGCTCGGTCGAGGCGCGAGGCGAGGGACTCGGCCTCCTCACGGAGGCTGTCCAAGTCGTCGAGGCCCACGACCTGCTTGAGCAGGTCCATCTTGCCGCGCTCGTAAGGCTGGTCGGCGGAGAGGGACTGGACGATGTAGTCCGCCCAGTCGCGGAGCTCCTTGAGCCGCTTGACGACGTGATCGCGATTGGCCATGACCATCCGTCACCTCCGCTCGGCCCGCCCTTGGAGTATTGTCCGGTCCCCGCCGGACCTGTCGCGCTTCTGCTCTTTCAGGAAACGGGCGGAGCCCGCCTTTCGTACACGTCACGAACACGCCACGCCATTTTGTGACCTTTCGTGTCCATAAAATGGCGCGGCGTGTTTGTTCCCTCGCTACAATCCGGGGATGCTCCGGATCGGGCCCCTGTCGTTGGCGCTCCCCGCCGTCCAGGCGGCGCTGTCGGGCTATTCCGACCGGGCGATGCGGATCGTCGCCCGCCGGCGGGGGGCGGAGCTCGCGATGGCCGAGGTCGTCCTCGACCGCCTCGTTCTCCTCAAGGGCACGCTTCGCGACCGGATGCTCGAGATCGGCCCGGACGATCACCCGATCGGCGGGCAGCTCATGGGCTCCGAGCCCGGCGACTTCGGCCGCGCCGCCGTCGAGCTCGTGGAGCACGGCTACGACCTGGTCGACATCAACTTCGGCTGCCCCGTGAGGAAGGTCCTCGGCCGCTGTCGGGGTGGGTACCTTCTGACCGACCCCGTGACGGCACTCGACATCGTAAAGTCCGTCCTCGACCAGGTCGGCGGTCGCCGGCCCGTCACCGTGAAGATGCGCCGCGGTTTCGACGACTCGGCGGAGAGCGAGCGAAACTTCTTCGAGATCCTCGACGGCGCGTTCGACCGGGGCGTCGCGTCGGTGACCGTCCACGGCCGGACGGTGAAGCAGCGCTACGAGGGCCCGTCGAACCGCGACTTCCTCGCGCGCGTCAAGAGCCACGCCGGCTCGCGCACGATCCTGGGAAGCGGCGACGTGTTTGCGCCGGAGGACGTGCCCGCGATGATGAACGCGACGGGCGTCGACGGCTGCTGGGTCGCGCGGGGCGCGATCGGCAACCCGTTCATCTTCCGCGAGGTGCGGGCGCTCCTCGACGGCCGGCCGCTCCCGCCGCCGCCGCCGATCGCCGAGCAACGCGACGCGATCGAGGAGCACCTGCGGCTGACGGCCGAGGTCTACGGCGAGGCGAAGGCGGGCGTCGTGATGCGCAAGGTCTGCATCCGCTACGCCGATCTCCACCCGGTCCGGGACGAGGTCAAAAGGGCGTTCATCGAGGCGAAGACGTCGGGCGACGTCCTGGAGGTCGTCGGCCGCTGGTATGATCCGGCGCGGGACTGGCCGGAGGTCCGCCGTCGCGAGAGCGTCGACCGGGTCGCCGCTGGGGCGATCGTCGAGTGAACGGAGGGAAGCCAAGATGCACAAGCTGCTCGTCGCGATCCTGCTTCTGACGGTTCCGGCGGCCGGGGCGCAGGAGAGGAAGAAGCTCGTCATCGTCGCTGGGAAACAGAGCCACGGGCCGGGCGACCACGAGTTCCGCGCGGGATCGCTCCTCCTCCAGAAGTGCCTGGCGAAGGTCGCGGCGCTCGAGGTCGTCGTCATCCCGAACGGCTGGCCGGAGGATCCGAAGATCTTCGACGATGCGACGGCGATCGTCTGCTACGCCGACGGCGGGGGCGGCCACCCGTTCGTGCAGGGGGACCGCCTGAAGTTCTTCGACGGTCTCGCGAAGAAGGGCGTCGGCCTCGGCTTCATGCACTACGGCGTGGAGGTTGAGAAGGGAAAGGGCGGCCCCGAGTTTCTCGACTGGGTAGGCGGCTACTACGAGGGCGGTTTCTCGTGCAACCCGATGTGGTCGCCCGAGTATCAGAAGTTCCCGGATCACCCGGTCGCGCGCGGCGTCACGCCGTTCACGACCGAGGACGAGTGGTACATGAACATCCGTTTCCGGCCCGACCTGAAAGGCGTCACGCCGCTCCTGGTCGCGACGCCCGGCGACAAGGTCCGCAAGGGCCCCTACGTCTACCCGAAGGGGCCGTACGACCACGTCGTC
>JBGPCZ010000200.1:0-8951 GCA_041482015.1 Planctomycetota bacterium | reverse complement strand
CCTGGTCTTGACATCCCCTGACAACCGATGAAAATCGGCTTTCGTAGCAATACGACAGGGAGACAGGTGCTGCATGGCTGTCGTCAGCTCGTGTCGTGAGATGTTGGGTTAAGTCCCGTAACGAGCGAAACCCTTGTGTCTAGTTGCTAACCGAAAGGTGCACTCTAGACAGACTGCCCGTGTCGAATGGGAGGAAGGTGGGGATGACGTCAAGTCATCATGGCCCTTATGTCCGGGGCAACACACGTGCTACAATGGTCGGTATAAAGGGTTGCCAACCCGCGAGGGGGAGCCAATCTCAAAAAGCCGACCCCAGTTCGGATCGGAGGCTGCAATTCGCCTCCGTGAAGCCGGAATCGCTAGTAATCGCGGATCAGCCACGCCGCGGTGAATATGTTCCCGAGCCTTGTACACACCGCCCGTCAAGCCACCCAAGCACGGGGTACCTAAAGTCCGTTGCCCAACCGCAAGGAGGACGCGGCCCAAGGTAAAACGTGTGAGGAGGGCTAAGTCGTAACAAGGTAGCCGTAGGGGAATCTGCGGCTGGATCACCTCCTTTCTAAGGACTTTCTCGCCGCAAGGCGCGAATCGACAGAAAGAGAGATTTCCACCCAGGCTCTACAAGTAGAGTAAAAAGGGTCCATTACATCTCCGTTGGTGACGATGCCGCGACCAACCGCGCATCAGAACCCCTCTTGCCATCACTTATTTTAAATCGATTCCGGCTCTGGCCCGACTTGCAGTAGACTGTCTCCGTGCCGCCCATCGATCCCTCCGCCGCCGCCGAGGAGCGCGATCTCGTCCGCCGCTGCATCGGGCGCCGCGCCGACGCTTGGGACGAGTTCATCCGCCGCTACCACGCCCTCCTCGAGGGCGCCATCCGGTTCACCTTCCTCCGCTGCGTCTATGCCGTCCCCGAACAGGATATCTCCAACGTCCTCCAGGACCTCTACGCGCGCCTCTACGAGGAGGACTTCCGCCGGCTCCGCTCCTTCGAGGGCCGCTGCCCCCTCGGCATGTGGCTCCGGTCCCTCGCCGTCCGCCACGCCCTCAACACCATCCGCGACGAAAAACTCCGCGGCCGCTTCGGCGGCGGCAGCCTCGACGAACTTCCCATCCAGGTCGAGGACCCGCGCGAGGCCGGCATCGCCCCCGAGGACCGGGAGGAGATCGGCCGGCTCGGCGTCCTCCTCGACCAACTCGGCCCGCTCCAGCGCACCGCGATCCGAATGTTCTACTTCGACGGGCTCCCGTACCGGAAGATCGCCGCCGCCCTCGGCATCACCACGCAGACGGTCGGCTCCCTGATCAGCCGGGGACGCGACCGCCTTCGCGAGATGTTGAAAAAGCCCAGGGGAGGTCAATAGAAGTCGCTCTCCCGTGTCCAGTGGACGGAGGACGGATGGACCCGAATCGTTGCCCGAGCGCCGAAGACTGGGCGGTCTTCGCCATCGGCGCCGCCTCGGAGGCCGAGTGGCGCCGGCGCGTGCGGCACCTCGCCGAGTGCGAGACGTGCCGCCGCCACACCGCCCTGCTCGCCCTCTCGGACGGCAGCCTCCTCCCACCCGCCCGTCTCCCGGCCCCCGCCCCTCCGCGCCCGCGCTTCTCGCGCATCGCCTTCGTCGCGCGCGTGGCCGCCGCCGCGGTGTTCCTCGGCGCGATCGCGTTCGCGCTCCGGGCCGTCTACCTCGCGCCGCCCTCCGGCTCCGTCGCGGTCCATCCCCTGCCTCCATCACCGGCGGGAGAGGGAACACGGAAGACCCGACCGCTCCCCGAACTCCCGGACGCGCTCAAGCCCAAGCCCTCGCCGGGCGAAGCGCCCCGCCGGCCCCAGGAGAGCCTGCCGCCGCCCCCCGGCCTGGCGCGCGAGGAAACCCCGGCGCCGGATCCCGTCCCCGCGCGGACTCCCGACCCCGTGCCGGCGCCTCCTTCGCCCTACTCGCCGGTCCCGAGCCTGTTCATCGCCCAGCACAGCACGGGCGGGATTGGAGAGGCCATCGAGATCTCCCCCGCCGCCGGATCGCTCACCGTCGACTACGACACGACGTCCGAGGCGCTCGCGCGCGCCACTTACGTCCGCCCCTCCCAGGCACTCCGCACGCGCGAGGGCGCCAGCTTCTCGCTCCCCGACGGCGCGACGGTCCATCTCGCGAAGGAGGGCGAGGTCTTCGTCTCGTGGAGCCAGACGCTCCTCTGCTACAGCATCGACCTCCATCGCGGCGAGGCGCTCCTCGATCTCGGCGCCGCGCCGCGGATCCTCCACGTGTCCAACGGCCCGCTCGGCGTCCGTTTCACCGACTCCTCCGGCCAGATCCACCTGGCTGCCGGAAAAGAGTCCCTCCGCGCGACCCCGCTCACCGGGGGCTCCGAGTTCCGGGGCCCCGCCGGCGACGGAAAGACCCTCGCCGCCCGGCAGACCCTCGTCCTCAACCCCGACCGCGATTCGCTGGAGTCGAGCCCGCTCGACCTGCGCCTGGCCCAGCTCTTCCCGACGCTCGAGGTGACCCCGCCCCGCCCCGCCGCCCCGCGCGCGCCGGCCCCGCCCGTGGCCGCGGGCCCGTCGGCCGCGGAAACCCTGCGCGCCCTTCCGTCCGAGAGCTATCGCTTCCGCGTCTCGGGGCGCCAGCTCCGCGAGGGCGCGTGGTTCCCCATGGGCGTGCTCTATTCCACCATCGACGAGTTCGCGGTCGTCAAGCGGGCGGACGGCGGCCAGAGCCACACGCGGCGGGCCCAGCGCCCCTGGGACGACCTGGGGGCGGTGAAGCAGGGCACGCGCGAGGACCGCCTCGTGACGCTCCTCCGAAACTCGAAGCCGCCCCACGTCCAGGTCGAGGCCGCGCTCGCCGCCTCGCGCGGCGAGCCGCAGCAGCGGGCGGAAGTCCTCCAGGGCCGGGCGTGCACCGTGTCGCAATTCGCGCTCGACCCCGCGAAACTCCGGGCCGACGTCGGCACGCTCGTCGACCAGGCGGTGACCGAGGGCCGGATGGCCAAGCCCGACTACATCTACTGGGACACGCTCGAGGGCACGCTCGAGATCACCTGCCAGGTGGCCATCCCCTGCGTCGTCCGCGCCACCGATCGCCGCCGCGTCTCCTACTCCTACAACTCCGTGAGCGGGCTCCTCCGGCGCGCGTACGTGCTCGAGACGGTCTACGACTTCTTCGACCACGGCAAGGCGTCGCTCAAGCTTCCCGGGGACATCCTCAAGGAGATGGACCCCCAGCAGAAGTGATCCCCGTGAGGACCCGTCGATGAAGCTCGCCCCCGCCCTCCTCGCCCTCGTGCTCCTGGCCGGCCCCGCCCCCGCGCAGGAAAAACCCCCGGGCCCGTGGGAGGTGATCCTCAAGCACGAGAAGGCCCTCAAGGCGATCCCCGGCGTGATCGAGACGACCACGGGCGCGGTGAACGGCGAGAAGCGGATCGTCGTCCGCGTCGAGGACGAGCGGGCGCGCGACGCGGTGCGCGCGCTGCTCGGCGAGAGGAGCGAGGGCTTCCCCGTCCACATCATCGTCTCGCGCCCGTCCCCGCCGGAGGCCGGCGCCTGCACGCACGGCCCGCTCCACTGCAAGGGGCCGGGCCAGACCGTCGCCGCGCCCGGGACCCCGAAGTTCGACGCGACGCGGATCGACGATCCCGCGTACGCGCAGGAGCGGTGCGACATCATCCGGAAGTGGATGGGCCTGCCGCGGCTGAAGGATGACCCGGCCTGCATCGAGATGGTGAGCGGGTCCAACGACTCGGCCAAGCTCAAATGGGTCATCGAGCAGGGGTTTCCCCACTGGAAATCGAAGGAGATGCCGGGGCTCAAGGGATCGGACACCGACGCGCTGGCCTGCCGCGAACACGGAAGCCACTCGATCGGCGAGATCGTCTGCTACACGTGGATCAAGCACAAGCAATTCTGCCCGCTCGGCATGAAGCAGGTGCTCCGGGAGATCCGGGAGATGACGCCGGCCCGGGGCAGCCGACCCTAAGCCGCGCTATTTCGGCGCCGCCGGCCGCCGCTTCCAGTCCTCGAACCACCGTTTCCAGCCCTCGATCTCGGCGATGTACACGCCCGTGGTGCGAAGGAGGGCGTTCATCGCGGCGGCCCGCGTGTTCTCGTCGGCGTCGTCCAGCTGGCCCACGAGGAACGGGATCGCCTGCTCGGACTTCAGCCTGCCGATGAAGAGCAGGTGCGCGGCACGGAGCGGGCCGCGCTCCTTCTCCGCCGCCGCGATCATGTCGGGCGCCGATTCCTTGTCCCCCAGCTCCGCGAGCTTGCGCGCCCCGATGTACCGGTCCTCCGGCTTCGCGCTCCTGACCTTGGCCCGCGCGTCCGTCCGCTCGCGCTCGACGCGCCGGGCGGCATCCTCGGGCGTTGCGGGGCGCGCCATCCGCGCGCGGCGCTCCTCCTCCGCCGTCATGGGCTCGTCGATCTCGGCGACCGCGCTCGCCTCGGCGGCGCCGACCGAGGCCACGACCGGGTAGCGATAGTACGTCTCCAGCATGAGGATGCACATCGAGGTCGAGTAGACGGTGCCCGCGTTCGCGTAGTCGATCTTCGACCAGGAGCCCGCCGGGTGCCCGATCGTGTGCTGCGTCGATACGAGGAACGGCCGGAGCGTCCGGTTCCAGTCCCGCCATTGGCGCCCCTGCAGCTGGAATCCCGCGAGGGTGCGGTAGTACCAGCTGTACAGGTACTCCCACTGCTGCTGGCGCTGGAGGGAGGGCTGCAGGTCGGGTTGCCGGTCCATGTAGGCGAGACCCTTCTCGACCCACCCTCCGTCCGTCATGCCGAGCATGCAACGCGCGAAGGCGCCCGCGCCGGTCGACCCCGCCGTGATCGCCGACTGGTGGGTGTAGAAGACGCCCCCCGAGAGGTCCGTCGAGGTCCGCACGAAGTCCTTCGCGCGGGAGATCGTGGCCTCGCCGACGGGTACGCCCGCCTTCTTCGCCGCCATGAGTCCCATGATCTGCCAGACCGAGAGCGTGAACTCGGTCCCGCGGTCGCGGGGATCGGCCGTGTAGTACCAGCCGCCGCCCGGCTGCTGGGCCGCCTCGGTCGCCTTCACCGCCCGCTCCAGGATCGGCTTGAGCGACTCGTCACCCGTCATCGCACACGCCTCTCCCAGCGCAAACATGCAGACGCCGTGGCCATACATCCCGCCCTGCGCCTTGGGGACGGAAGAGTCGAAGAAGAACCCCCGGGAATCCTGTCGCGCCTTGAGCCATTCGATCACGCGCGAAACCGTCTCCTGGTGCGCGCCCTCGCGATGGGTGTAGCCTGCGCCCAGGAAGGCCAGGAGCGCAAGACCCGTGACCCCCGAATCGTAGCCGCCCTTGGTGTGGAACGTCCCGCAAGGGTCGCCCGTCGGACACTTCGAGACAAACTGGCCGGTGGACCACCGGCCGTCGTCCGACTGGTGCGCGGCGAGCCAGCGGAGGCCGAGTTCCACCGCGGCCTCGCTCGCCTCGTTCCCGCCGTACCGCCCCACCGCGTTCCGGCGCCCGGCCGGGCCGCGCCCCTCGAACAACCCGAGGCCCGAGAGCTCGCGCAGGTCCGACTCGCGGAAATCGGAGGCCGTCTCGAGAACCCCCACGGGCTCGGGCCGCGAAGGGATGTCCGGCGCCCCGCCTCCCACGACGGCGGCCGGCACGGGCCTCGGCGGCGCGGGCCTCTCGGCGACCTTTGGCGCTTCCGCGGCCCTCTCGGCCTTCACCTGGTCCTTCATCGGCAACTCGCCGGCGTCGGGAGCCGGCGGATCAGGCGTCGGATGGGGGCGCTGGAGTTGCGCCGAGATGAATGTCTCCTCGATGACCGGCACGGCCAGGTAGACGAACTCCGCAAGGAGCAGGAGCGCAAGAAGGTGCATGATCGCCGAGAACGCGAAGACGGAGAAGCGCCGGAGGGCGTCGTCGAGCCTCTCGACCCGCGTCGACTTCGGTCGGCGCGCCTCGATGCGGTCGTACGTGGCGGGGCGGACCGCCAGCACGCCGCGGAGCACGCGGACCGGCTCCGGGCTCTCGTCCATGGATCGCCAGGGAGTCACGTGCATGAAGGCCCCAAGAGATAGGACGCTGTCCGCCCGCGGAAGTACAACGGGAACTCGTAAAATCGCTCGTCCCGTCCGTCCATGATGTTATAATGCGCGGCCTGATGGCGAGAACGGCTCTGGTCGCATGGGCGCTCGCGCTGGCCTCCTGCCAGGCCGCCCCTTCTTCCAATTCCTCCAATCCCTCCAACCCCACCACGCTCACCACGGGGACGGATCCGGCCCAGAAGGCGGAGGCGCTTCGCAGGGCCGGGGTGTCGTCCACCCCGCTCGAGGAGACCGGGCTCCGCCCCGCGCCGATCGACACGTCCAAGCGCTTCGAGTATGCCGATGTCTACGTCAGTCTCGGGGATCCCAATGGCCAGCGGCAGCTGGCCCAGTATTTTTTCAAGCAGGACGTCTGGTCGCTCGACAAGTTCGAGAGCCTGTCGGACACCCTGCGCCACTACCGCTTCCGCCGGCTCCTCGGCACCGACGGCAAGGCCCTCCCCTACGTCGACCCGTTCGCTCCCCGGCAGTAGGCTCCCCTCCATCCTCGGAATCCCCGAAGCGCTCCGGGCGTTGTCAGGCAAGTAAGCGTTGACCCTCCCGAAGTCGACAAGTATATAGGAGCGGAATCCGGGGCCGGTCCTGAGGATGCACGGAGGCGGGCCCGTAGTTCAATGGGAGAACGCCTGCTTTGCAAGCAGGAGGCTGCCGGTTCGACTCCGGTCGGGTCCACCACCCTTCGCTCGCCGGAGCGGAGCGCAGGCGGGTGCGAAGGGTGTCCCCCGAAGCTCCAGCCCGGAAGGTGAGCGAAAGGGGACTGCCGGCGAGCTACGGGTGGCAGGCCACCTCGACTCCGCGACGCTTCGCGCCACTCCGCTCGGTGCAAGCATTGGAGCGCTGGGGAGGCGGGGTGCCCTGGGCGACCGCAGCGAGTCGCGAGTTGAAAGGCCCGTCGACGAATCCGTTCTTTTGAATCCAGGGGCGTGTAGCTCAGTTGGTTAGAGCATTCGCTTGATAAGCGAAAGGTCGACAGTTCGAGTCTGTCCACGCCCACCACTTCGACTCGGCCGGCTCCCGCCGGCCTCGCTCAGTGCAGGCACGCTGAGCCGGCCGAGGCGAAGTGCCCTGAGCGAGTGAAGCGAGTCGAAGGGCTGATCGATCGACGCGCAATCGCCAAGGCCCGCCGCCGTGGAACAGGAGACCACCATGAACGACGACTTCAGGCTCGCGGACGACGACGACAAGGAGAAGGACAGCGGGGAGGGGGGCGGCCTTCTCAAGCAGATGCTCAAGACCCGGGCGATCCAGGTCTACGAGCCGATCTCGGACAAGATCGCGCGCAAGGTCCACAGCCAGCTCCTCCTGATGCAGCAGATGGACGAGAAGGCGCCGATCACCGTCTACATCAACTCCCCCGGCGGCGCGGCCGACAGCGGCTTCGCCATCTTCGACGCGCTCCGGTTCTTCAAGCCGCCCATCCGCACCGTGG
This sequence comes from Planctomycetota bacterium, assembly GCA_041482015.1. Classification (GTDB taxonomy): domain Bacteria; phylum Planctomycetota; class MHYJ01; order MHYJ01; family JACPRB01; genus JACQFK01. The sequence continues at coordinate 1,439 of JBGPCZ010000200.1, read as the reverse complement.
TCAACGGCCTCTGCGCCAGCGCGGCCGTGATGGTCTACCTCGCCGCCCCCAAGGAGCGGAGGTTCTCGCTCCCGAATTCTCGGTTCCTCCTCCACCAGCCGTCGACCTTCGTCCAGGGCTCCGCGAGCGACATCGAGATCAGCGCGGAGGAGATCGTGAAGCTCCGCCTGCGGTACAACGAGATCGTTTCGGCGGAGACGGGCAAGTCGGCCGAGCAGGTGACCAAGGACGCCGACCGCGATTTCTGGCTCTCGCCCGACGAGGCGAAGCAGTACGGCCTCGTGGGCAAGGTGATCAAGAACATCGGAGAGCTCGGCTAGACCGATGCCCGCGCTGGAGGTCCGCGGCGTCACCAAGGCGTACGACAGGAAGGTGGCCGTCGACGCGATCTCCCTCTCGGTCGAGCCCGGCGAGATCTTCGGCCTGCTTGGCCCCAACGGGGCCGGCAAGAGCACCCTCATCCGCATGGTGATGGACATCCTCCGCCCGGACTCCGGCGAGATCCGCGTGCTGGGCCAGCCGGTCTCCCCCGCCGTCAAGGAGCGCGTGGGCTACCTCCCGGAGGAGCGCGGACTCTACCAGCGGCAGCGCGTGGGGGAGGTCCTCCAGTTCCTCGGCGAGCTCAAGGGCCTCCCGCGCCACGTCGCCGCGCGGCGCACCGAAAGCATCCTCGACCGCGTGGGGCTCCTCGACGCGAAGCAGAAGCGGATGCGGCAGCTCTCCAAGGGCATGCAGCAGAAGGTCCAGATCGCCGCCGTCCTGCTCTCCGAGCCGGAGCTCCTGATCCTCGACGAGCCCTTCGAGGGGCTCGATCCCGTGAACCGCGTCCTCGTCACGACCCTCATGAAGGAGCGCGCGGAGAAGGGCGCGGCGATCGTCCTCTCCTCGCACCGCATGGACCAGGTGGAGGCGATGTGCCGCAAGGTCTTCCTGGTCGACCACGGCAAGGAGGTTCTCTCGGGGGAGGTCCGCGCGATCAAGGAGCGCTACGCCGACGCGGCCGTGCTCCTGGAGTGCGACCGCGACGTCGCCTCCCGGCCCGAGGTCGAGCGCTGCACCCCGGAGGGGGCCGCGGTCAGGCTCATGCTCAGGCCCGGCGCGCCGCCGGAGAAACTCCTCGCCTCGCTCCTCGCCGAGGGCGCGACCGTCCGCCGCTTCGAGCGCGCCCTTCCCTCCCTCGACGACATCTTCGTCCGGGTGGTGCGGCCGTGAACAAGGCGTGGATCGTCGCGCGCCACGAGTTCCTCGTGACCGTGAAGCGCATCTGGTTCGTGGTCGGGACGTTCCTCCCGATCCTGCTGGCCGGCGTCGGCGTGAGCGTCGAGATCTTCTCCCTCCGCACCGTCACGGAGACCCAGGCTCAGCTTCGCGCGCGGCCCATCGGCGTCGTCGATTACTGGGAGAAGCTGCTCCGCCACCACAAGCACGACAAGGACGTG
>JBGPCZ010000199.1:0-9097 GCA_041482015.1 Planctomycetota bacterium | reverse complement strand
GGAACGCGGAAGCGGCTGGGGGAACTGCTGGTCGAGTCCGGCCACCTTCCGTTCGAGAAGGTCGCGATGATCCTGAAGATGCAGGGGAAGGTGCTGATGTCCTGCACCTTCTGCGGCACCCACATCAACGTCATCCAGGCGATCGCGGAGGGATATCCCTGCCGGCGGTGCGGGATGCCGCTCGAGGAGAAGGCGGTCTCGGTGAGCGCGGAGGACACGGCCTACCTCCTCCCGCCCGTCGACCCCCGCGCCACGAGGCGGGCGACGCTCCCGCCGGCTCCATCGACGGCGCCGGCCGCCGCGCCCCCCGCGGTTCCCGCGCTGGCCTCGGACACCGGCCGGCGGCTCCTGGTCGTCATCCTCACGCTCGCCGCGCTCGGCGTGGCGGTCTACCTCCTGTCGCTGTGAGGAATAACTCCGCGCGGCCGGACTCCAACGGCCATGATGACCTTCGCGCTCCTTCTTGGAACGATGCTTTCGCCGCAGGAACAGCCTTTCGAGAGGAAGCTCTCCTTCGCGTTCAAGGACGCGTCGATCGAGTCGGTGCTCCTCTACGTGAGCCGGGAGACGGGATGGATCTTCGTGCAGGAGGCGCCCCTCCGCGGAACGATCACCGCCTACAGCAGGGTTGAGGTCCCGGTCTCGATGGCCCTGGACTTTCTCAACGTCTCGCTTCGACAGCACGGGCTCGCGGTCATGAATCCCGCGTCGCGGCCGCTCCCGGGGCGGGGTGAGACGCTGCGCGTGGTGAATCTCGCGACCGTGCCTCCCGGAGTCCACGTGGGCCTCGAGCCGGAGGCCATCCCCGCCACGGACGAGGTCCGGATCCAGGTCATCCCCCTCAAGTCCGCCGGCGCGGCCGAAACGGCCAAAGAGCTGGCCGAGATCCTCAAGAAGGCCGTCGGCGAGAACGGACAGGTGGCCGTCTCCACCCACTCCAACGCGATCATCCTGACGGGGCGATCCGAGGGCATCCACCGGATGGCCGAGATCCTCCGGGTGATCGACGAGGCGGCCTCGGCGCAGCTGAAGGTCGCCGTCTTCCCGCTGGCCCATGCGGATGCGACGGAGGCCGCACGGACGCTGAACGAGGTCTACCGGCACGAGGCCGCGAAGACTGAAGCCGGCGGGCCACCCTCGCTGAGGAACCTTTTCGGAGCGGTGCGCGGCGGAGCGGAAGGAGACCGCGGCCCGGCCGCCCGCTCGCCCGCGCAGGAGGTCATCCGGCTCACGCCCGAACCGCGGACCAACGCGATCATCGTCAGCGCCACCGACGAGAACCTCGCGAAGATCGAGGGGTTGATCCGCCGGATGGACGTGCCGTCCGCCGCGCTCAACACCTACGTGGTCCGGCTCAAGAATACCGACGCCGTCGTCGTCGCGGGCGTCTTGAACAACACCTATGGAACGCCGGGAAAAACCGCCGCCGGCGCCACCGTCCCCCGATCCGCGCTTCCGACAGCGCCGACGACGGCTCCGACGACTCCAAGCTCCGGCGTCCGCGGAACGCCTCCCCGCCGGTAGACAACGGACGGACCGGCGGGTATCCTCTCGTTCATGACAAAGCGCGTCGTCTTGTTCACGGTGGTCCTCGCCCTTCCCGCCTTGGGCTACATCGAGGCGCTTTCCTCGCTCAAGGGCGTGATCCAGGAGTCGGACGTGATCGCGCGCGGCACGGTCGACGCGGTCAGCGTCGAAAAGAAGGCGATGATCCTGCGCGTCGGCAAGGTGATCAAGGGCAAGTGCGTCTACGAGCGGATCAAGATCGACCTGAGCGCGGGCGAGAAGTGGCACCCGGAGGCGGCGCTGCGGCACGCGGTCAAGGGCAGCCCGGTCGACATCTTCTATCACAAGGTCGAGAACAGCGACAAGGCGGCGATCGCCCTTATCTACGTGAACCGGTTCTTCATGACCGTGCAGGGCGACGACGAATTCTGGCGGTTCTCGAAGATCGAGCTCGCGATGAACCGGGTCTTCCATGGGACGTCGGAGGAGCTGGGCGACCTGGTCTTCAAGGTGCTGTCGGGCCGGATCCGGGCGCCCGGGCCGAAGACGCAGCTCCGGCCCTACACGAAGGAAATCCTCGACAGCCTGCCGCCGCCGCCGCTCGCGGGCGAGAAATGGGCCGAGTTCGACAGCGAGAAGGCGTTCACGCTGGAGAAGACGTTCGCGCCCGATCCCGAGGGGTTCCTGCAGTACTGGCTGCTCGCCGGGCCCTTTCCCGCCGAACTCGAGATGAGGTGGCCCGAAGGGACGCCCAAGGAAGGCGAGGCGTTCTATCAGATTCCCTGGAAGGCCCACCAGGCGGTCGAGTTTTCCGTCGACCTTGCGGCGTTCGCCTCGGAATCGGGCAAGGACGCGGCGAAGTCGGTCTTCGCCGGCGCGACCTACCTCTTCTGCGAGCAGGATCTTCCGGACGTCGTTCTCGCGGTCGGTTCGGACGAAGGGTCGAGGTGGATGCTCAACGGACAGCCGGTGGCGAAGGTCGAGTCCCCGAAAGCCTTCGCGAAGGACCTGGCCCGCTCGGCCCCGCTGGCGCTCAAGAAGGGCCGCAACGTCCTCATCATGATGGTCGACAACAAGGCCAACCCCTGCCAGATGTGCGCCCGCTTCCTCGACAAGGAAGGCAAACCCGTCCGGGCGATCGTCAACGACAGCTCCCCCCGGTAGGGTGATAAGCCGAGTGCGGCGCACTCCGCTTATCAGTGAAACGGTGAGGATCCGCCGGGCACATACCTTAAAGGATTTGCAAAGACGAAACGGGCGGGGGGACATGGGCTATACTTCGATGATGCGGAGGACGAATCCCGTGCGCCAAAACCTCGGTTCTCTCCTGTTTCTGGCCGCGCTCTCCACTCTCTCCACTGCCGGTGCCGCCGCCCAGGGCGCCCCCGAGGACCCGGTTCGCGCCAAGTGCGACGCCGCCGGCGTGCAGCTCGCGGCCGCGAACTACAAGGACGCCCTCGCGGGGCTGGAGCCCCTGCTGAAGGACCCGGCGCTCGCAAAGCATCCGCAGCGCGACCGCGTGCAGTACTACGCGGGGTGCGCCGCCTCCGCGCTCGGGAACGACCTCGCGGCCGGGCGCGCGCTCAGCCGGCTCGCGCCGTTCGACCGTCCCCCCTACGCGGCCCACGCGCGCTATCTCCTCGGCCGCATCCACCACCGCGCGGGCGAGTCGACCGAGGCCGCCGCGCACTACGACGCCGTGCCCGCCGCCTATGAGAAGCAGGTGGCGGCCGCGAAGCAGGCCCTCCCGGCGGCGAAAGACCCCGCGGAGAAGGCGCTCCTCGAGGCGACGATCAAGGGGCCGCCCCCGGACTTCGTCGCGGAGTCGATCTTCCACTCGGGCGTCCTCCTCTACGAGCAGAAGATTTTCCCCGAGGCGCTCCAGAAGTTCGGGCTCTTCCTCCAGAAGGACAAGCGCCCCGCGTGGGTCGACGAGGCGCGCCTCCGCGCGGGGATGTGCCAGGTCCGGATGGCCCAGACCGGCGAGGCGCTCAAGACGCTCCAGCCCCTCCAGGACCACCCGAAGCTCGCCCGCACGGCCCGGTGGTGGATGGCCCGCGCGATCCTCGCGACCGCGGGCGCGAAGCCGGCGGACGCCGTCGAGCACCTGAAGAAGGCGATGGCCGCGCCCGATGCGGAACCGGGACCCAAGCCGCCCGAGATCCTCCTCGCGCTGGGCGACGCCCTCGAGCGGGCCGGCCGCCCCGCGGAGGCGGTCGAGGTCTACAAGCAGCTGCCCGGCGAGGAGGGCCAGGCGAAGCTCGCCGGCGCGCTCGCCTCGGCGAAGCAGTACCGCGAGGCCGACGCGGCCGCCGCGCAGTTCGAAAAACAGTACCCGGCGAGCCCGTTGCTCGGCGACGTGCTCCTCCGGCGCGCGGACGTGGCGTTCGCCGAGGCGCAGGCCGGCGGCAACGCGGCGCTCTTCACGGAGGCGCTCAAGGGCTACGAGCGCGTGCTGGCCGGGGCCAGCGGCGCCGCCGCGAACGGCGCGCACTACCGGATGGCGGTCGCGCAGTACCGGCTGGGCAAGCCCGCCGACGCGGTCGCCAATCTCCGCGCGATCCCCGAGGCCGAGCGCACCGGCGATCTCGTGGGCACCTACTACCTCCAGGCGGAGTGCCTCCTCCGGGGCGCACCCCCGGCAGAGGAGGCCACGGACGCGATCGCGTCCTCGCGGCTCCTCGCGGACCTCCAGGAAGCCGCCGGCCTGCTCCAGAAGTTCGTCGGGCAGGCGGGCCCGCAGGCCCCCGAGGCGATCCTGAAGCTCGCCCAGGCGCTCAAGCAGATCGCGACGCTCCTGGTCGAGCCCGCGGAGCGCGTCCAGGCGGCCAACTCCGCGCGCGAACTCTACGAGGGGTTCCGCGCGCAGTTCCCGAACCACCCGATGCGGCCCGTCGCGGAGTACGAGCGCGCCAACTGCTACGCCTTGGCGGGCGACCCGGCCAGCGCGCTCCAGAAGCTGGCGCGCTTCCATGCCGCGCCGTACGACGCCGCGCCGGTCGCGCCGCTCGCGCTCCTCCGCGAATCGCAGCTCTACCGCGCCGCGAACAACGCGGCCCAGGCCGCCGCGATTCTCGCGGAGTGCCGCGCGAAGCACGAGCCCGCCCTCATGAAGGACGCGGCCCGCGCGTCGTGGGTGCCGCTCCTCCGGTACCATCACGCGCTGGCGCTCCGCGACGCGAAGCAGGGGGCCGAGGCGCTGAAGATCCTCGAGACCGTGGTGAAGGATTACGCGAAGAGCGATTGGGCGGAACCGTCGGGCCGCCTGCTCAAGGAGATCAAGCCATGAAGCGAAAGCAGATCCTCGGCACCGCCGCGCTGGCCCTCGTCCTCATGCTCTTCGCCGCGCCCGCCCGCGCGTACATCGAGGCGCCCTACTCGCTCGGCCGCATCATCGCCGAGTCGAGCAACATCCTCGTCGTGCAGGTCGACAAGGTGAACAAGGAGAACAACCTCATCCTCTTCAAGAAGGTCCGCGACATCAAGGGCCAGCACCCCGGCGACGTGATCCGCCACAACATCGCGAAGGCCGGGTTCCACCCGCGCGAGTGGCAGACCGTCATGGCGTGGGCCGAGCCCGGCAAGCTCGCTCTCTTCTTCTACAACGGCGGCGCGAGCGAGACCTGCATCGACACCTACTGGTACCAGTGCTACGGCGCCGGCGCCGATTGGGGCATGAGCCACGGCGAGCCCTTCCTCCTCCGGAGCTACGCGGGCAAGGTCGAGAAGCTCGCCATGGCGGTCGAGGAGATCCTCGCGAACCGGGAGGTGATCGTCCCGGCGATGGTCGACGGCGACAAGAACCTCCTCCACGTCCGCCAGGCCAAGGTCCAGCGCCTCCGGGCGAGCCTCAAGCTCGCCGACTACAACCCGGCGCGCGACTTCCTCGGCTGGGGCAGCGAGGACTTCCACCGCATCTCGAACATGCCCGGCTTCAGCCACCTGGCCGCGCTCGGTCGCGTCGACCCCGACGCCCGCGGCATCGCACCCGTCGACTTCGACGGCGACGGGGCCACGGACCTGCTCCTGTACGGAGAGAAGAAGGTCGTCCTCGTAAAGGTCGACGGCGGCGCGCTCAACGAGATCTCCCTGCCTTACGTGGGCGGCGCGCGCTCCGCCGGCTGGGCCGACTGGAACGGCGACGGAAAGCCCGACCTCCTCCTCGGCACGCCGACGGGCCCGAAGCTCCTGACCAACCTCGGGAAGAACGCGTTCCGCGACGACACCGCGCTGCTCCCCAAGGAGGCCTACTACAACGTCACCGCGGTCTCGTGGATCGACTACGACGGCGACGGCAAGCCGGACATCCTCCTGGCCAACGGGTTCCTCGGGCTGCGGCTCTACCGCAACCCGGGCGGGGCCGCGGCCGCCGCGCCCAAGGCGCCGAAGTTCGGCCCCTGGTCCTTCATCGGGGGATTCGACAACACCGGCGGGGCCGGCTTCGACAAGGTCTACCCGCCCGAGAAGGAGATCAACCTCCAGGCCAAGTACCCGGGAAAGGGCAACGTGCAGATCGGCTGGCAGGAGGGCAAGTTCCCCGACGCCACGGTCCACAGCTTCATGCCCCTCCTGGCCGCCCCGCTCCAGACGGAGAGCGTGGCGTACCTGTACCGCGAGATCGAGGCCGAGGGCGCGATGGAGCTGCCCGCGTCGTTCGGCAGCGACGACACGCTGACGGTGTGGATCAACGGCCAGAAGATCATCTCGGAGAACGTGGGCCGCGGCGCCGCCCCGGACCAGAGCCTCGCCAAGCTCGCGCTCAAGCCCGGGAAGAACAAGCTCCTTCTGAAGATCTGCCAGGGCGGCGGGGAATTCGGATTCTACTTCGCCGCGAAGGAGCCCGAGCCCGCCGCGGCGGCCGGGAAGGCGTTCGAGGACGTGAGCGAGATGGTGGGGTTCGGCCCCGACGGGCTCACCAGCACTGCCAAGGGCGACCACCTCCTCGTGGCGGACTTCGACGGCGACGGCCGCCAGGACGTCCTCTACAGCGCCGGCGAGGGGATCTTCCTCCACAACACGCCGAAGGGATTCAAGGAGGACCGCGGCTTCACGATCCGCTACCAGGCCGGCGGCGTCGTCCCCGCGATCGGCGACTTCAACGGCGACGGCAAGCCCGACCTCTTCATCCCGCAGCCCGGCGGCTGCAAGCTCTACCGGAACGACGGCAACTGGAAATTCACGGACTGCACGGCCGAGTCCGGCGACTTGGCGAAGTTCAAGGGCCACGCCACGTCGGCCGTGTGGGTGGATCTCTTCAAGAAGGGCAAGCTCGACCTGGTCGTCGCCTGCGTCGGCAGCCCCAACCGCTACTTCCGCAACCTGGGCGGCGGGAAGTTCCAGGACGCGACCCACGAGATCGGCCTCGACCGCAGGGTCCTCAACTCGCGCGCCGTCGCGGCGGGCGACGTGAACAAGGACGGCTTCTGGGACCTGGTCTTCAACAACGAGGGGCAGGATCCGTTCATCCTGCTCGGAGACCCCACGCGATGAGCGAAGCGCGCAAAGCCACGATCAGGATTCTTCTGGGCGCCCTTTGTGTCTTTGGGGTGGGTCTTTCTTCCCAGGAGACGGACTGGACCGCGCACCGCGGAGGGCCCGCGCGGACGGGGAACGTCGACGGAAAGGCGGGGCCCGCGAAGCCCAAGGTCCTCTGGGTCCTCCGCTCGAAGGAACATTTCATCGCGCCGCCGACCCCGGCGGGAAGCCGCCTCTTCGCCTGCGTGATGGGCGCGTTCAACACCGGAGCGATCCGGACGCTCGATCTCGCCGACGGGAAACCCGGCTGGAGCAAGAGCGCGCCGCTGATCCGCATGCCCACCGTCTGCTCGCCCGCGGTCGCGGGCGGGAAAGTGGTGTTCGGCGAGGGGATGCACCAGACGGACGGCGCGTCGATCCACTGCGTGCGCGCCGCCGACGGGCGCTCGCTCTGGCGCTTCGAACTGCCCGGCGAACTGGTTCACGTCGAAGCCTCGCCGTCGATCGCGGGCGGAAAGGTCTTCGCGGGCGGCGGGAGCGCGGGCGTCCTGTGCCTGGACCTCGACCGCGTGACGCTCGAGGGCAAGGAGATCGGGCTCGCGGAGGCCGAGGCGGAGATCGACAAGCGCTGGAAGGCGCTCGCGGACAAGTACGAGGTCGAGAAGAAGAAGGACCCCGACTTCGCGATCCCGCCGAACGAGGCCGCGCTGCCGCGCCCGTCGCCGCGGATGGCCTGGCAGAAGGGGAAGGACGCGTGGCACGTGGACGCCCCGCTGCTCGTCGCGGGCGACCGCGTCTACGTCACCTCGGCGTTCCTCGACAAGGAGCAGAAGGGCGAACGGGTGCTGCTCTGCCTGAACGCGGCCGACGGCGCGCAGGTGTGGAAGTCGCCGCTCCGCTTCAACGCGTGGGCGGGGGCGACGCTCGCGGGCGACAAGGTTCTCGTCCCGTGCAGCACCATCCGGTACGACCCCAAGGAGATCCCCGCCGCGAAGGGCGAGGTGGTGGCGTTCAAGGTGTCCGACGGGAGCGTCGCGTGGCGGCGCGAGACGTCCGGCGCGGTGCTCGCGACGGTCGCGGCGGCCGGCGATATCGCCGTGCTCTGCGACACGAACGGGCAGGTCCAGGCGCTCGACGTCGCGACCGGCCAGCCGAAGTGGACGGCGAAGGTCGGCGCCCCCTTCTTCGCGGGACCCGCCGTGGCGGGCGACACGGTCTACGCGGCGGACCTCGACGGGGTCGTCCACGCGCTCGCGCTCGCCGACGGGAAGGCCCGGTGGAAGGTCGACCTGGGCGCGGACGCGACGGTCCACGCCCCGGGGATGGCGTACGGCTCGCCGGTCGTGCACGGCGGGCGGGTCTACGTCGGGACGTGCAACCTCGAGGGAAAGTGGGCGGGCGGGGAGACGGTGATCGTCTGCATCGGAGAAGGGAAATAAGATGAGGATGGGAATCGTCGCGGGCCTGGTCGCGCTCTTCGCACAGGCGCCACCGCCGCAGGCGGGCATCACCGTGGACAAGGACAAGAAGGCGGTCATGGTGAAGTGCAGGATCGCCCCGCGCAAGCTCCCGACCCTGCCCGACATCTATCCCATCGAAGTGATCGGGACGTACCCCACCCCGAAGGGGCAGAAGGCGCACGAAACGGTGGTCATCTTCGACGTGACGCCGAGCGAGGTCCACAAGGCGCTGGAGTCGCTGGGGCTGAAGCCCGGGAAGCCGGGGCGGGGCGACGACCCGTGCTCGGGCCCGCTGCTCGAGCTGTTCCTCGACCTGCCGGCCGTGGGCACCCTCCCCGCCCGCGAGGTGCGCCTCGAGAGCATCCTCCTGGAGATGAAGACGGGCCGGCCGCTCCCGCCGATCAAGTGGCACTTCACGGGGTCGGTCATGAAGGAGAAGGTGTACGGGGCGGACCAGACGGGCACGCTCATCTCGCTCTATCCCGTAACCGACGAGGTCGTGGCGCAGAGCGGGCTCACGATGAAGGAAGACCTCGACCAGGTCGCGACAAATGTCACCGGTGGCGTCGTACCAGCATCCGGCCATTGGATCATGGAAGAGAATCCGCAGGCGACGACGAAGCTGATCGTGGACTTCCTGTCGAAATAGGGGATCT
>JBGPCZ010000198.1:0-9223 GCA_041482015.1 Planctomycetota bacterium | reverse complement strand
CCTCCTCGTTGGATGAGGTCACCCGCGTCTCGACGAGGAGCGGCGCGATCTTCTCCGCCTCCGTCTGGAGGAGCGCGGACGCCTCATCGCGCTCCTCGACCGTGTCGGCGTCGAGGCTGGAGAGGGCGCGCTTCACGTCCTCGCCCAGTCCCGCGCGGATCGCCCCGGCCCGCTCCTTGAGGCGCTCCCCCTTGTCGCCATGCACAAACTCGCCGAACGACTTCAGGAACCAGCCCGGGTCTTCGAGAAGGGCGATTTGATACTTGGAAGCAGCGAGACGCTTGCCCTCGGGCGAGATGAGGAACCTGTTCTCGCGCTCGCCCGCCTCGCGCACGCAGGCGCGCGCGATCTCCGGGGTGACGCAGACGAAGACGGCCTCGCAGAAGAGCTCGCGCGGACCTTCGGCCTCGTCCTCGATCAGCGCCTGGAGCGCGTTGCCGAGCCGCTCACGCCCGGCCTTGTCGTCGGGGACCACGAGGACGACGCCGAACCGGCCGGTCTCCTTCATCCGCCCGCGGGCCAGGGCGTACCAGTCGGGCTCCCATTTCGGCTCCTGCGACAGGAGCTCGCGAAGCCCGTAGATGAAGGGCGCCGAGGCGGCGCCGGCGAGGAATACGCGACGGCTTAACATCATGGGATCACTTCAAGAGGAAGAGGAGGAACTTTCGGCTCTTCCGCGGCGCGCGGCCCAGGCCGCAGTCGAGCGCGACGTCCTTCTCGAGCTGGAGACCCGCACAGCTCTCCACGAATTTCGGAAGGTACGCGCCGAACGGGAGGCGCGGGCCAGCCGCGTCTTCCATCGTCGAGGCGAAATACCGGGTGAGGGCGTCCTTGGCGCGGCCCCGCTCCTCGGCGCCGGGGGCGGTGAGCGAGAAGTGGACGAGGAAGGGGGCGATCGATTCGGCGCGTCGCACGAGAACCGCCGTGGCGGCATCGCGCTCGTCGGCGGAATCGGTGGTCAACTGCGAGAGCGCCTGGACGATCTCCGCATCCAGCCCCTTCTGGATCGCCGTTGCCCGCTCGCGAAGCCGGACGTCTCCTTCGCCGTGGAGGAACGGCGCGAACGAAGGGGCGAACTTCTCGGGGTTCTCGAGCACGGCGGCTTCGACCGAGTCGGCCGCGAGGAGATGACCGACGGGGTCGAGGAGAAAACGGTTCCTCTTATCCCCGGTCTTGCGGACGGTGCGATCCGCGATCTCGGAGGTCACGCAGATGAAAACGGCTTCGCAAAGAAGCTCATGGGCGGCGGGGAAGTCCTCGTTCGCCAGGATCCAGAGGGTGCTTCCGAGCAGTCGGCGCGATGCGTCGGCCTTCGCCACATCTTGATAGCAATAGAGCTCCTCGAGCCTCGCGCGGAGCTCCTCCTTGCCTTCAAGTTGTTTTAGAAGTTTCTCGTCGAGTTTCTTGGGCGCGATCTTTATCTGGTCGGGCGCGACGATCACGACGCCGCAGCGGCCCGTCTCCTTCATCCGCTGGAGCGCTTTCTGGAACCACCCGGGCGTGCCGGACGCGGCCTCCTGCGCGAACAACTCGCGCAGGCCGAAGATCCCGGGGATCGCCGCGGCCTGGACGAGAAAGGCGCGCCGGCCGGTCTTCATCGGTTCATTCCTTCAGAAAGCCCAGGAAGCGGCGGCTCTCGCGGGGGGCCCGGGCCATCCCGCACGCGACCATCATGCGGTTCTTCTCGTCCTCGCCCTCTTCCTGTTCCCGCATCCTTCCGCAACCGGACGGGACGAGCTTGGGGACTTTGCAGCCGAACGGGAGCCGGGGTCCGGGGGCATCCGCCGCCGCCTTGAAGTGGGCCTCGATCACATCGGCCGCGCGCCCCCGCCGCTCCACGGGCTCCGCGCGGAGGCTGAGCTCCGCGAGGAACGGCAGGATCCGGTCCGCCTCGCGGAGGAGATGGGCCGAGGCGCTCTCGCGCAGGTCGGGGTCGTCGGCGTCCAGCTTCTCCACGGCGTCGCGGGCCTCCGGAGAAAGGGTCTTCCGGATCGCGTCGGCCCGCTCACGCAGCCTCTCCTGGCTCCGTCCGTGGAGGAAGGGGCCGAACGAGCGGGTGAAGGCCTCGGGCGTACCGAGCGCCGAAGGATCGATTCGATCGGCTTCGAGGCGCCGTCCCGCCGGATCCAGAAGGTAGCGGGTGTTTCCGTCGCCGATCTCGCAGATCCTCCCCTCGGCCTGGACGCGCCGGAGGCAGATGAAGACCCCCTCGCACAGGAGGGCGTGCGTGGCCCGATCGTCGCTGTCGACGAGCCCGGCCAGCGCCAGCCCGATCGGCAGCTGGCCCTCCCGGGCGTCGGGCACGATGAGGACGATGCCGCACCGCCCGGTCTCCTTCATGCGGCGAAGGGCGTCGGCGAGCCACGCGGGCTTCTTCTTGTCCTGGCCGAGGAGGTCGCCGAGGCCGAAGATGAACGGGGCCGCGGCGGCTCCCGCCAGGAACGCGCGTCGATTCATGCTTCTAATGTAGACGCTGCTCAAAGGGCCGGGTTCACGATTCCCTTCATTTTGCACCAGGCCCGGAAGGCCTGCGCCTCGGGCCGGGGGAAGAACTCGACGGGCGGGACCTCGGCGTTGTAGGACTGGAACGCCTTCGTGAATCCCCCGGGGTCGCGTCCGAACCACTCCTCCGATTTTGTGTCGCCGCGGCAGATCCGCTCGAAGCGGAGCTTGCGAACGAGCAGGCTGGAGAGCAGGAACTGCTCAGAGTCCAGGGAGTCGATCGCGGCGCGGTCCTCCCCGGACAGGGACTCGGCCTCCCTTTTGAGCGTCTCGAGCGGCGAGTTGCTGGCGAGCGCGACGGCCAGGACCCGCTGGAGGTCCCTCAGCACCGGAACAGCTCCTTCGCGCGGCGGACCTCGGCCGCGAGCGCGGGGACCTCCTCCGCGCCGAACGTCCCGTTCAGGCGCTCGACGACGATGCCGCGCAGGTTCCGGCAGCGCGGGAGGACGCGCTCGAGGAGGCTCCACACGGGCTCGGGGACGGGCCCGTCGTGCGAGTCGAGCCGGTAGACGCGGCCGGAGGGCACCCATCCCGGTTCGCTCTCGCTCCCGCCGCTCAGGTGGACCTGGACGACGCGGTCGAGGTCGAGGCGGTCGACGTAGTCCAAGGGGTCGGCGCCGAAGTTCAGGCACTGCGTGTGGACGTTGTGGAGATCGAGGAGGAGCGAGCAGGGGGCGGCCCGGCAGATCGCGTTCAGGAATTCCGGCTCCTGCGTCGCGTCGCCAAGCGCGAAGTAGCTTACGTTGTTCTCGAACGCGACGACCGGCGCGACGGTGTTCAGAAGGCGCATTCGCGCGGCGATCGCGGCGACCGTCTCGTCCGTGTAGGGCATCGGGAGCGGCAGCGTGACGTGGAGCCCGGCCGCCCGGGTCCACCCGAGGTGCTCGGAGAGCCACGGGAAGCGGAACTCCGCCTGGTCGTCGCGGAGCCTCTCCAGCCACTGCTCGATCCGCTCGCGCTCGCCCGGCTCCTCGATCGCGCTCGCGAGCGAGAAGGCGAGGCCGTGGGCGACGAACGGCTTCCGCGAACGGTCGCGGATCTGCTGGTAGATCGGGTAGTAGTCGTTCCGCTCGAGGACGCCGTCGCGCGGGCGCCAGAGCGTTTCGGGGTTGATCTCGTAGTAGTCGGCGTCTCGCTCGATGATCTCGCGCGTGAGCTCGAGATAATCAAAATCGGAATGGAGGGCCCAGCCGACGCCCAGTCGCTGCACGCCCCTATTTTGGCTTGAGGAGGCCGATGGCGCAATCCGCAAGCTGGTCCCCGGCTTCGGGCGCGAGCTTGCTGCGGATGCCGAACGTCGCCTCGTAGCCGCCGCGGAGGAACGCGTCCTTGTGGGGGACGTAGCCGAGCATCCCGTTCGCGTACCCGACGACGCGCGTGCGGAGCGGGCCGGTCGACTCCTTGATCCGCAGACCGTGCTGGACGAAGTACTCGGCGGGGATCGCGACGTAGGCGACGTCGTCGAGCGTGATCGCCTGGACCTCGGCCTTCGCGGTCCCCTCGCGCTGGATCTCCTCGATCAGCATTGCCGCCGTCTTGTCGTAGAAACCCGGCTCGCCGAACCGCTGAGCCCCCTTCGCGGTGCCCTTGACGTCCTCGTCCGTGTACTTGCGGTAGGGCAGGTCGAGGGTCGTCGAGCGGCTCGCGAGCTTCGCGGTCGCGCGGAACTTCATCCCCTTGAGCGCCTCCTCGACGTCGGCGGCGAGCGCCTGGCCCGCCTCCTCCATCGACTTCTCCTTGTTGACGCCGCTCGGGTCGCCGTGGTGGAGGTTGCCGCCGGCGCCCTGGAGGAAAAGCGTGATCGGGCAGCCCTTGTCCCTCATCGCCTTCTCGAGCTGGCCGGGGTAGCCGGCGCTGAAGACCTGGTCGCCGCCGTGGTGGCACGGGTGGCAGGCGAAATTGACGATCGTGCCGACCAGCTTTCCGTCTTTCGAGCGCGCGGCCAGCACCGCGACCTCGGGGTCGACGGGCCCCTCGAACATGAGCGCGTTCGGGTCCTTGAAGCTGCCGTGGCACTTCACGATCCCGTCGCGGTAGATGACGCGCCGGTTGTAGCCGACATGCCACTCGCGCGCGCTGGCCGACCCGATCTCCGCCTCCTGGCGCGACTCCCACGCCTTGACGAGCGCCTCGACCGTCTTCGCGACCATCGTCGCGGTGTACGCGTCATCCTTTGGATAGAGGTCGCCCTCGATGGCGGGGCCCGCGTGGTTGTGGGTGGCTCCGATCATCACCGCGTCGCCCGGCACGCCGGTCTTCTCCTGGAATCCTTTCCGGATCGCGGCGACCTCGCCGCGATGGACAAAGAGGAGGTCGAGGGAGACGAAGGCGACGCGCGCGCCGCCCGACTCCAAGACCGCGGCCTTGGCGTAGAGCGGATCGAGGAGGGTCTGCCCGACGTTCTTGTTGTTCCACCCGATCTTGCGCGTCCCGGCGGGCGGCGAGATGTCGACCTCGGCGAACCCGGCCTTGAGGGTCGCGGCGTCCTGCGGTGTGAGGAGGACGGCCAGGAGGAGGAGCGTGCGGAGCATATCGAATCCTCGCCAGGGAAGGACGTAGATTATACAGTCGCGGCACGGACTGGAGGCGGACATGAGCTTGATTCGACGCGCGCTGATCGGGGTCGTGGCCCTGGCGGGAGTGACCCTGGCCCAGGACAAGAAGTCTCTGCTGGTCGGGCCGATCGAGTACCTCTGGCCCAAGGGGGCGCCGCTGGCGACCAGCGACGGCCCGAAGGACAAGCCGAACCTCTCCGTCTACCTGGCTCCGGCTGAGAAGGCGAACGGCGCCGCGGTGGTCGTCTGCCCCGGCGGCGGCTACGGCGGACTCGCCACGGGCCATGAGGGTCATGACATCGCGACCTGGCTGAATGGCCTCGGCGTGAGCGCCTTCGTGCTGACGTATCGCGTCTCGCCGTACCGTCACCCCTGCCCGATGCTCGACGTCCAGCGGGCGGTCCGCACGGTGCGCGCACGGGCCGCCGAGTGGAAGGTCGATCCCGCGCGGATCGGCGTCTGGGGCTTCTCGGCGGGGGGCCACCTCGTTTCGACGGCCGTGACGCACTTCGACGACGGCAAGGCGGACGCGGAGGACCCGATCGATCGGGTCGGCTGCCGTCCCGACTTCGGCATCCTCTGCTACCCGGTCATCTCGCTCGACAAGCCCTACACCCACCAGGGCTCGAAGAAGAACCTTCTCGGGGACAAGGTGAACGATCCGCAGCTCGTCGAGGATCTCTCGTGCGAGAAGCGGGTGACCGCCAAGACGCCGCCCTGCTTCCTCTTTCACACCGACGCCGACACGGGAGTGCCGCCCGAGAACTCGATCGATTTCTACCTCGCGCTCCGGAAGGCGAAGGTCCCGGCCGAACTTCACATCTACGAACGGGGCCCGCACGGAGTGGGCCTCGGGAACGACAAGACCCCCGAGCTCAAGTCGTGGTCCGAGCGCCTCGCCTCGTGGATGTCCGTCCGGAAGCTCCTGGATAAGAAATAGGCGTCCACGAAATGGCCGGACGCTTTTATGGACGCGGCGTGTCCATAAAGACGTCCGGCCATTTCGTGGACAGGCTTGACTTGGGAGGCGGCCGGGACCTATACTGGGCCCCCTGATGAGCGCTAACGGTCGAGTTATTCGGATCGTCCGACTTGCTTCCTTCTAGGAGGCGCGCGCTCAGCCCGTAAGTAGAAAGAACCTGAAACCCGCGCCCCCTTAGGGACGCGGGTTTTTTTGTCCTTGAAAAGGAGCCACGGGGTCGCGTAGGATCGGACCTTCTTTCGCCCCGGGAGAACGGGAAATCATGCAACTACCCAGCGATATCATCAAGCGAGGGATGTCCCGCGCCGGCGCCCGCTCCATGTGGAAGGCGACCGGCCTGACCGATGGGGATCTCGAGAAGCCGATGGTGGCGGTCTGCCACACGTGGACCGACGTCACCCCGTGCTCGATCAACCAGCGCCGCCTGGCGGAAAGGGTCAAGCAGGGCATCCGCGCCGCCGGCGGGACGCCGATCGAGTTCAATTCGATCACGGTGACGGACGGCATCGCGATGGGCACCGAGGGGATGAAGTGCTCCCTCGTCTCCCGCGAGATCGTCGCCGACTCCTTTGAACTCGCCGTGCGCGGCCACCTGCTCGACGCGGTCGTCTGCCTCTGCGGCTGCGACAAGACGATCCCCGCGACAGCCATGGTGCTCGCGCGGCTCAACCTCCCGGGCTTCACGATCTATTCGGGCTCGATCGCCGCGGGCCACCTCTCGAACGGCAAGGCGGTGACGATCCAGGACGTCTACGAGGCGATCGGCGCCTGCGCGGCGGGGAAGATCAACATCACGCAGCTCAAGGAGGTCGAGGACAAGGCCTGCCCCGGGGCGGGCGCGTGCGGCGGCCAGTTCACCGCGAACACGATGTCCATGGCCTGCACGATGCTGGGCATCTCCCCCATGGGGATCAACGATATCCCCGCCACCGACCCGGCCAAGGAGGAGGCCTGCTACGACGCGGGCCGGCTCGTCATGGAAACCCTCCGCAAGAACATCCGCCCCCGCGACATCATCACCCGGAAGTCGATCGAGAACGCGATCACGGGCGTGATGGCCTCCGGCGGCTCGACCAACGGCGTGCTCCACCTGCTCGCCATCGCGCGCGAGGCGGGGGTGAAGCTCTCCATCGACGACTTCGACCGGATTTCCGCGCGCACCCCGATCATCACGGACCTCAAGCCCTGGGGGAAGTACGTCGCCGTCGACCTCCACCACGCGGGCGGGCAGCGGCTCTTCGCCAACCGGCTCAACGAGGGCGGGCTCCTCAAGGACGAGCTCACCTGCACGGGCAAGAGCATGTTCGAGGAGGCGGCCGCCGCGAAGGAGACGCCCGGGCAGCAGGTCATCTACACCGTCGAGAAGCCGATCAAGAAGACGGGCGGGATCGCGGTCCTGCGCGGCGACCTCGCGCCCGAAGGGTGCGTGATCAAGCTCTCGGGGAGCGAGAAGAAGTCGCACACCGGACCCGCCCGGTGCTTCGACCGCGAGGAGGACGCGTTCGCGGCCGTGCAGGCGAGGAAGATCAAGGCGGGCGACGTCGTCATCATCCGCTACGAGGGCCCGAAGGGTGGGCCCGGGATGCGCGAGATGCTCCAGGTCACCGGCGCGATCGTCGGGCAGGGCATCAGCAAGGACGTCGCTCTCATCACCGACGGCCGCTTCAGCGGGGCCACTTACGGGTTCATGGTGGGCCACGTCGCGCCCGAGGCCGCGAACGGCGGGCCGATCGCGTTCGTGAAGGACGGCGACATCGTGACGATCGACGCCGACAAGCGGCGCATCGACGTCAAGGCCGATCTTAAGAAGAGGATGAAGGGCTGGAAGCCGCCGAAGCCCAATTACACGTGGGGGGTCCTGGCGAAGTACGCGGCGACCGTATCCTCGGCGAGCGAGGGCGCGGTCACGATCCCCGTGGGACTGACGAATGGAGGAGCGAATGGCCACCAAGCTGTACTGGGAAAAGGACGCAAAGCCCAAGGCGCTCGACGGTAAGCGGATCGTCGTCCTCGGCTACGGCAGCCAGGGGCGCGCGCACGCGCTCAATCTCCGCGACAGCGGCTGCAATGTCGGCCTCGGCCTCCGCCCGGACGGCAAGACCTGGGCGCAGGCGACCGAGGACGGCTGGAAGCCCGAGGAGCCGTCGGCCGCGGTGAAGGCGGCGGATGTCGTCTGCATGCTCGTCCCCGACATGCAGCAGGCGTCGCTTTACCGCGACGTGGTCGCGCCGAACCTCAAGAAGGGCGGCATGGTCCTCTTCGCGCACGGCCTGAACATCCACTTCGGGCAGATCAAGCCCTCGCCCGACCTCGACATCACGATGATCGCGCCCAAGGGCCCCGGCGGGCTCGTGCGGCGCCAGTACGTGGAGGGGAAGGGCGTTCCCTGCCTCCTCGCGATCCAGCAGGATGCCTCGGGCCAGGCGTTCGATCGGACCCTCGCGTACGGCCACGCGATCGGCGGGACGCGCGCGGGCGTGATCGAGACGACGTTCGCGGAGGAGACCGAGACGGACCTCTTCGGCGAGCAGGCGGTCCTCTGCGGCGGCGCGACGGAACTCATCGCGGCGGGCTGGGAGACGCTGGTTGCCGCGGGCTACCAGCCCGAGGTGGCGTACTTCGAATGCCTGCACGAACTCAAGCTGATTGTCGATCTGATCTACGAGGGCGGGTTCGCCCGCATGCACCAGTTCGTGAGCGAGACGGCCAAGTACGGCGATCTCACGCGCGGGCCTCGGATCGTGGACGACCACGTCCGCGCGGAGATGAAGAAGATCCTGGAAGAGATCCGCTCGGGCCAGTTCGCGCGCGAGTGGGTGCTCGAGAACCAGGCGAACCGGCCCGTCTACGCGAAGCTCCTCGAACGCGACCTGAACCACCCGATCGAGAAGGTCGGCAAGGAGCTGCGGGCGAACATGTCGTGGCTGCAGCCGCACGCCGCGCCGGCGCCCAAGAAGGCCGACAAGGGCGGGAACGGGGCGGCGAAGTCCAAGGGCAAGAAGGTCAAAGCGTAACCGGAGGTCGCCATGCCAGCGGAAGTGTCCGGCGCCAGTATTGTGTGCCGAGCCCTCGAAGCCGAGGGCGTCGACTACATCTTCGGCTACCCGGGCGGTGCGATCATGCCCTTCTACGACGCGATCGTCGGGGCGAAGTTCAAGCACATCCTGGTCCGTCACGAGCAGGG
>JBGPCZ010000197.1:0-9251 GCA_041482015.1 Planctomycetota bacterium | reverse complement strand
CTTGCGCGTCTCGCGCAGACCGACCACCTCGCAGTCGTCGCCGACCTTCATGACGCCACGCTCGATGCGGCCCGTGCCCACCGTGCCGCGGCCCTTGATCGAGAACACGTCCTCGATCTGCATGAGGAACGGCTTGTCCACCTCGCGCGGCGGGAGCGGAATGTGGGTGTCGAGCGCCGCCAGGAGCTCCTTGATCGGCTTGTTGGCCTCGGGATCCTTGGGGTTCTGGAGCGCCTTGAGCGCCGCCCCGCGGATGACGGGCGTCTTGTCGCCCGCGAAGCCGTTCTTGGTCAGAAGATCGCGGATCTCCATCTCGACCAGGTCCAGCAGCTCCTTGTCGTCCACGAGGTCGACCTTGTTGAGGAAGACGACCATCGCGGGAACCTGCACCTGGCGCGCCAGGAGGACGTGCTCCTTGGTCTGGGGCATGGGGCCGTCGGCCGCGGAGACCACGAGGATCGCGCCGTCCATCTGCGCGGCGCCCGTGATCATGTTCTTGATGTAGTCCACGTGGCCCGGGCAGTCGATGTGGGCGTAGTGGCGCTTTTCGGATTCGTACTCGACGTGCGAGATGGCGATCGTGATGATCTTGGACGGGTCGCGGCGGCCGTCCTTCTCGGAGGCCTTGGCGATCTCGTCGTAGGACTTGAACGTTCCATGGCCGGCCGCCGCCGCGACGGCGGTGATCGCCGCGGTGAGCGTGGTCTTGCCGTGGTCGATGTGACCGATCGTCCCGACGTTGACGTGCGGCTTGGTCCTCTTGAATTTTTCCTTCGCCATGGTCGAGTCTCCCTCCTGACTTTTTTCTTTCGTCGCCCGCCGTTTTGTCTAGTCCAAGACACCGTTTCTGGAGCTGGGGACGGGATTTGAACCCGCGACCTCGTCCTTACCAAGGACGTGCTCCACCACTGAGCTACCCCAGCGGACCCGCGTTCCGCCGACAGCGCGAACACATTTCTCTCATAATGTCGCTTGATGGGCGGATTCGCAGGGCAGGCAAAAACCGGTCCCTTAGATCAGCGAAAATTATAGCAATCGGCATGCCAATGTCAATAATTTCGCCGCGGAATTCGTCAAAAATCCGGATGGATCCGGATGGAGAGTGGAGCGGGGGACGGGATTCGAACCCGCGACAACCAGCTTGGAAGGCTGGTGTTCTGCCACTGAACTACCCCCGCGTGATTTTAGAGTGGCTTGCCACCCGTAGCTCGCCCAACCCGTTTACAGCCCTTCGACTCGATCCGCTCGCTCGGGGCACTTCGACTCGGCCGACCTGGTGCTTGCACTGGGCGAGGCCGGCGGTGCCGGCCGAGTCGAAGGGGTGGGCAGGGAGGGATTCGAACCCCCGAAGGCGTGAGCCAACAGATTTACAGTCTGCCCCCTTTGGCCGCTTGGGTACCTGCCCGGTCCCGGTCTCGGAACTCCGACTCCACCTCGTCGCGGCGGTGCTGCCTGCATCGGCAGGCCGCCGGGTCGAGGTGGAGCTGGCGGTCGGACTTGCACCGACAACCACCTGTTTACAAAACAGGTGCTCTACTTTTGAGCTACGCCAGCGTGGGCCGAGCCCGCCAAGGCGCGGCCCGCGGTCGCCGGGGTGCAATGGGCGCGATTTTAGGCCGGCTCCCGGGCACGGTCAAGCGGAATCGATTCGCGCGGAGTAACTCGCTTGACCGCGGCGTCTTAGAGTGTAGAGTTTAGGTAAGAAAACCATGGCCTATCGAGGCGAATACAAGCTCGGCGGAAAGCTCTTCTTCGCGATCCTCCTCGCCCTGGTCGCGGGGTACATCTGGGCGTGCGTTGAGAACCACCGGAATCCGCTGGACCTCCTGAAGATCTTCGCGGGCAAGGAGCCCGAAGCCCCGCCGCCCAAGCCCGCCCCGCCGGCCCCGAAGCCGGAGACCAAGCCCGCGCCCGCGCCCGTCGTCAAGAAGGAGCCGAAGGTCGAACCCGCGCCCGTCGTCAAGATCGAGCCCACCCCGACGCCCAACCTGGGCGTCTACTCCGCCATCGAGATGAGCGCGCTCTTCGGGACCGTCGACGACCTGATCCGCAAGGGCCGCTTCTACGGAGCCCTCGAGGAGCTTCGCACCAAGAGCCGCCTCAAGATCCCCGAGGAGCAGGTCAAGACCTTCGCCGACTACGAGCAGCGCGCGACGAAGTACCACCAGCTCCTCCAGGAGACGACCAAGGGCATCACCGTCGAGATGCCCCCCATCACGCGCATCTTCATCAAGAACGCGGGCAAGATCGTGGGCAAGATCCTCGCCGAGGATCCCGCCTCCGTGATCCTCGAGACCCTCAGCAACCTCCGCCCCAAGATCATGAAGAGCGACATCGAAAAGATGGAGACGCTCCAGCCCATCTACGGGTACATCGAGATCACGACCGCTCTGAAGGACCAGTGCAAGTACTCCGGGCTGGTCGTCGAGGGCGAGCCCGGCAAGCCCTACACCTACAAAGAGCAGCCCGGGAAGAGCGTGCCCGCCCTCAGGTTCTTCGACCTCGCCGACTTCTGCGCGCGCAACGGCGCGAACGACCAGGTGCTCCCGCTCTTCGACGAGGCGCTCAAGCGCGACTCCAACCTCCTCGCCACCGTCCACGAAGTGAAGGGGGAGAAGATGACGAACGTCTTCCTCTTTTTCCTCACCCAGAAGGCCGTCGCGGACGCGAACAAGGCACTGGAGCTCATCAAGAAGAACTACGCGGACACGAAGGCCTACCGCGAGAAGATCGCGACGGACGCCGAGACGAAGGAATTCATGGACCTCGTGATGTCGAAGAAGCCGGCGCCCCAGCCGATGGCGAAGCTCGACGTAAGGCCCCCCCCCGTCGTCCAGCCCGGTGGCAAGCCGCTCCCCTCGCCCTTCGACACGACCAAGCCCGAAAATCCTCCGCCCACGCCGGTGGCGCCGCCCCCGACGCCGGAGCCGACGACGGAGCGCTCGGGCGACACGTACGTCAGCCCGACTTCCATCCGGCTGCCCGAGGGGATGCCCCCGAAAGTCGTCGAGGCCGTCTCGAAGGGCGACCGCTACTACGACGAGGCGATGAAGCACCTGAACCTGTCGAATCCCACGGTGAGCCCCACGAACTGGTCGGACGAGAACCACCAGGCGCTCCTGCTCTTCAAGAAAGCCAACGACGAGGGGTACCTCCCCGCGCAGGACATGTTCGGCAACGGCTCGATTCCGCAGGGGCTGCTCGATCGCGTCCGCGACACCACGATGTGCTCGGCCATGTGCCGAAAGCGCAGCGTTAGCACGAAGCGCTGACCGCCCCCCGGTTGACTTTGCCCCCCGACACGCCTATACTCGCGTCCGAGGCCAGAGGTATGTCCGACGAATCCCGGAGCACCAGGGCTGTCGATCCGTCCCAGGAGGTCCTGGAGGAGCGAATCTCCCACCTCGAGCAGATGAAGTCCTTCCAGGACGAGCTGGTCCGCATCGTCCGCGCCTTCACCTCCAACGACGCCTTCACCTCCGAGCGCTGCCTCCAGGAGATCGTCGGCTTCATCGCCCAGAAGCTCGACTTCTACGAGGTCGCGGTCCTCCTCGCCGACGAGATGTCGCGCGAGCTGGTGCTGTACGTGTCGGGGGGCGCCGAGTCGCCGTCCCAGCAGGCGAGGAACTTCCGCATCCCGCTGGGCTCGGGCCTGACGGGCCACTGCGCCCAGACGGGCGAGACCGTCGTCGTCAACGACGTCGCGCGCGACGCCCGCTACATCCGGGGCCCCTTTGTGAAGACCCAGTCGGAGATGTGCGTCCCCATCCGGATCAAGCAGAAGATCGTGGGGGTGCTCGACCTCCAGGACTCCCGCCCCGACCGCTTCCGCAAGGACTTCGGCCAGGTGATGGAGGACCTCAGCCTCAACCTGGGGTTCGTGCTGGAGACCAAGCAACTGCACGAGGACCTCAGGCGGTACAACGAGCAGCTCGAGAAGACGGTCGATGACAAGGTGCGCGAACTGAAGCACTCGGAGGAGCGCTACCGCGCGATCGTGGAAAACGCGGCCGACCCGATCTTCATGACCGACCCGCAGGGCCACTTCACCTGGGTGAACCGGGCCGCGTGCACCCACCTGGGCTACCTGCGGAACGAGCTCGTCGGCCTCAACCTCAGCCGCGTGGTCAAGAAGGGCCACATGCACAAGCTTTACCTGGCCTTGCGCGAGTGCCTGGACGGGCGCGAGGTCAAGCCCATCCAGATCGAAGTCCTCACGAAGACCGGCGAGGAGCGGACCGTCGAGTTCTCCTGCTCGGGCGTCCGCGAGAACGGCCAGGCGACGGGCGTGGAGGCCACGCTCCGCGACATCACCGACCGCGTCGTCATCGACAAGCTGAAGAAGAACTACATGAAGTCGCTCGAGGAGGCCGTCGTCGAGCGGACCAGCGAGATCAAGGAGACGCAGCGGGCCGCGATCCTCGCCATCGCGAACCTGGCCGAGTCGATCGACGACGACACGGGCGGCCACCTGCAGCGGATTCGGTCGTACTGCAAGATCCTGGCCGAGCGGCTCCGCGAGGACTCGCGCTACAAGGACTCGATCACCGAGGAGTACAGCGAGATGATCTACGATCTCTCGCCCCTCCACGACCTGGGCAAGGTGGGCATCCGGGACTACATCCTCCAGAAGCCCGACAAGCTCACGAGCGAGGAGTTCGAGAAGATGAAGGACCACGCGGAGATCGGCGCGCGCGCCCTCCGCATGGCCGGCGAGATGATCCACCGCGAGAGCATCTTCTCCATCGGCGAGATGATCGCGAGGTTCCACCACGAGAAGTGGGACGGCACGGGCTACCCCGCCGTCGAGATCAACGGCGAGACGCGCCCGCTCCGCGGCGAGGAGATCCCGCTCTGCGCGAGGATCGTCGCTCTCGCGGACGTCTACGACGCGCTCACCTCCAAGCGGCCCTACAAGATGCCCTTCCCCCACGAGCGCGCGAAGGAGATGATCGTCACGCAATCCGGCAAGCACTTCGACCCCGAGGTCGTCGAGGCGTTCCTCCAGCGCGAGCACGAGTTCGTCAACGTCCGGGCGCAGTTCCCCGACACGAACCTCCCGGAAGGGCGGCCGTTCGAGCTGCCCGCGCGCGACCGGGTCTGACCCGGGAGCCCCGTTGTTTTCGCGGCCGCTTTTTGGTACAAGTCATCGCTTCCGCGGAGCACCTGCTCTTTGACTTGGAGAGGATCTTGACGGCGAAGCGCAAGGGACACGGACGCACGGTCGAGGGGGATTACTCCGGCAACGGCCGCCGCTTCGCGATCGTCGTCAGCCGCTTCAACGAGTACATCACCTCGGCCCTCCTCCAGGGCTGCGAGAACGCGCTCAACCGCCACGGCGTGGACCCCGAACGGATCGACGTCGTCTGGGTTCCGGGCTCGCTCGAGATCCCCACCGCCGCGAAGAAGATCGCCTCCCAGCGCTCGGCCGACGCGATCATCTGTCTCGGCTGCATCATCCGCGGCGACACCGCCCACTACGACCACGTCTGCCGCGAGACCGCGAAGGGCATCGCCGAGGTGGGCCGCCGCACCGGCGTCCCCTGCATCTTCGGCGTGCTCACGACGGAGACCCTCGAGCAGGCGATCGAGCGCGCCGGGACCAAGATGGGCAACGCCGGCCGCAGCGCCGCGATGGCGGCGCTCGAGATGGCGAGCCTCATGAAGAAGCTGTGAGGAAATGCCGTGATGACGGAGATCGAGTGATGGGCGGGCTCCGGTTCACCCTCGGGTCTTCATCTCCCCATCTCCTCCCATCTCTGGATCTCCCATGAGAAAACGCACGCAGGCCCGGGAACTCGCGCTCCAGCTCCTCTACCAGCTCGACCTCCGCGGCGAGGAGATCCTTCCCGAGATCGAAGCCTACCTGGACGACCCGGGGTCGGGCGACGCCGAGATGCGCTCGTTCGCGAAGGAGCTCATCCTCGGCTACTGGGAGCGGCGCCAGCCGATCGACCAGAAGATCGAGGAGGTCGCGAAGAACTGGCAGCTCCGGCGCATGGCCGCGATCGACCGGAACATCCTGCGCCTGGCCACCTATGAGCTCCTCTACCGCGACGACATCCCGCCGCTCGTGGCGATCAACGAGGCGATCGACATCGCGAAGAAGTTCTCGACGAAGAACTCCGGCCCGTTCGTCAACGGCATCCTCGACAACATCCGCCTGAAGGAAGCGCCGCCCGGCAAGCAGACGAAGTAACGGGGCGCTTACGGGTTGGAGGGGGGCGGGGCCGGGCCCTTCGGATTGAGGCGATCCGACTCCGCCTTGATCCGCACGTTCATGTGGCGGTAGGCGTTTTCCACCGACTTGTGGACGACGGGGTCCTTCTCCGCATGGAGCGCCTCCCGGATCAGCTGTTGATCGTCCGGGGAGAGGGAGGGAGGATACGACAGGGCGTCCCACGCCGCCGCGCGAATCGGGACTTCGTTCAGCGGACCGGTGTACTGGCGGATCGCGGCGAGGCTCGCGGACTGGTACTTGCCGTAGTCCGGCGACGTCGCGGAGAGCAGGTGGCCGAGCGCGATAATCGCCCGCTGCCGGAGGTCCATCTCGATCTCGACGGCCGCCCGGCGGATCAGGGCATTCGCGGACTC
This sequence comes from Planctomycetota bacterium, assembly GCA_041482015.1. Lineage (GTDB taxonomy): Bacteria > Planctomycetota > MHYJ01 > MHYJ01 > JACPRB01 > JACQFK01. Next base: position 2,657 of record JBGPCZ010000197.1, on the reverse strand, counting down.
CAGCGTGTGCAGGTCCTGGTAGACACCGATCGCCACCTTCCGATCGGCGGACGTGGTGCTTTCCGAGAGGGCCGCCGCAAAGTTCCCCGCCGGCCCGCCGCCCACGAATCTAAGCAGGAAGGCCATCCGCTCCTTGAGGACGGGATCGTACTCCTCGCGGATCATCTTGAAGAGATCCGCGACGGCGGCCTCCGATTCCTTGAGCAGGACCCGGGCCTCCTGGAGAAGCCGCGTGAGTTCCTCCTTGAGGCGCTCCATCTCGGCCGCGTAGCGCGCGGGATCGGCCTTCTTATAGAGCTCGAAGAGCACCTTCATCTTCACGAAGATCTCGCGGAGACCGCCCAGGATGCGGCGCGATTCCCTCGGGTCGACCTTCAGCGACTCCTTCGGCGGAACGCTTGCGGCGGCGGAGAGAAACTGCTCCTCGGGACTCCGTCGCGTCAGCGAACCTTCATCGGAGAACTTGGTCAGAGGAAGCGGGCGAGCGGGAGCGGGAGGCGGGGTCGGAGAAACCGTGCGAACGAGGAGGGCCACCCCAAGAATAACCGCCCCGGCCAGACCGACGGCCCCCGCGGCCAGCCACCCTTTGCCCTTGCGGACGCTCACAGCAACCATCCTTCAATACCCTGAAAACAAGAGAGGGAGGAGACCCCCAGGGCCTCCTCCCTCTCCGAGGTTATCTCAGGCTGTTAACCGCCACCATTGCCGCCCGCGTTCCAACGCCGGAACCCCTTGGGATTCCAGGCCGGCAACGTCGGAACAGGCGAGTTCGAGTGCATCAGGTCGAAAGTATCGATGAAATTGAACGGATCGATCTCCTGATGCCAGATCAGGTGGAGCCTGCTCTGGGGATCCTGGCCCACCCAGAAGCTGCTCTGGATCTGGTTTAGCTCAAAGGCCTGGCCAGAAGTGAAGGAAGTGCCGTACACATCCGCATGCTCGGGACCGTTGACATCGGTTCCGGTCGCCCAATTCCCCTCCCCGAAGTGGGTGTAGCGAACGTCGCCCGGGGAATCCGAGCCGAAATCCACGTTATACGGATCCACCACAAACAGGGCGAAGGGAGTGCCATCGGCCTCCACGCCGGCTTCCAGGAAGTAGCTCCACGAAACGAAATTCGGACTCGGATAGGACTGCTCCACTGTTGGCCGGTTCGGACTGCCGGTCGAGCGCCACGTGGAACTCCCCGGAAGGAGCGCAGCATGGTGAAGATCGGCTACATTGTAGCCATTCGCATTGTCATAGGTGGTATCCGAGTAGAACAGGTGGACCGTCCCGTCCGGCGCCGGCCGGAGGAGAACGGAGCGGTTCACGCCGCCGTTCCAACTGGTCGTGCTGCCTGGCTGCTGGAGCCACGCGGCGACCTGCGCGTCCTGCCATCCCACCGACGCGTTCACGCCCGGGTCCTTGGTGCGATAGAACAAAGGAGAGTGGTCGCTGGTTCCGTAGGACGACGGGTCCTTCCAAGCCGAGTGAATCCGCCCATCGGACGCCACCTGGACGTCGAAGACGGGAAGGAAATCTCCCGAGACGATTCCGTCCGCGACGAACGGATCGACGGTGACCACCGTCGCGCGGGCCGGCAGGAAAAGGCCCCCGCCCTTGATGTTGCAGATGATCGCACGGGCGGGGCCGCCGTCACTCGATTGCCACCGCCTCCAGAAGACGTAGATATTGTTGCTCCCGTCGAACTGCACGATCGGAGCCCCGAGGTCGAATGAAAGGGTCTCGTCATTGATGTCGTTCACGATCTGAGTCGAGCCGAGAGTAGCCGCCGCCAGGGGGAGAGGCCGGTAATAGACGAACCTGCTCTCGTTGACGACGTAATACGCCAGGTGGAACGCCCCCGACGAATCGCTCGTGAACGTGTAGTGGCCGAAGTCCACGTACCGGAACGGATCCTCGAGGACCACCGGGGTCGTCGTGGGCCAGGCGGCGCTTTGATTGCTGTAATTGTAGTAATAGTTGCTGCCATCGTAGCCCGTCCAGACCACGTGGGCGATGGTCCCGCGCATCAGGATGCGCGCGGAAGTGATGTTGTCCTGGGCGGATGTCTCCTCGAAGACCAACGTTTCCGTGAACGCCAGCCGCAGGGCGGCCGTGTTCCGGGTGTAGACCACATCCGAGTACCCATTGAAGGTGTCATCCCGCACGAACGCGATGTGGACGCTGTTGTTCGTCGCGGCGGTGAGGTCGAATCCATAAGGCGTGCTATTCGGGTCCGTCGTCACCAGCACCGGGATGTCCCAAGCCGTGTAGGGATCGGCGGCCGACGTGTAGAACAACTGATCTCTGCCCGTCCCGGTGTCATACGTGAAGTAGACGACGTGCAGGCGCCCGTCCGGGGTGAAGACCGCCTGCTGGCCATAGGAATTCTCGTCGCTCGCCACCACGTTCTGCGAGATGTTGATCGGGTCGGACCAGGTGGCCGGCTCGGAGCCGGGTCCGGGCGGTCCCGTGGGGCCCGTGGGCCCGGTAGGTCCAACGAAGAACGCGGTGCTGTCGCCGCACGCCGGAACGATCGCCAGCGCCGCCAGCAGCAGCGCGCCTCTCACCCAAGATGCCTTCATGAACCTCTCCTCATGGTTGATGGACAATAAGACCGGTACCGTTTTTGGCTGTGTTTTGTTTATGGCGACCATCCCTATCCACGACTG